>DATCVA010000240.1:0-12679 GCA_036567205.1 Eoetvoesiella sp. | reverse complement strand
GCAGATAACCGGTAGTTCAAGATTCACACCCGCTGCCATAAACTTCGCCGCCAGCTCTGTTGCGCCAAGAAAAGTCCCCTTCGTTGAATCGAGCAGCGTGGTGTAAGGCAAATTGATACTGCCGGGAATATGCCCCTTGCGCAGGCCAGGCCGGGGCTCATCTTCGAGCCCCTGAAATCGACCTGCAGACCTGGCATCCACGATTTGCGCGCTTAAGCGAACTGCCTCGTTCATTTGCTGGAAAGTTCTGACCTTACTGGCTGGGCTGCCACTGCGGAAACCTCGTCCTTGTGATGGTTGTGCCGTTTTGCCAAGGGGCCGCTGCTCTTGTATCCATTTAGGCAGCCCACCGTCCAGTACTGCAACGCGTGTGTGTCCAAAAGCTTGAAACATCCACCACACCCTTGCTGCTCCAAGTATTCCCTGGGCATCGTAAAGAACCACGAACGTATCATTGTCTATGCCAAGTTCACTGATATACCGGGAAAACTGGTGCGCTTGGGGCAAGGTATTTGGCAGCAGGCTAGCGGGCTCGCTTACGGCGTTCAAGTCCAGAACGAGGGCGCCGGGTATATGCGGAGTGTTGCCGCTTACATTGGAAGCTTTATCGGCAACCGGCCCCGACGACGTCGCTTCTATGACACGCATTTTTGGAGCGCCAAGATTACGCTGAAGCCAGTCCGTGGTGACTAAAGCGGAACGCCCCACGGCTGCCCTCGTCTGAAAATGCAATGAGCTATCAACCATACTATTGAGTCTTAATCCCTGTCGTTTCCACAAATTCGCCCCATTTCTTCGTTTCACTTTCGACAAATTTTCGAAACTCTTCAGGTGAATTCCCTCCGGGGACAGCCCCTATGGATTCCATACTTTTCACGACACTGGGACTCTTCAAGGCAATTTGAACTGCCTCGGCAATCCGGTTCACGATTTCCGGCGGTGTTCCAGCGGGGGCCAAAAGCCCGCTCCATCCGTCTACCTGGAATCCTGGCAGGCCCGATTCGGCAATCGTGGGAACGTCTGGCGTCTGGGGAAAGCGGTGCGCGCTGGTCAGAGCAATGGGGCGCAAACGCTTATTTGCAATCCAGGGAAGTGCGTCTGAATAATTGGCAAATGTAACTTGCACTTCACCAGCCACCGTGGCCGTAACAGCGGGTGCACCGCCTCGGTATCGCACATGCAGCATGTCTATCCCAGCCATATGCTTAAAGATTTCACCACTATACGTTGTCAGTCCACCGGCCCCGGCAAAATTGAGTTTTCCAGGATTCGCCTTCGCATAAGCGATTAGCTCGTTTACCGTATGGACCGGCAAGGATGGATTCACCATCAAGACCATGGGATTGGTGTTGATAAGCGTAATGGGCGCAAAATCCTTCAAGCCATCATAGCCAACGTCATAGATAAATTGATTAAGAGTTTGAGGGGCAGCCAAGCCCAGAAGCAATGTATAGCCGTCTGGCTTGCTGCGTGCAACGTAGTCGGTTGCGAGGCTGCCGCTGGCTCCCGGTTTGTTCACGACAACGACTGACTGCCCCAACTTATCTTGCATGACCGGCTGTATAAGACGAGCCACATTGTCGGCAATGCCGCCCGGGGCGAATGGCACAACGATTTGTATTGGTTTTTCTGGCCAGGTTTGGGCATTCGCGCCAAAAGAAACCGATAGGGCACAGACAAACAACGAACAAGAGGCGACTATCCTTGATAGGCCAAAAAATCCATTCCGTATTTGAGTCATGTCTACTCCATTTATAATTGATATTAAGTCAGCTCTGAAAACCAGCTATTTTCGCTCTTCAGACACGTTCTACCCTAACGGGTAGAACGTAACAGTGTCATGTCGCTTATATTGGCAACACTAACAATGTGTCGATACGGCGGGAATCCACGATTGCCTGTTTTTCCAGAAACAAGGTTTCGGAAGGGGTACAGCGAACTATGTCCTGATACCTTCCGGTCGCAAACGTCTCGCTTGCTCCTGTATACATCGTTCGGAAAATCGAAAAATTCGTACGAACGCTATAAATGTCGGCGCCCTCTTTCCTGATTTCAGGCCGGCTGATAATGTGGCAATAAACATGCTCTTCGAATATGTTGGCAGTCTTTAACGCCTTTATTCTGTCTTCCATCATGCCCAGGCCGTCACAGTACATAATCCCCAGCGGATAGCCGCGCTTGACGTTCTCGAGCGTCGTGATCTTGTAGGTCGCCCCCTCGGCAAAGAAGCTAGTCCATTTATCGACCTCGCCATCGTCCAGCCGATGACAGTAATCAGTTAATAACTCTTCGATACTCAACCGGACTTCCGGTTTGACAGCATTGCTTGATTGTGGGCGATGCATCGCAGATATTGTGTTGTTCATTTAGTTAGTACCCCATGATTTCGCGATACCCGTGCCAAAAGCCTCTTACGGCCGCCTCTGTTGCACGAGACGATTCGTTGGACTCCGCAGTCTTGCCGCCCATTTCAATAAAAGAGTTTTCATCAGGACTAGATGTCGTCCCGCGTTGGACAAAGGAATTTATACAGCCGTCTTCCAACGCCACAAGACCTGCGGCACCAGTTAAATTCCCTTGCATAATCCGCATTCTTTCCTGTTCCGGCGTATCGTTCTCGTAGCCTAGAAATATCCAGAATAGTTCGGTCTTATCAACCCCGCGTGGAACAAAGAACCTGACGGCCAGGGAATTTAAAGTCAGCTGCACCATCAACGTTGGAAATACAGATTGTATGCTGTGGGTAATGTTGTCATCGAATGCGTTCCATGTCTTCAAAAGTTCCGGACCCGCAAGCTTAGAATCGTGTTTCGCTGAATGGACTTCGGCGTCAGAGTACTCGGCTGCCTCATCGAACGTTGCTCGCTTCGAATAACTGATGTGATGCCATTTTTTATCCGACAAAACGATACCGCCGTCCATATCAAGCCGATTGACCTTGAAAGTGGTGTAGAACGTGTGCAGCAGCGTTGCATGATATGAGTCGCGTATGTTCTCGGCGTAAAGCTTCCAATTGTTATGGATTATTTGGCTGTGTACGCCCAGAATTTTTAGCGGATGATCCATATTTCGGGCGAGGAATGCCGCAATTCTTTCACCTAAAAACTCTTGTAGAGGCTCTGTTTCAGACGAGAATGTGCCAAAGACGATACCGCCAAACGTCTCTACCCGGATCGGCTCCAATCGATGCTTAGATATATCGAAATCATCAGGCATGCCACCCTTTCCGTTGATCCCATTTCGAAAAACGACATTCTTAAGCTTGCCATCAAGGCCATAGTTCCACGCATGATAAACACACCTCAAGGACTTCTGATGGTCGCAGTCTTTAAGTACGACGAGCGCCCCCTTGTGTGCACAGCGGTTGACCATTGCATTAATTTTTCCCTCTTCATCCCGAGTGACAATAATAGGGGTGTCACCGATCCAACCAGTACGGATGTCTCCACTATTAGGCACTTCGATCTCAAGGCACAGGTAGTGCCAAACCGGTCCTCGGAAAATGTGTTTCTGTTCAGCGGCGTAGATTTCGGGGTCAGAGAAAACCCTAAAAGGTACTCGCGCTTCGCCCTCGCTCGGCCATGACAGAGTGGAAGAATCCGGTTGATTAGAAACAGTAGTGTCCATGGGTTTCCTATACGGTAAAAATAACAAAGTAGCTTGATGCCCTTCTGAAAGCACAGTGTAGAGCGGCCCCTTCCATTTCTCAATAAAATATAATGCATAATAGTTATCGCTTTTAGCAATACGAAAATGAACCTTGACCTTCACTTACTTAAAGTTTTTCTTGCGCTTTTTGAGACGCGAAGCGTTAGCCAGGCAGCTATAGAACTGAACATGAGCCAGCCGGGGCTAAGTACGGCACTGCGCCGGCTGCGCCTAACGCTGCAAGACCCTTTGTTTATCAAAACATCACGGGGCATGGAACCGACCAGCCGGGCCCAGGCGTTGCTCACCCCAATCCGTAGCGTCGTCAAAACGATAAACACAGAATTGCTGGCGCCCCCGGGTTTTGATGCCAAAACGTCGACCAGGGAATTTCGACTAGCCTTGTCCGACATCGGGGAAGGTATTTACCTTCCGCTTGCGCTTCGAAGCATCCAGAAACAGACATCGTCAGTGTCCCTAAGGTCGGTACACATGCCGCCCGCGCAACTCGAGGAAGAAATGTCCGCCGGCACAGTCGACCTGGCGTTTGGGTATTTTCCTGACATTAAGGGCAACCAATTCTTTCAACGCCGGATTGGTCTTCATTCGTTTGCGTGCATCATTCGTAATGACAACCCGTTGGTCGACGACTCATTGACGATGGCACAGTTTCAGGAACTCGGACACGTAGTAGTTCAGGCGGCCGGCCGTAGTCAGGAAATTTTCGAAGAGTTTATGAAATCGAAGCGATTTGATCGTAACGTAGTACTTAGCACGCCGCACTTCATGAGCGTACCGATCATTGTTGCCAGCACCGATGCCATCGCCGTCGTGCCACAGGCGCTTGCGGACTTCTTCAATTACCTTCCCGGAATTAAACAAGTTCGGCTTCCGTTTGTTCCGCCAACTTTCCAGGTAAACATGTACTGGCACCGTAGTGCACAGCTCGACCCGGGAAACAAATGGCTACGCAACATAATGACTTCAGAGTTTCCAGAGATTCAACGTCGCTCTTACCACCGTAGCGGAAGCGCATCGCCCTAAGCGTTTGATGGCGTCGTCTTCAGGGGAAGGGCCACAATGTGGCGCCGGTCCTACCGCTTATGCCACGCACTGAACTCCAATCATAGTTTGGACAGGACCCGGTACGCTCATACGTAGCGTGTATGGTTATTGCAATTTAACCGAGCTTCAGGGATTAAGCCTATTGTGCTTAATCCCTGAAAGCTACTGAGCGAGCGTATCGCTCAAGGTCTAGGCCGACTCTGATTGTCGCAAAACTTCCCTGCAGTTCCTGCGAGGCGCCGTAGTAGGCACATACACAGTGTATTGAAGGGGTTTTAATGATGCCTGGCGATCCTCGCTATATTTACGGTGTAGCTCTTGCCAGGACAGCGCCTGATCGCTGTCCCTGGCATCAAAGCTATATATTTCCAACACCTCGTCTGGACTCGTCCCGCTTATTCCTCCGGGCAGTCCGTGCTTATTTGGCATGGCCCGATAGACGTGTGCGGACCGGCAACCCTTTATTCGGCTAGCTTGGAAGGCAAACTCAGTTTGCCATGGCAAATCGATATCAGCGATTTTTTCCGACCGGATCATGAGCATGGCCTTTTCCGCATTGCTGGCTTGCCCACCGTGCACAGAAAGCAGTTTGTAGTTAATGCGCCGTTGCATTTCATACAAAGTGCGCATATATCGCGACCAAGGCGTTGGATTGTCAGCGATTTGTTGATACGCGGCGCTAGGTTGAACCGTTTCGTCCCTCATCTCGTAAAAAATAAGATACTTTGGGGCGTCGGCGCCAGCCATGTCACGTTCTTTAAAGCGGCGCGAGCCATGTACGCCAGGAACCTCAAGAACAATATCGGTGTGCTCAGTGTCATACCAGGCGTCTAACGCTCCTTCATGCTGTGGCTCCATATGGAGCCACAAGGCTAGCAAACCATTATCTTTCATAGTCATAGCTACTACCCTTTAGTCATGCCCGCCGCTTTGATGATGCGTGCCCAACGGTTGTGCTCGGCTTTCTGATAACGTTCCAGCCCTTCGGAAGTTGTCACAAACGGCAGCATGCCTGTTGTACTGAAGTAATTGCGTGCCATTTCTGACGTCAGTGCGCGTTCAAACAAACCATTCAGTGTTTTGACGGTATCTTTAGGCGTTCCGGCTGGCGCCCAGGCGGCGATCCAGGAACCAAAATTGTCGTAACCTTTAACGCCCGCCTCTTCCAGGGTAGGGATATCTGGCGCTTGAGCAAGACGGCTTGACGTAGACACGGCAAGCGCGCGCAGCTTACCCGACCTGACATGCTGTAGATTGGTAGGTATATCACCCATCGTCATCGTAATGCGGTCACCGATTAAATCGATGGTGACCTGGGGATTCGTCTTGTAACCCACAGTTAGGATATCCGCGCCGGTCAGCTGTTTAAAAAGCTCAGAGCCTATACGCGATGTGGTGCTTCCCCAACCCGACGTCAATACTCCCGGTTGCTTTTTGGCTGCCGCAACCAAGTCATTGATATTGTTATAGGGTGATGCCGCATTAACAAAAAGCCCCGTGGGGTTTGTGACGACTCCCGTGATCGGCGTGAAATCAGTTGCGTAGTTGTAGGGTACTTTTTCGTAAAGTAATTCGTTGGCTCCGTGCTGGCCGGTACCAATCAAAACCGTATAGCCGTCGGCCTTTTCCTTCATTACATAGCTAGCGGCAATGATGCCGGCGGCGCCCGCTTTTGTCTCAACAATAACGGGTTGTTTAGTCTCTTGCGAAATGTGCTCGCCAAGCATGCGTGCCAAGCTGTCAACCGTACCGGCGCAGCAGGAAATAAGGCGAATCGGCTTAGAGGGAAACGCCTCTTGGGCCTTGGCAGTAGCACTTGGGCCGATAGCGGCAAGCGCTGAGAGCACTGCGGTGCAGATGCTAGTTTGGAATAATTTTGACATATGACCCTCCTTTAGGGATTGTGACTTCAAACTTGAATTGAAGACGCGCCTAATACGGCCGTCTCTGATCGGTTTATTGATATAAGCATGTATGGCCCTCTAACTAAACGAGCTGATTTCACTGCCTCCCAGCTTTTCCAGGGCTCGCAAAATATCGATGTCAATGACGATGCCTTTTTTTCGATTGTGTGCACGTTCACGCAATGAGCGTTCGGAGGGGATTCGAATTTCCTCGATACCCGGTTGTAATGGTGTTGCTTTAATTCGTGCCACGTTGGCAGATAATTCACGACGATAATCGGCCAAGGGCATCATCAAATCTGGTTTGAAAGCAATGATCAAATAACCCGCACTTTTCTCGCTGTCCTCGCCTGATCCGGCCAAAACACCCAATGCTTGCATAGCCATAGCCAAGGCAAAACCTTTATGGCCGCCAAATGGCAGGACAGCGCCCAAACTGGCTAGTAGCGGATCACGCGTAGGCGATCCGTCAGCATCAATGGCCACTCCCTCGGGCAGTAACTCGCCGCGCCGTACCCGCAATGCCAAATCGGTGAACATAATCGCTGATGTACCCAAGTCGATCAGCAACGGTTCGTTTTCAGTTGGAAACCCGAAAGCTATGGGATTGGTGCCTAACGCAGGCAGTGCGCCCCCGGGCGGCGCCACCTGCTGTCGGGAACTGACGGTATGAATACCGATCAGACCTTCCCGCGCCAGCATTTCCACATAGAAACTACCTCTGCCGCTCATCCATGTGTTATTGACACCGACTACGGCGAACCCGTGCGCATTTGCTTTCTCGATGGCAACTTTTGTAGCGCGATGCATTGTCAGCATGCCATTCTCACCCCCACCATGAAAGCGCGCCGATACGGGCGTTTCATAAATTAAAAACATGGCAGTGGCAGGTAGACGAATACTTCTCTGCTCGGCTACGTTAAGAATTTTGGGCAAACCAGAATACTCATAACCGCATAACGCAGCATCCAGCATATGGTCCGCCAGAATTTGAACATCGTCGGATGCATAACCCATGCCGGCCAGTGCGCGTTCGGCGGTGCTACGTGCTTCAACGGGCGTGAGCAATACCCGGCCAGGACACACTTCACGCATGTGCCGTCTCCTTTGCGCTGAAACCGAACAAGTTGCCTGGTGTTTCCCAGAGGATTTTTCGCTGATCGGCAGCATCGGGAAACCAGCGATCCAGCAAACTTCGCACAGGTCCGTAATCCATTCGTTTTGGAACCCGGACAAACGGCCAGTCGGAACCCCAGACGCAACGATCCAGTGTGAAGGCTTTAACCAGTTCGCGTATGTAAGGTTCAGTGTCGCTATATGGCCATGCTTCGGTTGAATATCGGAAGGCGCCGGAAAGTTTGATGGCACTATTCCCGCCACGGCCAAGTTCAAGCAATGCCTGGAACTCGGGCTGCATGATTCCTTGTCCTGTATTGGGGCAACCACAATGATCAATGACTACTTTAATTCCTGTTCTTTTCAACAAAGGCAAGAGATCCAGCAGCCCTTCGTGATGGTAATAAATCTGGGCAAACCAGCCATGATCCTTAACTCGAGCCAGAAGCTTTGCACCCTCCGCGCCATGAAGCGAGGTTGAGCTGGAAAACAATGTATTGAATCGCGCACCGATCACTCCCCCATCGGTCAGTTGCTTTAACGTCAAATCGCTGGTGCTCTCATTGATTAAAGCAATGCCTTTAAAACGACCTTTAGAGGTGGCTATCGCATCAAGCATGCAGCTATTGTCGGTTGCATACCCCGCAAACGGATTAACCAGAAGTGCATGGGTGATTTGATGGTGATCCAGCACTGTCCGGAATTCATGAGCGGTACCGCACTCATTAGGACCAGGTTTATATCCATCCGGATTAGAGAATGGAAATCGTGCCGAATCTACGATATGGGCATGACAGTCAACGGCATAGAGATTTTGATCAAGCATTGTGTTGTTAATTTCGATGATGTTCATTGGCGAGCTATCCCCGCATTCTTGATTAGTGTGGTCCGTGCTTTTATCCCGGCTTCTGACAAAAGACCATTCATCTGCGTCCTGCCTAAGTTAAATCGGAGACGAACAACTCGTCATACTTGGCTTCATAGGTTTCATAGTTAAGGACCTCGTACAGTGTTTTTCGATTTTGCATAATGTCCAGGACATTTTTCTGAGATCCGTCTCGTAAAATTGCCTCATAAACAGTTGTGGCTGCGTGCGCCATGGCACGGGCAGCCGATAAAGGATATAAAGCGGCCGAGACCCCCGCTACGGCTAGTTCGGTCAGACTGAAGTTCGGTGTTAACGAAAACTCAGTAACGTTCGCCAACAAGGAATGCGGGCGATTTAACGCGTCAGCAAATTTTCGGTATTGCTCGATCTCTGTGCAGGCTTCCGCAAAAATCATGTCGGCTCCTGCTTCGGCATAGGAGCATGCTCGGTCAATGCTGGCCTGCAGACCCTCGGTGGCCAACGCATCGGTACGGGCAACAATGAAAAACGAATCATCTAACCGGGCGTCTACGCAAGACTTAATCCGATCGACCATTTCAGCGGTACTGACCAGCCCCTTGTTCGGACGATGGCCGCATCGCTTCAACATAACCTGGTCTTCGATATGCATAGCTGCGGCACCGTCCTTAATAAGTCCTTTCATTAACCGCGCAATATTTAAAACCCCGCCAAATCCTGTATCGACATCAACCATTAGCGGCAGATCGCAGACGTCTGTTATGCGCCGCACATCAGCCAGAACTTCTGTCATCGTAGTCATGGCCAAATCGGGCAAACCGTATGAGTGAGTAGCCAAGCCGCCACCTGCGATGTAGATCGCTTTATGCCCAGCCCTTTTAGCCAACATAGCGCAATACGGATTGACGGTCCCCACGATAGGCAACGGCTTGCTTTCACTTAACGCGTTTCGAAAACGCATACCAGGGGTTTGAGGACGAGATGAGGATTGTGCTTGTTCAAGGGGCATTTTTTTTCCGACGTTGATAGGTAAATAAAAACGAAATTAATGAAGTCGATTTTGCGACAACCTTATCAATCAGTACAATTGCGTTGTGCACAGCGAAACACTGATTGTGGAATATGTGATTTATGAAAGTGGATAGCGAAATCAAACATGAGCGCTCGTCGATTGCCGCGAAGCGCGAGAATATCGATGCAGTATCCCGCTCGTTAGCAATACTGGACGTTTTTCAAATCAACGAACAGAGTGTCTCCCTTGCAGAGCTAAGCCGGCGTCTGAGCATGAATAAAACGACCGTCTTACGTACAGCCAGAACATTGGCCCGTGCCGATTACCTATCCCAGACAGATGACGGACGATGGCGCCTGGGACCCGCCGCCGGCTGGTTGGGGGTTCGTTACCAGACTTCATTTGATGTTAATAACGTCATCGACTCCCTGTTGCGGCGCCTTAGCGATCAATCAGGGGAAACGGCAGCATTTTTTGTCCGCGAGGGCAACTGGCGAACCTGTGTGGCTAGGGTCGACAGAAGCAGCCTGATCAGAGTCCATGTCCGCACAGGCGAAAAATTACCTTTAGACAAAGGGGCATCCGGTCGTGTGCTATTGGCGTTTTCTGGTCAACAGGGACCTGTTTATGACGACATCCGGCGCGTGGGATATTACATATCAGTCCGTGAGCGTGATCCGAATATGTCGAGTATTGCTATCCCGGTATTCGGGGCCGGTCGCCGATTATTCGGGGCTCTTTGTGTTTCAGGGCAGGCGGAACGACTTCCGCACGACGTCTTGGCGGGGCATCTGAAACGGCTTATAAACGCTGAAGCCAGTTTGTCGCGGGCACTGGCTTCCAACGGTTCTGACAAGTCGTTCAAGAGCCCGGCAAGCTGGCACCCCTGATTGGAGAGTCCGAACCTGGATTAAAGCGTGCACTATCAGCGCTATGAAGCGAAGTCTAGCTGTATCGCGGACATGGGTTATCGCGCAACGCGCAGATCCTAAACGCAACCGCGAGAAGCGATTTTTATTAAATCCGAATCTCAATCGGATCGTAAAACCTATACCCCACCCCCCGCATCGTCGCCACAGGCAGCCGTAGCGCGCACGCCTGCTCCACCTTGCGGCGCAGGCGACGCATTTGCGTATCGAGCCGACGCTGGTCGTAGTCCAAATAGTCTTTGCCCAGAGCCTGGACTATTTCCTTACGGCTAACGACGCCCTTGCCATTGGCTGCGAGTGTGGCAAGGACAATGTAGTCCTGGTGCGACAATGGGATGGAAGCCGCACCAGGCGGGACAAGACACGGCGGCGAACTGCAAAGTTGCCATGAAGGCGCCACAGGCAGGGAAGGCTCCGCACCTGTGGCATGGGGCTGAATTTTCCGAGAGGTGACATCCCGGGCAACTGCAACTCGTACTTTTTTGTCTGGATACCAGCGTGCAGACCACATAATTCGAATCACCCGGCCATCCTTGCGCACGTAACGGTTCTCGAAATCGTACTGCAGCGAGCCCTTCATGAGCCGGCCGACGGCTCCCAACGTTGCTACCCGATCAGGCTCGTAGACAAAATCCATCATTTGCCGCCCGACGAGCTCTTGGGGCGCATAGCCAAAAATCCGTTCACAGGCGCCAGTAACAGTAAGAAAGGTACCCGACTCGCTTACGACGCAGACGGCATCCAGAACCAACGCCATCAGGTCGGGATAGTGCGGGTCAGACATGTGGATCTCCTATAGGGGTAAGGCGAAACAGAGCACTCTCGCCATCAAGTAAAGATAGTAGTGGACCGGATAAACGGCGCTCAGATTTGCTCAGTTTCAATTGTAAACAAACTCTTATACTCGGCGGCACTTCAGATCGGGAGGTGCACACCAATACCAGCCTTCTGACCTTAGCATGAGCCGAAACAACAGGAAAAAAATGAAAACCAGTCCCTCCCTACGCATAGCCTTGCCACTGCTGTGCATTCTGCCGTGGTCATTGTGCGCCTTGCCCGCCCAGGCAAACGAACTCCTTGATATTGGAGGACTCAATGGTAGCTCCCTTTCGTTCGCCGCCAGCATCAACGCGGTCGGCGATGTCGTGGTGGGATATGCCACTGATGGCACGGCAGGCGACGCTCAGCGTGCCTTTCGTTGGACCCAGGCCACCGGCATGCAGAGCTTGGGCACACTCAATATTGGCGACGTTTATTCCGCTGCCAGCGGCGTGAATGCCCTCGGCGATGTGGTGGTGGGGCGTGTGTGGGACAGTATTCAGGGCGGTCCCCGCGCCTTTCGTTGGACGCAGGCAACCGGCATGGTGAGCCTTGGAACACTGAATAGCGGCAATGACTCATTTGCCAGCGGCGTGAATGCGGTCGGCGATGTCGTGGTGGGAACTGCGACTGACGGCGCGGCGGGCAACGCGATGCGCGCCTTTCGTTGGACCCAAGCCGCCGGCATGGAGAGTCTGGGCACACTTAATGGCGGCGATGTATCAGATGCTGGGGGCATAAATGCGACTGGTGATGTGGTGGTGGGAACTGCGGCTGACGGCGCGGCGAGCAACGCGATGCGCGGCTTTCGTTGGACCCAGACCACCGGCATGGAAAGCCTTGGGACACTGAATGGCGGCAATGACTCATTTGCCCGCAGCGTAAATGCAGCTGGCGATGTGGTAGTGGGAACTGCGGCTGACGGCGCGGCAGGCAACGCGATGCGCGGCTTTCGCTGGACCCAGGCCGCCGGCATGGAGAGTCTGGGCACACTTAATAGCGGCGATGTATCAGATGCCAGGGGCGTAAATGCAGCTGGCGATGTGGTGGTGGGAACTGCGACTGACGGCGCGGCAGGCAACGCGATGCGCGGCTTTCGCTGGACCCAAGCCACCGGTATGCAGTCAGTGGAGGAGTGGCTGGCCGCCAATGGCGTCACGGTCACCGACGCCGGTACGGCTCAGGCAACTGGCGTCAACGCTGCAGGAAACGTCGTGGTCGGCGCGCTCACCAACAACGCTGCCTTTATCGCGCGTGTCGATGCTGCCGGTTCCGGCCTGATTGAGGTGCCCACGTTCAATAACAGCCTGACGCGTGTCTCTAATGCTCCAACTCTGGC
>DATCVA010000239.1:0-2404 GCA_036567205.1 Eoetvoesiella sp. | reverse complement strand
GCCGCGAACATACCGTGCTGGTCAGTCCCAGCGGCTTGGTAACCGTTACAGGCGGGAAGTGGACCACCTATCGTGCAATGGCCGAGGACGTCCTGGAGAAATGTGTCGAAAGTGCCTTGCTGCCGCGCCTGCCGCCTTCCGAAACCAGCGACTTTCTGCTGCTGGGCGCACAAAGAAACGGCCAGGGCCGCACGTCGATGGCCGCTGTCCCCGGGCTGGATGCGTACGGTACCGAGGCGCCATGCGTCCAGGCATTGCCGGGTGCTGAAACGCAACTGGCTCCCGGGCTCAGCGCTGCAATGGTGCGCTTCGCTGTGCGCTATGAATACGCCCGCACAGTTGAAGACGTATTGGCGCGGCGCTCACGCATGCTGTTTCTGGATGCAAGATTGGCCGCCACCCTTGCACCGGCCGTGGCTGCCCTGATGCAAGAGGAGACCGGCGTCGACCCGCAACTGGACGCGTTCCTTCAGCTTACCGAGCAATACCTGCGCTTGCCATCCTGAAGCATTGCCATGACGCTAACCGCCAAACACAGTGCGGGCTGACTCGAAACGTTTGGCGAAATAGGGATTGCTGAGCGAGTCGATACGTACGCGGCCTCCGGTGGAGGGCGCGTTAATGAAATTATCGTCGCCTATATAGATGCCCATATGCGAAAAAGGCCTGTTCAGCGTGTTGAAGAACACGAAGTCGCCGGCTTTGAGGTGTTTCCTGGATATCGGCCGGCTAAGGCTGGCGATTTCCGCAGTGTTATGCGGTAGCGTCTGGTTTGCCGCATTGTTGAATACATAGGCCACCAGGCCGCTGCAGTCGAAACCCTGAGCCGGCACTGAACCGCCATATTTGTACCGGGAGTCCAGCAAGGCCATAGCGGTAAGCACCACTTCGTTACGTTGTTCCGGGTTTACCTTAATTGTTGCGCGGGGGAAATGCTGAGTCCGTTGTAGCTGCGGGCCTGAGCAGGCCGACAAGAGCAGCGCTGCCATTGTCACAGCCAGGAATAAAGGCGCAAGAGGGCGAGTGGCGATCGTCATCGTTGCATTATTCTAGGAAAAAGGCTTACGCACAATGCGCTATTGCGTATAGACCATGCTTGAAATGTGCCGTTAAGATACAGTTCTGTAAGTAATCGTGTAAAGTACGACCAATTTTTGTAAAGTTTGACCTGCATAATGTAAATCCTTGTCGTTTTTTGATACTATTTCCTTGCGGTTTATTCGTAAACGGCATGAATAAGTAAGTAAACCATCGTTTCATGTAAACAGTGGCCCTAAAGCCAGGAGTTCGTAATGCCCGTGTCGGAAAATTCGTCGTTGCGTGATATTCATGAAGTTAATTTGTCGTACTTGATGTTGGCACAACGTCTTTTGAGGGAAAATTTTTCGGCCGGCATGTTTCGCCTGGGTTTTAATACCGATGTGGCCGATATCGTGCTTAGATTGTCCCCGGCTCAGTTGGTAAAGCTGGCCGCATCCAGTTCACTGATTTGCGGTTTCCGCCTCAACGACTACGACCTTTTGTCGTCGTTGACGCAAGACGTGCTTGGCGGGGTGCTGCAACAAGCTCACTCCACCATACTGCTTGCCCAGCGTTCCGCCGGCCAGCCCGCCTAATCATTCCAATCAGAAGACATACTCATGGCAAGCAAAAGTGTAGCCAAGGAAGCCAGCGAAATAATGTTGGCTTCGGAAATGATCAGGCTGGGCGCCCGTCTGCAGGTGCTGCAGGCCGAGACCAGCCTTAGCTATGATCGCCTGGCGCGTCTCTATCGCGAAGTGAAAGGTTGTTCGCCGCCGAAAGGCATGTTGCCGTTTTCGGTCGACTGGTTCATGACGTGGCTGCCCAATATTCATTCAAGCGTATTCCACAGCATCTATCAGTTCATGGATACCCGCAGCCCCGCAAAGAAATCGCAGGCCTTGGTGGAAGCCTATCGGCTTTACCTGGAACAGGCTTCAACCGGCAGGGCGGATGAACCCTTTGGTGAGCCCGTGCTCAGTTTCACCCGTGCGTGGATGCTTATCCGGTTTTTCGATAGCAACATGGTGCAGTTGTCCTATTGCGAGCGATGCAAGGGCGGCTTCGTTGCGCACGCTCACGATCCACAAAAGGGCTTTGTATGCGCCATTTGCCGCCCACCGCCACGGGCCGGTAAAACCCGTGCGCATGCCGCCGCCAGCACAAAGGCGGCAGGTTCGGCCAAGGCGCTTCTGGACAAAGAATTCGTTGCCGGTCTTACGGCCGGGAAAACGCGCCGTCCGGCGAAGAGTCCCGCCTTACCCGTTATGACAGAGCCCAGTCCGGCTTGATCCAGCCGAGGGTGCTCCTCCATTCAGTATTGCGCCGCCATGGAAGTTTCCAGGCGGTTTTTTATGGCAGAGCCGGGATTTGGGCTTGAAAA
>DATCVA010000238.1:0-13505 GCA_036567205.1 Eoetvoesiella sp. | reverse complement strand
TTCCAGATCGGATTGCTGGTTGCCGCGGTTTCAGCCGGGATCTGCGCCTGGGCGGCAGCGTCACAGCAATTCTGGCTGCTGTTCACCGCCACCTTTGTCGCCGGTTACTACAGCGCCAATGCCTCGCTGTACCGCTTTGCGGCTCCAGAGCTAGCCGCGCCAAGTTACAAGGAAAAGGCCATTTCGCTGGTATTGGCCGGTGGCATTGTGGGCGCCGTAGTAGGTCCAAACTTGGCAAATGTGACGCGTGATTTGTTTCCAACGCCATTTGTTGGCGCGTATCTGGCCTTGATTGTGGTGGCCTTGCTGTCGCTGCTGATCATGACCTTTATTGATTTTCCGCGTCACCTGGCGCCTGTACCCGGAGCCAGCAGCGGCCGGCCACTGGCAAGCATCGTGCGCCAGCCCGTGTTTTTTGTGGCCGTGGCAGGAGCGTCACTTGGCTATGCAGTGATGAATTTGCTGATGGCGGCAACGCCGCTGGCGATGCAGATGTTTGAACATCCCTTCGGCAATATCGCCATTGTGCTTGAACTGCATGTGCTGGGTATGTTTGTACCCAGCTTTTTCACGGGGCATTTAATCAAGCGTTTCGGTGTATTGCCCGTGATGGCCACCGGCGTGGTGTTGATGGCGATCTGTGTCGCCGTTGCACTGACTGGCGTGGCCTTGATGCACTTCACCCTTGCACTATTGGCACTGGGTGTGGGCTGGAATTTTCTGTACATCGGTGGCAGCACCTTATTAACCGAGGCCTATCATCCGGACGAAAAAAACAAAACACAGGGCGCCATGGATTTTTGCGTGTTTACCAGTGTCGCGATCAGCTCCTTCGCGTCCGGCGTGCTCATTACTACGCAAGGATGGACCTGGATCAACCTGGGTTCACTGGCGCCGCTGGCGCTGGTAGCGTTCGCATTGTGGTGGATGGCCCAACACCGGGCAGAGCTACGATTAGCTGAAGCAGGCACACCCGGAGAATAGCCCACATGAAGCAACTTGAATTAACCATTCCGCCCCCCGTCGTCATGCTGGCGACAGGTCTGATCATGTGGATACTGTCTTTTCTTTTTCCGACCCTTACGTTTTCTTCAATCAGCAGTTTGACCGGAGCCGTCGTTTTTGTTCTGCTGGGCCTCGGTATCAGTGTGGCAGGCGTCATCACATTCAAACGCACACGGACCACATCCGATCCCAGAAAACCCGCCGACGCATCGGTGCTAGTCACATCGGGTATCTACAGCCTGACTCGCAATCCCATGTATTTGGGGGTATTGCTTGTACTGATAGGCTGGGGGCTGTGGCTTGGCAACGCGCTGGCGCTGATCTGTGCTTTTATATTTGTACCGTACATCAACCGCTTTCAAATTCAGCCTGAAGAGCGGCTACTGCGCGACAAGTTCGGCGCTGCCTTTGCTTCCTATGAAGCCAAGGTCCGGCGTTGGATATAGGGTACAAAAACCAACCCAGTCAGGCTTTTTCAGTAGCCCCGCAGCGTTCGGCCAGTGTTAAAAGAGCTTGCCAAATTGAGAAATGATCAAATAGATGGAAAAGCCGCCATAGAAGACCACGGCCCAAATAACGGCTGCAAAACGAAACCCACGAAGGCCCAATATCCTGGGAAGCATGCCGCGATTGAGCTTGATCAGCAGTACTGAATATACAAACATCACCAGACCATTAAGCGCCGAGGCAATTACCAGTAGCACCAGTGGCTGATTAACGCCAGCCAGTAAAATGACCGACCCGAAAATAACCATCAACCAGACGACGGCAAAGTAAAGACGGCTTTCGGTCCATTTCGTGCTGTCGCGCAACCAGTTACTTTTAAGAATATCGGCAACAATGCGCCCTATCATGTCCAGCACCGTCAAGTTGGTGGACAACAGCACCACCACCCCGGTCATCCAGAACGCGGGACCCACCCAGCTTGCAACCTTGCTGCTTAAGGTTTCACCCAATAAGCGCACAAAATCAAAGTTCTGCGCTGTGCTGCCGACTCCGACATAGGTAAAGGCAAGCATCATGAACAATAGAATGGCCAACAGTCCAAGAACGAAGAAGGTCAAAAACTGTTCGCGGTCGGCAACCTTCCACCAACCCTTCCAGCGGGCCAGGTTAGCTTCGTTTTGTGGAAAGAAGTAGCCAATAGACGCCTGGGTGGCCTCTTGACCGGTGATGGGCGAAACAATCTTGGGAAGGTGTGCCCCCATGCCCAAGCCCTTGTCGCGCACCCAGTTCGATTGCGCCAGATTCATGACCCCACCCGCGCCGGCAAAAGCAATGGCGCCCAGCAGCAAGGCTGTGGGAATAGTGCCAATGGCTTTGGGAATATTTGGAATTTCTGTTGTGAAGCCGCCAAGCAGCGCCCGCCAACTGTCGCCGTTCAACAAGCCAAAAACCATATACAGCATGAACAACAGAATGAGCGCCACCAGAAAGAACTGTATTTTCTCGACGGTGCGATACACCACCGGAGAAACCGTCAGTACGATGCCTATAAGAATCAAGGACGCAATCGTGATCGGCACAACCGCATCGGCCGACAATCCAAAGGCGTACGTCAGCGCGGTTGAACTACCCGTTGCCCAGCCCGGCCACATCCAGGGCACAACCGCCATAATAATGAACAACCAGTTCCAGTGTTTCCAGAGGCGTGTAAACCCCGTCACCGCCGTCTCGCCCGTGGCAAGGGTGTATCGGGTAATCTCCATATTAAGATAATACTGGGTCAGAATCCCGATCGTGGCGAGCCAGACAAGCGCCAGTCCCGTCTGGGTTGAGATATAAGGCCAAAGCACAAATTCCCCGGAGCCAATAGAACCAGCCAGCAATAGCACGCTGGGCCCGATGACTTTTTTCAGAGGTAATGGCTCGGGAAGATCTTTGTACGTAACAGCAGGAAGATAACGGCTGGAAATTTCGGGGGCAATGCCCGTTGGCGAACTACCGGAAGCTTGATCAATCATGTGCGGCACCTTTTATTATTTATAAGAGGAGACATTCATGCAACGACAATCACAACCGTTCAACAAGACGATAACCTACATAAATCTTCGCCTGAATTCCGGCAAGCGCTAAGTCCATCGTAGAACCCACCTACTGACGGGTCAAGAAAGACACACCATTCCTCGGGATATCCCTTACTCAAGCAAAGCCATAACGGCAAAAATTACATCATAAGTACAACAATGTGCCTGGCAACCCCGGTAAATCCTATACCGCATTTAAGGCTGCACATAAGTCAGCCGACCCTTCACGATGCGCGCCGGCGAGGTCATCGGATGTACGGCGCTATGTTTAACATCCATAATATGTACGACCCGAATGCCACGCACACACAGTGCGTCAGACACCATGGAACGGTGGCAACGCCACCAGACCGCCTCGGCACACATCAATGCGGTACGCGCCCTGCCAGCCGCGTCGATAAGCCCTTCCAGTCCCTGGGAAAACTCAGACGTCGACATGTAATCGGCATACGATCGAAACGACGCATTGCGCCATGCGGTATTGGGCGAGCTGGGGTTAACTCGTCGCCGCCCGCCCAGAAGCGGATGCCACGCATACCCAATGCCATAGTCCGACAGTGTCGCTGCCAGCTTTTCTTTGCCATACTGCGGGTACTTACGCGAACCCGGAAAGCTGCGCACATCGGCGATGGCCTCAATACCGTATTCGATCAGTAAAGCAAGAAACGCATCAAGCGGCCGGGTTGAATGGCCGACTGTCCAAATTGTGGTGCCTCCCGGCTCGGCGACAGTGCTTGCCTGGCGGTTTTCAGTATTTACAGGAGATGACATCGTTTAGTCGATCTTGTGCAGCGCCGACGCTTTATGCATCGCAATATGTTCAGTTTTATCGCTCTTAATAGCGTATTGCGGTTCGTCAGCGGTGGCATGACGCGTGTAACCCTTGTAATTCATGTCGTGCGTGTGGACCTCGATAATCCTTCCGGTGACATGGCCCGCTTCCGAGTTCCAGCGCACATGATCGCCAATCTTGAATTTCAACACCATATCAGTAGCCTCCATTGAAGACCCAGCAGGGAAATCCTTTAACAATTTGCCACGCCAGAAAGATAACTATAATATACACCTTTAAAGAAAAAGCGGCCCATCCCCTTCTATTTTTGCCGACTGAACCAAAGGAAAAGCAATGCAAATAGGAATTCTAAAGCTGACTGGTCTGAAGAACGAACAGTGTGCAAACATAATCACCCGGACACTCATGGCAGTGAAAGGCGTAAGCGATGCAAACGTCTCGTTCGGCGGCAGCAAAGCGACAGTATCGTTCGACGAGAATCTGGTTTCAGTGCCTCGCTTGAAAGTGGCCGTGGAAGAAGCCGGTTACCACATCGCCAAACCTGTCCATGGGGAAGACGGTGCGTGTTGCGGCGGTTGCGGCGGGTAGCTGCTATTGAACTGCTGACACTGGCACTGCAGCCCGGACCGCCGCCCTTCGATTAAAGGCTTGGCTATCAAGCCGCCAAGCAATAATTCCGGATCTAGGGTAAACTCTTATCCCTCAGACGCGGGGTGGAGCAGTCTGGCAGCTCGTCGGGCTCATAACCCGAAGGTCGTAGGTTCAAATCCTGCCCCCGCAACCAGATACAAACGGGCCAATCGTTACAAGCGATTGGCCCGTTTTCATTTCCATCGACACTTTTTGCCGAACCTTGTGGTGAAGGGTAATGAAAACCTCCACGAGATCTTGGAGCCAGAACTCAGTTTCAGTCATCGGTGGCGCTTTTACCGCGCCACTTGAAAACTAGGCTTCTGGCGCAAAAAAGCGGTCGCGCATTTCTTCAAGCCCCAGCATTTTCAACAAATTCTCCAACCTTTCAGTGGCTTTGCGACGAGGCAAATTTTTATACGAGGCGATGATCAATTCATTTTTCATCGAGTGCTCCCAGCCCACCAGTTCGGTTACCGTAACTTGGTAACCATGGGCTTCCAGTTGCAGGCTGCGCAGCACATTGGTAGCTTGGCTCCCAAATTCGCGCGTATGCAACGGATGGCGCCACATCTCCGCCAAAGCCCCGGCGCCTAGGGACATAGCCTTTTTGCTACGCAGCACGCTTGCCACTTCAGCCTGACAGCAGGGGACGACAACGATGTACTTGGCTTGCTTGTGCAGTGCGAACCGTATGGCGTCGTCAGTAGCGGTATTGCAAGCATGCAGCGCCGTAACCATGTCTACCCGGGCCGGCAACTGATCGGATGTAATGGAATCGGCCACCGACAAGTTCAGGAAGGACATGCCTGGAAACCCAAGCCTCTGAGCCAGCTCGGCAGCACTCTTGACGAGTTCCTCGCGGGTTTCAATGCCATATAAATGAGACTTGTCTTTTAACTGCTTGAAGAACAGATCGTACAGAATGAACCCCAGGTAAGACTTGCCGGCGCCATGATCGACCAGGGTGATGCCTTCGCGACCCTGCTTCAAATCCTTGAGCAGCGGCTCAATAAACTGGAACAAATGGTAAACCTGTTTTAGCTTGCGTCGGCTGTCCTGGTTCATCTTGCCGTCACGCGTAAGGATATGCAGCGCCTTCAACAGTTCTATTGATTGTTCAGGACGAATTTCGTATGAAGAAGACATGGGATGCGGCAGGACCTGTCATTAAAGAAAATGGTTGGCTAGTTTACTCAAAATCGATGGTGCAGCGCTTTGCCCACGTTCATCGGTACTTAGGATTAAGGTGTTTTACCGTCAACCTGGCCGGCAATGCCTAATTCCTTGAAAGTCACAATAATCAATTTGTTTGAGAAATAACAAAAGCCGGATAAACGAACTAGACTAAGATCCAAAAGATTTATGTTGAAACTTGAATAAAAATTGCGACTTAATCCTCAGGAGGGGAATATGGCCGAGTACCGCAAGCTGTGGTGGACATTAATATCCATTCTTATTGTCACCTTCGCAATCCTGGGGTTTTCAGGGGTGGAAATATATAAAAACGCCCCGCCGATACCAAACCAGATTGTCACGCCCTCGAACCAAGTCTTGATGACCAAAGAAGGCATTCTTGACGGTCAAACCGCCTGGCAAAGCACTGGCGGCATGCAAATAGGTTCCATCTGGGGGCATGGCGCTTACCAGGCGCCTGACTGGACAGCGGATTGGCTGCACCGCGAACTGCTTGCCTGGCTGGATTTGGCGGCCCAGGAAAAATACGGCAAAGCCAACTACTCGCAACTAGACGGCGATACCCAGGCTGCGCTGGCCTATGAGTTAAAAAAGGAATATCGCAACAACACGTTCAATGCCAATACCGGCATTGCAACCGTCTCGGAGCGGCGAGCCAAGGCCATCGCCCAGACTGCCGATTACTACAACAGGCTTTATGGCGCAGCGCCCGAGTTACAACAAACTCGCGACAACTATGCCATGAAGGAAGACACCCTTCCCGATGCAAAGCGGCGCAATGACCTGACCAACTTTTTCTTTTGGACGGCTTGGGCCGCAGCAACAGAACGACCTGGAACCATTGCCACGTATACCAACAATTGGCCGCCGGAGCCGCTTATTGGCAACCATCCTACGACCGAAAACGTACTCTGGTCCCTGGCCTGCGTCATTATCCTGATCGCGGGTGTTGGATTCCTGGTTCTGGGCTGGGCATTTCTACGCAAACACGAGGCAGACCCAGTTTCGCCCCAGCATGATCCGCTAACACTGACAAAACTCACCCCATCGCAAAAGGCGCTGGGCAAATATCTGTTCGTCGTCATGGCTCTTTTTATCGCTCAGGTCTTACTGGGTGGATTTACGGCTCACTACACCATCGAAGGGCAGCATTTCTATGGCATTGACGTGTCGCAATGGTTTCCATACGCTTTAACACGGACCTGGCACCTTCAACTTGCCATATTCTGGATTGCCACAGCCTTTTTAAGTGTCGGCCTGTTTCTGGCTCCGGTTATCAATGGCGGGCAAGACCCCAAGTATCAAAAACTGGGGGTCAATATACTTTTCTGCGCACTGATTGTTGTAGTTGCTGGCTCGCTAATCGGCAATTTCCTGGCGATCAAGCAAATCATGCCGGCGGAACTGAATTTTTGGCTGGGTCACCAGGGATACGAATATCTTGATCTTGGCCGGCTTTGGCAAATCGCCCTGTTTATCGGGGTGCTCTTCTGGCTGGGCCTGATGCTGCGCGCCTTTGTGCCTGCGCTGAAACGCGGCGGCGACAAAAACCTGAAGGCCCTGCTGTGCAGCTCGACCATCGCCATCGGCCTGTTCTATGGCGCAGGTCTGTTCTATGGCGAACGCACACATATTACGATCATGGAATACTGGCGCTGGTGGGTCGTACACCTTTGGGTAGAAGGCATTTTCGAAGTCTTCGCAACAACGGCCCTGGCATTCGTGTTCTCCAGCATGGGCCTGGTATCCAAGCGCATGGCAACCTCGGCAAGTCTGGCGGCAGCTTCACTATTCATGGTGGGCGGCGTGCCCGGCACATTCCACCATATTTATTTTTCAGGCACGACCACTCCTATTATGGCCATTGGCGCCGCGTTCAGCGCGCTTGAAGTAGTGCCTTTGATTTTGCTGGGATACG
The DNA here is from genome assembly GCA_036567205.1 of Eoetvoesiella sp. Taxonomy (GTDB): domain Bacteria; phylum Pseudomonadota; class Gammaproteobacteria; order Burkholderiales; family Burkholderiaceae_B; genus DATCVA01. Next base: position 5,935 of record DATCVA010000238.1, on the reverse strand, counting down.
AAGCATGGGATCACTGGCGCCTTAAAGAACGCGCCCCGTGGATGCAAGCCGTTAAATGGCCTTTAATGTGTTTCGTCGCTGTAGCGTTCTGGAACATGCTGGGGGCCGGCGTTTTTGGATTCATGATCAATACCCCTATTGCACTGTTCTATCTGCAGGGTCTTAACACCACGGCGGTACATTCTCATGCAGCGCTGTTCGGTGTTTATGGATTCCTGTCGATAGGCTTTGTGCTGCTCGTATTACGCTATATCCGGCCGGCCCTGCAATTTAACGACAAATTGCTCGGCACAGGATTCTGGTGGCTGAATGCCGGACTGGTCCTGATGATAGTCACCAGCCTGCTGCCGGTTGGCCTGTTCCAGTTTGAAGCCAGTGTCAGCCACGGCATGTGGTATGCGCGTGGCGAAGAGTTCATGCAACAAGGTTTTCTTGAAACACTGCGTTGGGTTCGTACATTTGGCGACGTTGTGTTCATTGTGGGTGCGATGGCTATCGCATGGCAGGTAGTGATTGGCGTCTTTCAGCCAAAACTGCAAAATGCACACGCCGACGACATTGACGGCACCGTCAAATCAGCGGCATAAAACCGACTGAAACACCTAGCAAAATGGCCCGGCTGACCGGGCCATTTTCACGATAATCCACCTATAAGGTTTTATGAGGCTAATCCCATAAAGCCACATGCCGTTATGCGTGCCATGATAGCTTCAAGCAAAACAGCGACAACGAATTGCGTTGTTTTATTCAGCCTTAATATTATTTGCAACGATAATTTTGCGCCAATGGACGGTTTCCTTATCGATATAAGCGGCTAACTCCTGTGGTGACATCGATTGCGCAACCACCCCAATAGCAGCGAATTTCGCAATAACGTCAGGGTTGTTTAGCCCGGCTGCCGTAATATTGTTCAGCTTCTTGATTACCTCTGGGGGCGTGTTCGCAGGAGCAACCAGACAAAACCAGTTTGCGGCGTCAAAACCAGGATAGCCCAGTTCGGAAATGGTAGGCACAGATGGCAGCAAGTCCGACCTTTCCTTGGTCATTACAGCAATAGCTTTAAGCCTGCCGTTATCGACAAACTTTGAAGCCGTCACCAAAGAGCTTTCGAAACCCACCGGAATAACACCCGCCAACAAATCCTGCGAGGCAGGCGCCGTACCTTTATAAGGCACATGGACGAGCTCGATTTTCGCCAAGGAGCTGAGGTACTCTGCCGCGAGATGCGGGGCCGTTCCAACACCGGGCGTAGAATAATTCAGCTTCCCTGGATTGGCCTTTGCATAGCGGATCATTTCGTCGAAGGTATTGAACGGTGCGGAAGGGTGCGCCAGAATGGCAGGCGTTGCAATGCCAACCATAGTAATTGGCGCAATATCCTTATCGACCACATAGGGCAGTTTGGTATAAAGACTGGGAGCAATAGCAAGACTGCTAATCAAACTGATCCCCAAGGTATATCCGTCAGGATCAGACTTTGCTATGGCGTCGGTTCCAATATTTCCGCCTGCGCCGGCCTTATTTACCACCACCACCGATTGCCCCAGTGTGTCAGCCAGAATTTTCGCAACCATCCGCCCCATTACATCCGCAGGCCCTCCAGGGGCGAATGGAACAATAAGCGTAATGGTTTTGGTAGGATACGATCCTACAGCAGCCGAGGCTCCTGTAACACCACACAAAGCAAGTACGACCGCGCCACACCAGTTTCTAAGTATTTTGTTCATGGTTCTTCCTTTCACGGGTTTCGTTTTAAGTGTTGATTAAGGGCCGCTATTCATAACGCGGCCATTCACCGCTTTAATCCCATATCCTCCGACATCAGGAATTAAACTTACTGTGCGCTGCTAACAGCGTCGGCTATCGCCTTTCCAACATCACTTGTGGCCGACACGCCACCAATATCCCGGGTTCTTGGCCCATTGAGCAGCACCTTTTCGATAGCCTGGACAACTACCGCGCCGGCCTCGCGGTAACCTAAATGATCAAGCAGCATGGCACCCGACCAGATCTGGCCGATCGGGTTTGCTATGCCCTGGCCATAGATGTCGGGTGCCGAGCCGTGAACCGGCTCGAACATTGATGGGAAAGTTCGCTCCGGGTTCAGGTTCGCTGACGGAGCAATACCAATAGTTCCCGCAATGGCGGGCCCTAGGTCTGACAAGATATCGCCAAATAAATTGGATCCGACAACAACATCGAAGCGCTGCGGATTCAAGACAAAGTGGGCGGTAAGTATATCGATGTGATACTGATCGACTTTTACATCGGGATACTGCTCGGCCATAGCGGCAACGCGCTCATCCCAGTACGGCATGGTGATCGAAATACCGTTTGATTTTGTTGCTGAAGTCAGGTGCTTCTTTGGACGGCTCTGCGCCATTTCAAAAGCATAGCGAAGAATTCTATCGACCCCGCGACGTGTAAATGTACTTTGTTGAACGGCCTCCTCGGCATCGGTTCCTTCGTATCTTCGCTCTCCGACTGATGAGTACTCACCCTCGGTGTTTTCACGAACCACCATGAAATCAATATCGCCGACTTTGCAGTCGGCAAGTGGCGATTTTATTCCCGGCATAAGACGTACCGGCCGTACATTCGCATACTGCTGGAACTTCCGGCGAATTGGAATAAGCAGCCCCCATAGCGAAACATGATCAGGCACCCCGGGAAAGCCTACTGCGCCCAGATAAATTGCATCATGGTGGCGAATCTGTTGCAGCCCATCGTCAGGCATCATATGCCCATGCGTAGCGTAATACTCACAACTCCATGGGAAATAATCCCATTCAAACTCAAAACCAAAGCGTCGACCCGCCGCCTCCAAAACACGAACTCCTTCAGGCATTACCTCCTTACCGATTCCATCGCCGGGGATCACAGCTATTTTGATCTTTGTCATAAACAATTCCTAAAGTAGGTAGCAAGGGGACAAAAGGCCGCTCATCTCCAACCTGGCTAAGTCTCAGTGCACAGCACAAGATGCTGAATCCCAATATTGACAAGCTGAGACTGCTCTATAGAAAGCAAGTCAGGACCACGGCCGTAGAACTATGAAAGCCTGCCAGCAGAGCGACGTTCCTCGTAGGCCTTTACGTGGGTATAGGCCGCCACATGAAGGGTGTCTGACAAGCCTGCTTCCCTGCATTTTTTCAGCATAAAACCAAGAATCTGCTCGGACTCGATCAGACCTCCTTTCTCGAGATCGCGCGCCATTGATGCTTCGTAGAGAGAGTCGCGCTGAGAAAACAGATCGTGATAATTGCGCATAAATATATCGTCGGGCTGATATCCCGCATGAGCAGCAATATCGGCGTTGGCCTGCAAAAAGCTTTTCAGCAATACGCTTCCTTCAGGGGTGCGGATAATTTCGCCCAGATTGGCTCTCATCAGGCAAGTCATACCAGCCACCGTCGACAAATGCACAATTTTCATCCATAGTTCACGCATGATATTTGTCGACACTTTTGCCTCGATCGAAGTCTTGTCGAATAAGGCTTTAAACGCGGTAACTCGCGCCGAACTGCTCCCGTCCTGCTCACCGAAAGTAATGGTCTGCCAATCATTGAGCTGCTTGACTATGCCGTCGGCCGTAAGCGTAAGTTGAATACGGGCACTGCCCGGAATTACATTATGGGCGCCGAATTCTTTGTTCAATAACTCAATATGAGCCAAACCATTCAAAAGTGGCAATACTGCGGTTGTTGGCGACATTGCCGGACGAATTGTCTCAATCGCCAATGGCAGATCGTAGGCCTTGCAGGTTAGCAACACCAAATCATAACCAGGCTCGAGCTCCGACTGTAACTTTGCATTTACATGCAGGGTCGCATCGCCAAAAGGACTTTCGATCCTAAGGCCTTGCTCGACAAGCTGCGCCTTGCGCTTCTCGCGCACAACGAAAGTAACGTCCGCCCCTGCTTCGGCTAAGCGCCCGCCAAATAAGCCGCCAATGCCACCAGCGCCAAGAATCAGTATTTTCATGAGTTGAGTCCTTTTGTACGTATTGGTTGTATTTACAAGGAAGAGATTCAAGAAGGTTTTTCTGTAGCAATGCCCGGCAGCGGCAGCGTGCCTCCCTGGAAAACAACAGGCGAAGCAGGCCGTTCATTGACGAGTAACGTGAAAACGTCAGGGCGTGCATAATGGCCGACTACATCGAAATCGAATTGCCCCCTGGCGATATCGTCCAGATCAAGTTGCGCAACCAAAATCGACTCACTTTCGTAATCCGGCCCGGCAAGAATTTCGCCTAATGGACTAATAATGCAACTGCCTCCTCGCGACATCACTGTATCGGGTTCATCGCCAAAATCGGTTGGATATTCATCGGGATAATCGCTACGGCGTGCAAATTGATTGCATGACAATACGAAACAGCGGCCTTCCATCGCAATATGCCGGACAGTGGACAGCCAGGTTTCACGACCGTCGGCGGTCGGAGCAAGATAGATCTGCACACCTTTTGCATAATGGGCCGCCCGCATAAGCGGCATATAGTTCTCCCAGCAAATTACCGCGCCCATCTTTCCCAATGGCGTGTCAAAAACCGGCATAGTAGAACCGTCGCCATACCCCCAAACCAACCGTTCCGAGCCGGTAGGCATTAACTTGCGATGTTTTCCCATATAGCCGCCATCGGGGCCAAAAAACACCACGGTGCAATAAAGGGTTCCACCGTCCCGCTCGATCACTCCCATGACAAGGTATACCTCGTTCTGGGCGGCAATCTGCCCCAGTTGCCGGCTTGCCTCTCCGGGTATTTCGATAGCGTTTTCCCAATATGTTCGGTATTGATCGCGACCATCGGCGCTTCTATTGCCAATTGTTGCGCCGAAGGACAAGCCGCGCGGATAAGCTCCAACGAAGGCCTCTGGAAAAAGCACCAGCTGTGCTCCGCGAGAAGCCGCTTCTGCGGTTTTATCTGCAACTTTGTCGAGCGTTTTCGGCAAATCGAAAGCAACCGGGGCTGCCTGTACGACCGCAACCGTGATTTTCGTTTTATTCATTTTTATTTTTCCTCTAAATATTGCCGATGATCGATTGTATACATTTTTAGCGAATGTAGCGGAAACCTAACTGCTCGTCAACATGTATCATCTACCGACGCAATTCAATTTAAGTTATAAAGCAGTTATGGATATAAGCGGATACATTCAACAATCAACACGAAGTTCGCAAACACTTGCAGATGCCATTGCAGATGGCTTGCGCCAAGCTATTCTGGCCGGCGCACTGGCAGACGGCGAAGTATTGCGACAGGCCGATTTAGCAGCCCAGTTTGGCGTTAGCAGGGTACCCATCCGCGAAGCGCTATTGAAACTGGAAATGGATGGGCTTGTTGAAACAAGGCCTCGTCGCGGTACGGTTGTTACGTCATTGAATGCCGACGACTTTCAAGAGATTCTTGAAATGAGGCTGGCCTTGGAGCCACTTGCGTTAGGCTTTGCGATAGATCGTTTAACTCTGGATGAATTAGCTGCTGCATCAAGTATTCTGGATAAAGCGCAGGCAAGCATGAACCGGGCGGCCTCTGGCACAGACGAGACAAAGACAGAGTTCGAAACACGCTGGGGAGACCTCAATTGGGCATTTCATCGCTCGCTGTATGCGGCCTGCGGCAGATCAAGACTTTTAGATACCATCGAGAACCTTAATCTTCTTTTCGCCCGGCATTTACGAATGCGCTTAAATATTGTTGCGCCTGCGCTGCTGTCCCCCACGCCTGAATCAGGAGCCCGCAACACCAATGAATGGGGAGAAGTCTTGCACGAACACCGGCAAATTCTGGAGGCGTGTGAAAATAAAGACGTACAAGGCGCACAATCTCTCCTTAAACGCCATATAAAACAGCATGGCGACGAATTGGTGCGTCGATTCAGCGACGCGCAAAAATCGATGCACGCAGAAAATTGATAATAACGAAGCTAAACCA
>DATCVA010000237.1:0-13425 GCA_036567205.1 Eoetvoesiella sp. | reverse complement strand
TATACCTGAACTGAGTGGCATTTATGTGCAATGTTCGATGTGTCAAGCCACCAGTTGCGAAAAAATCGTATGAAACAAATATAACTTTACAAGCGAGATTTATATGGGACTCTTGGATTCAGTCATTTCAGCCGTGGGCGGCGGAAGTTCACAGGCGCAGGGGCAGGCCTCATTACTGCCGGCGCTAATTCAGTACGTTAACAACTATCCGGGCGGCTTGTCCGGGCTGATTGAAAAGTTTCAACAAGGTGGTTTAAGCGATGTAATCGCCAGCTGGATCGGAACCGGGCAAAACCTGCCTATTTCCGGCGACCAGCTTCAGTCCGTCCTGGGCGACTCCGGCGTCAGGGAAATTGCACAAAACTCAGGCATGGACAACAGCTCGGTACTTAGCAATTTAAGCGCTTTGTTGCCCGGGCTCGTCGATAACGCCACGCCCGATGGCCGGGTCAGCACGGACGGGGGGTTGGATACCGCCGCGTTAATGGGGTCTTTGTCGGGGCTTTTGGGCAAGCTGTAAACAAGACGGCTTCGCCGAATAGCTGGATAGCTATTCGGCAATTGGCCCGCTTACGCCTTGCTGGCTTCCAACGCCTGAACGAGGTCGGCCATAATGTCATCGATATGTTCAATGCCAATCGACAAACGGACCATGTCTTCGCCGACTCCGGCTTTAGCCAGTTCTTCGGGGTTCAGTTGACGGTGCGTTGTTGATGCCGGGTGGCACGCCAGCGATTTGGCGTCGCCAATATTGACCAGGCGCACAATTAACTTAAGCGCATCAATAAAGCGCGCGCCAGCTTCTGCGCCACCCTTGATGCCAAACGACAAAATGCTGGCGGGTTTGCCACCCATGTATTTCTGAGCCAGGGCATGGTCCGGGTGATCGCTTAAGCCCGCATATTGCACCCATGAAACCTGCGGGTGCTGTTTTAAATACTCGGCTACTTTTTGGGCATTCTCGGTATGGCGTTCCATGCGCAGTGCCAGGGTTTCGATTCCTTGCAAAATCAAGAAGGCGTTGAAGGGCGAGAGTGCAGCGCCGGTGTTGCGCAGCGGCACCACACGGCAGCGGCCAATAAAGGCAGCCGGCCCGAACGCTTCGGTGTAGACCACGCCGTGGTAGGAAGGGTCGGGCTCGTTGAGCATAGGGAAGCGATCTTTGTGTTCGGCCCATGGGAACTTGCCGGAATCTACAACGGCCCCGGCAATAGTGGTACCGTGCCCGCCCATGTATTTGGTCAGGGCATGAACGATAATGTCCGCGCCATGCTCGAAAGGCCGGCACAGGGCTGGCGAGGCAACAGTGTTGTCGACAATTAACGGTACGCCATGTCGGTGGGCAGCGTCGGCGATGGCCTGGATGTCGACGATGTTGCCTGCTGGATTACCAATGGATTCGCAAAATACGGCTTTGGTATTGCTGTCGATCAGCGCTTCCAGGGCGGCGACATCGTCGTGTGGTGCAAACTTGACTGTGATGCCCTGGCGTGGAAAAGTATGGGCGAACAGATTGTACGTACCACCGTATAATTTGCTGACCGAGACAATGTTGTCGCCTGCTTGCGTGATGGTTTGAATTGCATAGGTAATGGCGGCCATGCCGGACGCTACCGCCAGCGACGCAACGCCGCCCTCCAGAGCGGCAACGCGCTCTTCAAGCACGGCGTTGGTAGGGTTCATGATCCGGGTGTAAATGTTGCCGGCTACTTTTAAGTCGAACAGGTCGGCGCCATGCTGGGTGCTGTCAAATGCATAAGAAGTTGTTTGATAAATAGGCACCGCACACGCTTTGGTGGTGGGGTCCGGTTGGTAGCCAGCGTGTATAGCAAGGGTTTCAAGTTTCATCGGTTTGTCTCGTAAAAAAATGCGTATGGCGGTGAGGCGGAAAATAGAGAATCGTACCTACATTACGGCTGGATTCATATAGTTGCACTTGCCATATAACTATAAGGTATTTACTGTGGAGGTTAATGCCCTATATGCCGTTTTGTGGGGCGTCCCTATGAAAAACCCTAATACAGGGCACTAATGCGGACGGTAGTTGGGTTAGCATTCACTGTTGACTGTTGTGATGTTGTTGGGGGCAACCCCATCGTTCTTGAGGCCGGAAATGAAAGTTTGGTTCAAACGAGTATTAGTAACTTTGGTCGTGGTGGTAATTGTTGCGTTGATCGGCCTCGCAATCTTTTTACTTACCTTCGATCCGAATTCCTATAAAAGCAAGTTCGAAGAGGTCGTCTATAACCGGTATCAGCGCACGCTTGCCATCAAGGGCGATATCGAGCTGTCTCTTTTTCCTCGTATCGGCCTGTCGGTGCAAGGCGTATCGCTGTCCGATCGCGACAGCACGAATATTTTTGCGTCCGTCGATAGCGCGCGTTTCGCCGTCGCGATCTGGCCTTTGTTGTCAAATCGCCTGGTAGTCGATCATGTGGCCGTTAGCGGCTTCAAGGCATGGGTTATACGCAATCGGGATGGTAAATTCAATTTCCAGGACTTGATCGAAAACGGGCCGGAGCCATTGGGCTCAAATACCGCGCCTGCCGCGTCATTGCAGGGTCAAAATGCAAGTATCCAGGCGGTTAGTGCCGACACTAAAGCTTCTTTGCTGCCGGCAATGCTGTCCACGCCTCCGTCCGAGCGTACCGACCTGCAGATCGACATTGCGGGGCTCGAGCTTAAAAACGGCGAGATTCATGTCTATGACGCAATCAGCAGCTCTGTCGGGCGACTGGTTAATTTACAGGTCAATACCGGCCGCATGACGGTGGACCAGCCGTTCGATGTTGCGTTAAGCGGCAAGCTCGTTGGCGACTTGCCCGTGGCCGACGCTAAAGTCGAAGGCAATGCCCTGGTAAAGGTAAATCCCGACCGGGGAACCTATTCGGCACAAAAGCTAAACGTCCAGATGTCCGGAGCAGTGGCCGACCTTCAGGCTAAAACGGCAACGTTGCAAGGCAATCTGGCATATAACGCCAACTCCAATCTGCTTGATGTCAGTAATTTCGAGTTGCTGCTGCAAGGCGCTGTGCAAGGCGAAAACCCCATCAAGAACCTAGAGACCAGCCTTTCAGCACCGCGACTTAAAATTGATCGAAGCCGGTCTGAATTGAATGTCGAGAAACTGTCGTTCCGGGCGAAAGGCGCCTTGCCGGAACAAACGTTCGACATTGCTTTCGATGCGCCCAGCCTGTCTGTTTCGCCTGACGCAGCCAAAGGGGATGCCGTGTCGGGAACTGTTAAGTTAGCGGGCGACAAGGTACTGGGCGTGACATTAGGGTTAAACGGACTCGGGGGCAATGCCCAGCATTTAACGCTTAAAGAGCTGAAAATAGATGGTGGCCTTAAACAAGGAGACCGTCTGTTGCAAGTTAATGTGTCGTCGCCAGCCGAATGGAATGTTAACGAAAAACAAGGAGGTCTCTCGGCCATTAAGGGGGATGTCAAGATTGAAGACAAGGCGTTGCCGACTGGAACGTTCGGCTTCCCCTTAATAGGAAACGTGCGGGCAGACCTTGTTAAAGACGTAGTGTCCAGCGAATTCAATGCGGTGATCAATAGCAACCCATTGCGTTTTAACCTGAAGGCGACGCAACTTGCCGAGCCTAGAATTGTTTTTGATCTGCAATCGGACGCAATCGATTTTAATAATTTTTTTGGACCTGCAGCCAAACCAGCTCCGGCTGCACCGGCAAAATCCGATGCGGCTACGACTGCGTCTCCCAAGCCTGCGCCACCCGCACAAGCTTCCGCACCGGTTGCCGCCAAGCCTGCTGCGTCCATTGACTTGTCCATGCTCGACCCGCTCGACCTGACTGGCAACATTAAAATTGATGCGCTTAAGGTGGGCGGGGTCGAGGCGAAAAACTTCAGCGTTGCCGTACGCTCGATCAAAGGTACGCTTACGCTATCCAAGATGCTGGCTGATTTGTACGGCGGGAAGTTAAACGGGCAGCTTACCGCCAATAGCAAAAATGCATTTACTACTCAACTCGCGCTAAATGGTGTCTCGGTCGGGCCTTTGTTGCATGGCCTGACTGGCGAAGACAGGTTGGCCGGGACGGGAAGTGTAAAGTTGGCGTTGAAGTCGCAAGGATCGACCGCCGCAGCGTTAACGTCGGCCTTGACGGGCACTGTAGATGCGCAAATGCGCGACGGGACCATCAAGGGCATCAACCTTACCCAAACCCTGCGCGAAGCCGCCAGCGTGATTCAAAATGTTTTCAGCGGCCAGGTTCCCGACATGGCGACTAAATTCGATCTTGGCCGGCAAACCGAGTTTTCATCGATGGATGCCGGTATTGCCTTCGACCAGGGACAGGGCAATGTGAAGAAGCTCAATATCGAGGCTCCCTTGCTTCGCATTTCTGCTGGCAAGCCGGCATCTATTGATTTGGTCAACGAACAGCTTGATGTCGTTGCCAATGTGCGAGTGGTCAATGCAATAAAAGGCGATGCGGGCAACGGGTTGGATGCGTTGTTGGGCGTGACGGTTCCGGTTCGTATTTCAGGGCCGTTCGAGGCGCCTGGTTACCGGGTTCAATGGAAGGAAATCAGTAGCCGTGCGGTCAAGCAGGCCGTGGAAGGCGGGTTGCTTGACTTGATTTCGAATAAGGTCGGTAAAGAGCTTATACCGGAAGCTACGGCCAAAGAGACCCCCGCCATTCCTAAGAAAGCCGTAGATCCTGTTAAAAGTATTGGCGATGCGCTTAAGGGATTGCTTGGGCAATGACTTTGCAATATTTTCCCATTGTGGCGTGTGCGCCTACATCCAATCCGGATGCCGCGCCCTATGACAAACGCTGGTTGGTAATTGACGGCGCAGGGCGTTTGCTGATGCGAAAACAGTACCCGGCGCTTGCTCAAATAACGGTGGCAATCAGTTTTGGCTATTTGGCCATTCGTGCGCCGGGGATGCTGCGTATGGACATTCCGCTTGACGTTATTGAAGATGACGACAGCGTTTGTCGCGAAATAACTATTGGCGGGCAGCAGATCAGGGTCGTTGACGAAGGCGATTTAACAGCGGCCTGGATGTCGAATTATTTGGGGGCGCCCAGCCGGCTGGTTAAAATCCATCCCGAGTCTACGGTTGTATTCTGGCCCGAACTATAACAAGAAGTCTGCCTGTTGTTTCATGTCCGTATTGATGGCAAGCATGCTAATGGCACAAGAAAGACCCGGCGCAGGAAGTACGGTTATACGGCAAGCGAAGCCGGCACAGCGCACGCTTGTTCAAAAAATGGAATCAGATGTTTTCTTTCCGGGTAAGGAATTTATATTTAGCCATTAGGGCCGGTTCGTCTTCTTTCCATTCAGGATTGATTTCTATGCATTCAACCGGACAGACCACCTGGCACTGGGGCTCGCCAAAGTGTCCTACGCATTCAGTGCACTTTGACGGATCAATTTCATAAATTTCCAGCCCCATGTAAATAGCGTCGTTGGGGCATTGCGGCTCGCAAACATCGCAATTGATGCATTCATCGGTAATAAGCAACGCCATGACTCTACTTCCCGGGAAAACAAATAGACTAAAAGACTTAGTGTAATCCCTGACGAGCCTGCAGGCTAATTACGGCTTGGCTTGCTCTTGAGCTTCGCGAAAACTTTTAGCCTTGCTGTGCAGCCATCGTTCTACCGACGGGAATACAAACTTGCTGACATCGCCGCCCAATATGGCAATTTCACGCACAATGGTGCCCGAAATAAACTGGTACTGATCCGATGGCGTCATGAACAAAGTTTCCACTTCGGGAAGCAAGTGCCGGTTCATTCCCGCCATCTGAAATTCATATTCGAAGTCGGAAGCCGCGCGCAAGCCTCGTACAATGACACGGGCGTTTTGCTCGCGTACAAAATCTTTGAGCAGGCCGGCAAAACTTTTGACTTCGACGTTGGGATAATGGCCTAGGACCTCTTGCGCAATTTCAAGACGTTCGTCAACAGTAAAGAACGGTCTTTTATTGGGGCTGTGTGCAACGCCCACTACTACATGGTCGAATAGACTGGCGGCACGGCGTACCAGGTCTTCGTGGCCTCGTGTCAGCGGATCGAATGTTCCGGGGTAGACGACAGTTTTCATGCAGATTCCGAGTTGGGGGTAAGTGTTTAAAGTCCCTGGCTGGCCAGAGGATTAATTTAAGCTTATTTGTTTAAGTTATTTCGGGATTATTGACTGTTTTGCGCGGTGCAGCAAATCGGAGCAGCTGGAAGTGCACACTACCTGCCTGATTTTGCCTGAGAACTTCGAAGTATTCAGGGGGAATGATGGCGGTTTCCGATTCGACATACACAAGGCCATCGGGGGCAAGCGCGATAGAAAGTTCGCTCCAGAGCTTGTCGTGCCAACCCTTGCCAAAAGGGGGGTCCAGTAAAACAAGATCGAAAGGTGTGGCGTTCAGGCGATGAAGGACTGTCGCTGCATCGCCTGCATGTATGCGGACATGATCAGCCTTGAGCTTGGTTCTTAACGCGCGCAGTGCGGCAATGGCTGAAGGGTTGTTCTCGACCATCAGGACGTGGTCCACGCCACGGGATGCTGCCTCGAAGCCCAAAGCTCCGGTTCCGGCAAACAAGTCCAGAACTCGCTTTTGCGAGAAATCGTTCGCCCAAAAGTGTTGCAGCCAGTTATAAAGGGTTTCGCGAACGCGGTCCGGCGTAGGACGCAGACCTTCGCCGTCTACAACAGGAATTGGGGTGCGGCGGTAATCACCGCCTACAATACGGACTACATGTTTCTTCATTAAGATTCGGGAAACGTTACGTGGCGTCAATCAAATAAACTTTCGAGTAGTGTAAAGCTTATGTTTAGTTTTTTTAAAAGAAAAAAATCAGGTCCGGCGGAAGGGCCCGAAACCGCGCCTGGCGCATCAGCGCCAAGCTTGCCCCAGGCCGAGCCGGCGCCGGCCACCCACGTAGAGCCCACGACCGACACGCCGCAGCAGAGCGACAGCGGCGTTGAATCTGTAACGGCCGGGTCCGAGCTCAATGAGTTGCCAGAGCCAGAGCCGCAGGTTCCGCAGCCCGAGCCTGAAGTGCAGCCATCATCGATAGCTGCTTCGTCCATGGCGGACGACGACGAGTCCTCGCTTCAGCTAGAGGCAGTCGAGAATGATATGCCGCTTTCAGACGAGCTGGCAGGCGAGTCGACTTATGCCGAGATTGCGGCCGAGCCTGAGCCTGAGCCTGAGCCTGAGCCTGAGCCTGAGCCTGAGCCTGAGCCGTCAGATCCGGCGCCAGCGCCGAAAACATCGTGGCTGGCCCGTCTTAAAACCGGCTTGTCACGTACCGGGCAGAACATTGGCGGCTTGTTTGTGGGCGTCAAGGTCGATGAGGATTTGTTTGAAGAGCTCGAAACTGCGCTCATCATGTCCGACGCGGGCATCGAAGCTACCGAAAAACTATTAACGGCGTTGCGCGCTAAAGTCCGTAAAGAGCGGCTGGATGAGGCCAGTCAGGTTAAGGCCGCGCTGCGCGATATTTTGACTGAGCATCTTGCGCCTCTGGAAAAGAAGTTTCCATTAGGCCGCACGGCACCCTTGGTGGTCATGATTGCCGGAGTTAATGGCGCTGGCAAGACAACCTCGATTGGCAAGCTCGCCTATGCTTTTCAGCGCGAAGGCGCAACAGTGCTGCTGGCCGCTGGCGACACGTTCCGTGCCGCGGCACGCGAGCAGCTAATTGCCTGGGGGGCGCGTAACAATGTCAGTGTTATTGCCCAGGATGGCGGTGATCCGGCTGCAGTCGCGTTTGATGCGGTTAATGCAGGGCGGGCCCGCGGAGCGAGCGTTGTCATGGTCGATACGGCAGGGCGCTTGCCTACGCAATTGCATTTGATGGAAGAACTCAAGAAAATCAAGCGTGTTATTGGCAAAGCCGATTCCGACGCACCCCACGAGGTTTTATTAGTGGTTGATGGCAATACTGGTCAAAATGCGATTTCACAAATCCGTGCATTCGACGCGGCCGTTAACCTGACGGGGCTGGTCGTTACCAAACTTGATGGCACGGCGAAGGGCGGTACGCTGGCAGCAGTGGCCGCTGGCAGCCAGGGGGTACGGCCTATACCAGTTTATTGGATTGGTGTCGGAGAAGGCCTCGAGGATCTGCAGCCTTTTGTGGCGCGCGAGTTTGCCTCTGCTTTGGTGGGTGACTAAAAGGCGGGAATTTGGAAATGGGATGAGCGCGGCCTGTGGGCCGCTCTGGCCAGTTCCTATGCTTTAAGCGGTTCCAGCCGGGCCAGGCGTTTAAACATGGTCTGCGCCAGGGATATTTGATGCTGTTGCCTGGCGCGCAGCCATCCTACCGCAAACCAGGCTTCGGGCTGGGTGGGCGTTAGCGACTGATAAAAATGATCGGCCATGTAAAAGTCATTGAGCTCGCCAAGCACTTGCTGCGTCTGCGTCAGGCCGTTGTGCCACGGATCCAGATTTCGTCCGGTCAGAGCGCCCTCTGAGAAGTCCAGGCTATAGCGCAAACGCTTCACCATCTTTCGCAGGTCGTGTTGCTCGTCAATCGGTAACTGATCAAAGTGGACGCCGCGGGCCGTTATTTTTTCAAGCCAGTCGTTAAGGCGCTTTGCCAGGGCGCGTTTCAGTTGTAAAGGAGCTGTTGTCGCTTCAACTGGCGTTTTTTGAGGGGCGCCTGTTTTTTTGTGCTTGGCAGAAGGGGCAACGCAGGCGCCGGCCATTTCACCCTGGGTCACAAGATTTTTTAGCAGTCCGAGCAATGTGATCTGGAATTCGGGGCTTGCGGCAATATTGTCTGCCGGCGGAGCGTTTGGCGCGGCAGGCGGCAATTGACAGTCGGGCATGTTCGCTAGTTTGAGTTGGGGTGCAACGGCCAGCTTGACAACGTCCAGATCACGCGTTTCCCCAAGTAAAACAAAGTTTTTTTGCAAAGCTACGCTAAGGGATTCGTCAATGGGAGCTATCCACCCACTGAAGAGTTTCCAACATGAGCGTAAACGGCGAATACCTACGCGCAATTGATGTATGTGTTCGGCCTGAAGGGCTTCAGCTGCGTGTGCAGCGTCCACTCCGGCCGCAAACGCGGTATTGCGAATAATTTGATTCAAGCATTCATTGGCGCAAGCCAGGTAAGCTTCGGCTATGCTCATCTTGGGCGTGAGATTCGCAGGGGCGGCACGGCGTGGCCTGGCTAGCTGTTCGGCTCGTTCGCCGGCGCGGGGTTTTTGGCAGGGCATGGTATCGCTTTGCTCTTTGTCGCTTTGCGCGATTTTGGCCAGGATGTCGCCGCGCTCCGCTTTGCTGCGCAAGTCAATAATCAGCCCATATTGTTGTATCCATTGTGCGCCTATCGTAAAAATAGCATCGCTATTGCCTGAAATTAGCTCGAATTCGATTTCGCTAATGGGCAGTTCCAGCTCGTCAGCACAGACGGTTCCTTGGTCGTAGGCTATTTCGATGACGGCGTCGGGCAATTGAACTTGCTGGGTCAGCCGCGTTACCTTGGTTTCAAAGCGCAGAGCTAGCGGGCCTTTAAGGCGCGATAAAGCACTCTCGGCCGGAGTGCCCTTGTAAATTGATAAGTCCAGAGTGGGCTCGGGCCGGGGCTGGTTTAGTTCAATACGGGAAAGGGCGTCGGCGCCAGGGCTTTTAAGTGTCTGCACCCATTGCGTGCCTTCAAGGCGAAGGCGCAAAGCTATTTTTGCGTGCGCCAGCTCGCGGCCAGGTGTGTCGAAATAGCGCGCTTGCAATGACTGTTTCTTGGCTTTTTGTGCCCGTAATGTTTTGCCGATTGCGGCCCGGACGGTTGCTGGCACATGCAAGTTCAGTTCACGCTCTATCATTTTGTACGCCTATGCAGACAAGTCGCAACATAATAGCCGGTTCATGCGCAAAAAAACATGACGTTTTTATGACAGCGGGGCCAAAATCAGCAACATTGATCAAAAGGGGGCCTTAAGCCCAGGCGTCCAGGTATTTTATGCCTAGGGTCTCGTCCAGACATGACCCTAGGGTCGAAATCCAAGTTTTTTCGAAATGGTGTCTGCGCACTGTTTAAGTGCGGCGGCGATTGGACTGTCCCAGGTGGAGTCAAATAAAGAACTTGGTCCAAGGCTGGTCAGCGCCAGCGTTACATTGCCAGAGTGGTCGAATACCGGCACGGAAAAAGCATCGACGCCCGGAAGCGGGTTGCCCAGGGCGCGGGCAATGCCGCGCCGCCTGATTTCGGTCAATTGCTTCTGCAGCGCTTCGGCGCTGGGTGTTACCTGGCCAACACTGGTGACCACTGCCTTATCGCCCGCCTCGCGTTCGATGTAGTGCTGTGCTATCTGCGGCGGCAGCCAGGTGGCAAAGACGTGTCCTGTGGCAGTGTGCAGCATCGACATCACCGTCCCTTTGCGCATATTGACATGTACCGGATAGCTGGCTTCGCAAATGTGAATCATGGTGGGGCCATGCGAGCCCAGTACGGCTATTGCCAGGGTGTGTCCGATTTGGCTTGCCAACTGGTTGACGTAGGGCAGGGCAATGCGTACAGGATCCAGGCGCTGCAAGCTGACCAGACCCATTTGCAGCGCGAAGGAACCTAATTCGTATTGTCCGGTGGATGCGTCCTGCTGTACCAATTCGACACGGGTAAAGCTGACCAGGTAGGGGTGTGCTTTGGCGGAGGTCATTCCGGCGCGTTGGGCCAGATCGCGCAGCGTTAGCGGAACTCCGGCATCGACCAGTGCTGCCAGCAGCGGAAAGCCGGTTTCGACCGACTGGATGCTGCGCCGGCCATCGTTGGCGTTTGCGCGAGATTTATTTTCAGGCATGAGGTGTACGGCAAGTCAAAGTTAGTCAATCGTACCTGTGTTTGACACGATTGATTGGTATTGAGAATGACGATTTTAGCGTTCAGCGTACGCGCGCGCGCAGTTTAGGCGACAATATCGAAGAAACCTATTCACACAGGCGTTAAAATTAGCTAACTTTACACTGAGCCTTATGCACATGAGCCACATTCAGCCACTGGATTCCGATAGCACCCAGTCTTACGATATTTCGCCTGTACCCGAAATTATTGCCGAGCTGCGCGCAGGCAGGTTGGTTATTCTGGTCGATGAAGAAGACCGGGAAAACGAAGGCGATCTTGTCATGGCCGCCGAATACGTAACGCCCGAGGCCATTAATTTTATGGTCACTCATGCGCGCGGACTGGTGTGCTTGACCCTTACCGAAGAGCGTTGCCGCCAGCTTGAACTGCCTCTTATGGCCAGCCGCAACGGTACGCGTTTCGGCACCAACTTTACTATGTCGATCGAAGCTGCCGAAGGGGTGGAGACCGGCATTTCCGCCGCCGACCGCGCCCGTACCATTCAAGTGGCGGTGGCTCGCGACGCCAAGCCAAGCGACCTCGTGCAACCGGGGCATATTTTTCCAGTGCAGGCCGTGCGCGGCGGCGTGCTGGTGCGGGCCGGCCATACGGAAGCAGGGTGTGATTTCACCGCCCTGGCCGGACTGACGCCGGCTGCGGTTATTTGCGAAATTCTTAAGCCCGATGGTGCCATGGCCCGGCTACCCGACTTAAAGATTTTCGCACGCGAGCATGGGCTAAAAATAGGCACTATTGCCGACCTTATTCAATACCGCAGCGAACACGAGTCCATGGTCGAGCGTGTTGCCGAGCGCACCATGCAAACCGCCTGGGGCGAATTCCTGGCCGTTGCGTATCGTGACCGCGCGTCGGGGGCCCCCCATTTGGCGCTGGTACATGGCACGATTACCCCCGAAGCCGAAACCCTGGTGCGGGTACATGAACCCACGACTATGCTTGACGTGCTATCTGAAGACGTCAGCGGGCATAGCTGGACCGTAGCCAGTGCCCTCAAAGCGATTGTGGCCGCCCCGTCGGGTGTGCTTATTCTTATGAATTGCCAGGGTTCGGCCGAGCAGGTCTTTAATCAATTCGATGCCTGGAATCGTGCGCACGATGAAACCGCGCCTAGCAGTGAAAATCGTTTCGACCTTCGTACGTATGGCATAGGCGCACAAATTATGCGCGATCTGAACGTCGGACGTGCGCGTTTGTTGGCGCGGCCTCGAAAAATGCCCAGCATGACGGGCTTTTCATTAACCATCACGGGTTACGATAGTGAACCTCTTCCCACTGCCTAACAGGAACTACTGACTATGAACCCTTATACTTTGTCTCCCGATTTAAACGGAGAAGGTCTGCATTTAGGCATTATCCGCGCTCGTTTCAACGAGGAAATCGGCCTGGCCGAACTGGACGCTTGCCTGGCCGAATTGGCTGAGCTGGGCGTCGATGAACGCGACGTAATGGTCGTTTCGGTACCCGGAGCACTCGAGTTGGGTGTGACGCTGGCCCAAATGGCAGAGACATTCGAGTTCGATGCCTTGATCGCTTTAGGTGCTGTTATCCGCGGCGATACTTACCACTTCGAAATTGTCAGCAACGAAAGCGCGCAGGCGATTAGCCGCGTGGCGCTTGAAACAGGCATTCCGGTGGCCAATGGCGTTTTAACAACCGATACCGAAGAACAGGCCAAGGCACGTGCTGCGGACAAGGGCCGCGATTGCGCACGTTCCGCCGTAGAAATGGCCAACCTCGTAGCCGTGCTCGAACCCGAGTCGGAAGACGAAGACGACGATGAAGATTACGAGGACGACGAGGACGAAGATCTTGACGAAGAATAGAACAGCTGGGGCGCCTTCGGGCGCAGCGACGCAGCGCCCCAATTCACGTAGCGCACGGCGACGCGCTCGCGAATTCGCCTTGCAGGGCGTTTACGCGTGGTTATTGCGCGGCGGCGAGGGTGTGCAGGAAACGGGCGAAATCGACGCCCATATCCGTGATGACGAAGAATTCCAGGAAGCTGATGCCACCTGGTTTAAAACTTTGCTGCATGGTGTGGTGCGCGAGGCGCCGGGGTTACGCGACCGGTTTACGCCATATATCGACCGTCCGCTCGAAGAGCTTTCGCCTATTGAACACGGCATTTTGCTTATTGGCAGTTACGAACTCATCCATCACCTCGAGGTGCCGTATAAAGTAGCCATCAACGAAGCAGTTGAATTGGCTAAGTCGTTCGGGGGAACCGATGGCTTCAAGTTTGTGAATGGCGTGCTCGACAAAATGGCGGCCGATGTTCGGCCTACCGAGGTTCAAGCCGCGGCGCGTCGCTAGCCTGTCGAGAGCCTGGTGGCTAACGAATTCGATCTCATTGCCCGGTATTTTTCAAGGCCGGCGCCGACTGGATTTTTAGGGGTGGGCGACGATTGTGCGCTACTTCCCGTGCGTCCCGGCTTTCAGTTGGCCACAAGTACCGACCTTCTTATCGAAGGTCGGCATTTTTTTGCGGACGTCGATCCCAGTACCCTGGGGCACAAGGCACTAGCGGTTAATTTGTCCGACCTGGCTGCCATGGGAGCCAAGCCTGTGGCG
>DATCVA010000236.1:0-3173 GCA_036567205.1 Eoetvoesiella sp. | reverse complement strand
ACCCATTGGAGTGTGCGCCGCCTTCACGCCCTGGAATTTCCCGTATAACCAGGCCATTCGCAAGGTGTGCGCGGCCATTGGCGCGGGCTGCACCATCATCCTGAAAGGCCCGGAAGACTCACCCAGCGCCGTCATGGCCATTGCCCGCCTGTTTCACGAGGCGGGCCTGCCCCCGGGCGTGTTAAACATTGTGTGGGGCGTGCCGGCCGAGGTGTCCGAGCACCTGATCCGCTCGCCGATCGTACGCAAAGTCTCGTTCACCGGCTCCGTGCCGGTGGGCAAGCACCTGGCGGCGCTGGCCGGCGCGCACATGAAGCGGGTCACGATGGAGCTGGGCGGGCACTCGCCTGTGCTGGTGTTTGACGACGCCGACATCGGCCGCGCCGCCAAACAACTGGCGCTGTTCAAAATACGCAACGCCGGCCAGGTCTGCGTGTCGCCCACCCGTTTTTACGTTCACGACAACGCCTACGACGAATTTCTGGACACCTTTGTCGCCACGCTCCAAGGCGTGAAGGTGGGCGACGGCCTCGCGGCCGACACCCAAATGGGTCCGCTGGCGCACGAGCGGCGTGTGCCCACCATGACCAAATTTGTCGAAAACGCGCTGGAGCTGGGCGGGCGCGTGGTTCTGGGCGGCGAGCCGCTAGAGCGCACGGGCCACTTTTTTTCGCCCACGGTCGTGACCGACCTGCCCGAGCACGCCATGCTGATGACCGAAGAGCCCTTTGGCCCGATCGCGCCCATCACCCGTTTCTCGGACACCGATGACGTCATTAAACGAGCCAACTCCCTGCCGTTTGGCCTGTCGTCCTACGTATTTACCAATTCGTTGCAAACCGCCACCAGAGTGTCCAACGAAATCGAAGCGGGCATGATCAATATCAACCACTTTGGCAGCGCCCTGCCCGAAACGCCCTTCGGCGGCGTTAAGGACAGCGGCATTGGCAGCGAAGGCGGCACCGAAACCTTTGAAGGGTATCTGGTGACGAAGTTTGTGACGCATATTTAACCACAGCCCGCACCCAAGCTTGAGGGGTCGGGCTAGTACGTTAGCCCCGCCCCGTTACGAAACGCCTATATAAAGCGTATATCGCTCACTCACGGCCCCATGGCCGTTATCATGTAAACACCAAGGCATTCATTCTTCCAATTCTATATCTAACGTACACTTTGTCGACTTCGTTTGCCTTAAAAAGTAACGTTTACGCTTCGCCTCCACGCTTGAGCTAGAAACGGAATTACTCATTGAAGTCGGGTTGCTGCGCAGGCGCAGCCTGTTGAAATGCCGGCAACGTATTGCAATGGTTGTATACCGCCATAATGCGCGGGAAGTCCGCCACATCGCAGCCCATACGCAAGGCATTAGCCACTTGCGGAACCAGGCACACGTCGGCCAGCGTTACCTGGCTGCCCAGGCAAAACGACCCTGAACCGGCATTGGTCAATAATAATTCAAGCGATTTGAAGCCTTCGGCGATCCAGTGCTTATACCAATTATTTTTTTGCTCTGCGCTAATACCCAGTTCATTCACCAAATACCGCAAGACCTTGAGGTTGTTAACCGGATGCATATCACATGCAATCAGATTAGCCATTTCGAGAGCTCGCGCGCGCTGCAGAACATCTTGCGGAGCCAGCCTGGGTTCGGGATACTTGGCATCAAGATAATCAATAATGGCCAATGACTGGCCCAATTGAAAGCCCCCGTCGTCCAGCAACGGCACCCCGGCACTTGGGTTTTTGGCGACATAGTCCGACTCGTGATGCTGCATCTTGCGGATATTAACCGGCAAACAAGTGAAATCGATCTGTTTAAGCGCCAGAGCAATGCGAACCCGGTACGAGGTAGAGCTATTGAAATAACTATAAAGTTGCATGACTAAACCACCTCTACGCTTAAAGTTCCCAGCCCGTCAATGGCGCCTTCCATTAAGTCACCCGCCACAACCGGCCCTACACCTTCCGGTGTCCCTGTATAAATAAGATCGCCCGGCATAAGCTTGAAATACCGTGAGAGATAGCTGATGGTTTCAGCAACCGGCCAAATCAGTTGACTCGTTCTCCCTCTTTGCTTTTTAACACCATTCACGGTTAGCGAGATTTCTGCATCTTGCAGATGACCTACTTGCGAAACAGGATGAATGGCGCCGATGGGTGCGCTTTCGTCGAAGGCTTTTCCCAACTCCCAGGGACGGCCGACATCGCGCATTTCTATTTGCCTGTCACGCCGTGTCATATCCAGGCCAATCGCATATCCCCAAACATGCTCTAACGCGTCGCCAACCTTGATGTTGGCCCCGCCTTTTCCAATAGCGACTACCAATTCTATTTCGTAGTGCACATTGGAGCTTTCCGGCGGATATGGGAAAAGCAGGGTTTGGTCGTCCTCGCAAGCCGTAACCGCATCGGCCGGCTTACAAAAGAAGAACGGAGGTTCACGATCGGGATTAAACCCCATTTCGCGGGCATGGGCGGCGTAATTACGCCCAACACAATAAACACGCCGCACTGGAAATTTATCGGCGCTGCCGTCGACCGGCACAGCAACAATTTCAGGCGCCTGAATAACATAAACCATGTTGAACCTCTTTCAAGTTGTTGTATGCAATAGCCAGCCATGCGCAACGCACTACATCAGCAAGATATGGCGCCGGCGTCACGCGTATTCCAATGCATATTCCATTTCCTAAATCAATTGTAAGCACGAACGCAGCGCACAGACAAAACCTGACTGAAAAGGTTCTGTAGCATTGATGAGCTTTAAGGTTATGCGAACGGAAAAAAACGCCCCAAGATTTCTCTTGAGGCGTTTTTGTACTGCTTGCCGGGGCGGCTACGATCTGTGTTTCATACCGCAAACACTGTCAGTGCCGCCAGGACTTTAGATAACGCGTGCAGCTTCCAGCAAACGTACAACCGTCCACGATTTATCGCGGCTGATCGGGCGGCCTTCGGCAATTTCTACCATGTCGCCTTCGTTGTACTGATTGGTTTCATCATGCGCTTTGTACTTATTGGAGCGCACCATGATTTTGCCGAAAACAGGATGCTTGACGCGGCGCTCGACGCGAACGACGACCGTTTTGTCCATCTTGTTGCTGACGACCTTGCCGACCAACGTACGTTGGCGCTTGGCTACTGGGGTGTTTTGAGTTTCGCTCATATTACTT
>DATCVA010000235.1:0-16538 GCA_036567205.1 Eoetvoesiella sp. | reverse complement strand
GCCAGCGCCTGCAAATAGCGTACTGCCTGGGTTTCGGACCAGCCCTGATTAATATCGACTCGTATGCTGACGTCGTCGCCCAACGCTTTTTTAATGCTTGATATGTGCCTGATATCGTCTTTAGGATCACGCAGGCCGATTTTCAGCTTGAAGATATTATGCCGCTTTGCGTCGAGCAGTTCTTCGGCTTCGGCAATATCGAACTTGGTATCGCCGCTGGCCAGGGTCCAGGCTACCGAAATGCTGTCGTGTATACGGCCGCCGAACAAATCGCTTAGGGAAATGCCCAGGCTTTTGGCTCGAGCATCGTAAAGAGCTGTTTCTATTGCCGATTTGGCAAAGCGATTGTCTTTGATGGTTTTATTAACCAGCTTGCGCAAGGCGGTAATTTGATTGGCTGGCTTACCCACTAACAGTGGTTTGAAATAAGAGTCAATGTTTGTTTTTATGCTTTCAGGGCTTTCGCCGCCGTAGTTCAATCCGCCGATGGTTGTAGCTTCACCAATACCTTCGATGCCATCCGACGTTAGCAACCGAATAATAACCATCGACTGCGCGCCCATGGTGGCGACAGACATTTTATGCGGGCGTATGGTTGGTATATCAACGATTAAGCAGTTGATATCTTTAATAATTGGCTCCACGGCATTCCTGAAAAATGGTTAAGTGTGACAGTAAGTATAAGTGTCACGGAGCCGTCAGGTCTAATACCGTTTTAGGCCTAAACTATACCTAAAAGGTATCGATATTTTTCAGGTCATGGCTTTAGCGCAGGCTTCCAGCTGGTTTAGCAATATTTGCTTTTGCGTAGCGGGTAGAAATGAGGCAGTCAGGCTGTTTTTTGCGAGAGTTGTTAATTCCTGCCGGTTTAGGTTTAGAGCCAGGGCAACGGCCATATAGTTTTCCGCTACATAACCGCCAAAGTAAGCGGGGTCGTCCGAATTGATCGTTACCATGGCCCCGCGGCGAAGCAGGCGGGCTACGTTATGTTGATTCATTGTGTCTATGACGCGCAGTTTCAAATTCGATAGCGGACAGACCGTTAATGGTATTTGTTCTGCAATAAGCCGCTGCATCAGAACGGGGTCTTCCTCGCTGCGCACGCCGTGATCAATGCGGTCGACACTCAGCAAATTCAAGGTGTCGCGCACGTAGGCAGCCGGCCCTTCTTCTCCGGCATGCGCCACTAAACGAAAACCGAGATCTTTGCAGCGTTTGAATAGCCGCATGAATTTTTCGGGAGGATTCCCCCGTTCCGCCGAGTCCAGGCCAATTGCTATCCAAAGATCCTGGTATTGCTCGCGCAGGGGCAAGGCTGCATCGAGCGTTTCAAAGGCTTCGTCCTCTGACAAATGCCGCAAGAAACTCATGATCAGGTAACCGGACATGCCGGAAGACTGCTGCGTTTCGCGCAAGGCGCGGCTGATGCCCGCGAATACGGTTTGCATGCAGACCCCGCGAGCCGTATGGGTTTGCGGATCAAACATGATCTCGGTATGGACAACGCCATCGTTCTGGGCGCGCTGAAGGTACGCCATAGTCATGTCGTAGAAATCGCGCTCAGTGATCAGGACGCTTGCGGCCGCGTAATACAGGTCAAGGAATGACTGCAAATCGGTAAATGCATAGGCGTTTTGCAATTCCTGGACGGACCCATAAGGCAAGTTGATTCGATTGCGCGCTGCAAGCTCGAAAATGAGCTCGGGCTCGAGCGTGCCTTCGATGTGTACATGCAGCTCTGCCTTGGGCAGGCCTGCGATAAAGGCATGAAGGCGGGGGTCAGGAGTCGTGACGGCAGTATTCAAGTTGGCGCCTTTATGTTGTTCGATAAGCGGCGACGGCCACCAGCGCCCAGGCCGCAATAAAGGCAACGCCGCCTATGGGCGTTATTGGACCCAGCCACTTCACGCCTGTTAGCGCCAGTAAATACAGGCTGCCGCTAAAAAGGACAACGCCAAGAAACATGAGCGCGCCGGCCAGGCTAAGAAGCGGGGAGCCAAATCGTGCACTTAAAGCCGCTATGGCAAGCATGCCCAGGCCATGAATTAATTGATACAGAACGGCGGTTTGCCATACCGCAATAAGATCCGGCGACAAGATACGCTTCAAACCATGTGCGCCGAATGCGCCTGCCGCTACACCTGCCAGCAAGGTTAGCGCGGCGGTGATAATAAGTTGGCGGTCTGTCATAACGTGGTTCCTGTGAAGTGGCAGCTTTTGAGTTTAGTCGATGGCATGCTTGGTGATATTATGAACTGCGCCGTGAAGTCGCTTTTTATCGGGGATTTTTAACAAGGAGGCCGCCTCGCATGCCGAATACTGTCAGGGTTGCCGATAAAGTCGGGACTCCAGTGATCGCCTCGGTTTTATATCGGCCCGGACACGAGCCGCTTGATGTTCCGCTCGAAGATATCGGGCACTACCTGGGAACCGGCAAGGATTTGTTATGGATAGGCCTGAAAGATCCTGAGCCTGCGCTCATCCAGCAGTTGGGCCAGGAATTGGGGCTTAGTCAAAAGGCTATAGAAGAAATCATCGAACCTCATCGGCGTCCCAAAATCATCGAATACGATGCCATGACGCAAATCGTCGCTATTACGATCGAAGTTGAAAATATGCGGCCCAATTTCGGTGAAACCCAAATACTGATCGGCAAGCATTTTTTAGTCACTCTACGGCGTGGAGCAACCGCCACGCATACCGAGTTACGCACGCACCTTGAAGGATCGCCCGATTTTTTGTTGCGAGGCAGCGACTACGTCGCGTCGGCCATCCTCGATTTATTGGTAGATCGGTACATAACCGCGCTGACAAAACTGGAAGCCGGGGTCGAGGGGGTTGAACAACAGTTTCTTTTGCGCGGTTTCCATGCGCACGATGTTCGCAAGCTCTACCGCCAGCGGCGTGATTTACTGCGTATTCATACCGCCATTTCCCCGCTAGCCGAAATTTGCCGACGGTTGTCGCGTGTGGAAATGCAGCATATCGACCCGGATTCGCGGGGCTACTTTGGCGAGGTAGCCGACCGCGTGCTACGGGCCAACGAATTCATTACCGGTTTGCGCGAATCGCTGGCGTTCGCATTCGAGGCCAGTTTGATGATCGGGCAGGCGCAACAAACGGACGTTACCAAAAAACTCGCCGCGTGGGCTGCCATACTGGCCATACCTACGGCAGTGGCCGGCGTGTATGGCATGAACTTCAAGCATATGCCCGAGCTGGACTGGGTATACGGCTACCCTCTGGTTATGGGTATTACTTTTGCTGTATGCGGAACCTTATATTGGAAGTTTAAAAAATCCGGGTGGTTATAAAGCAGGGTTCGTGTAAATCAAATATTGGGGGGCATCATGGGCTGGACAACGCATGAGGTGACCAATCAGGTTCCCGATCTGGGGGACTACAACCTTTATCTGACCGACAAGGCTTTACAAGAAGCGGTGCAGCGTGAAGGCGCGCTATGGGATGAACCCGCGCTTAGTTGCTACGGCAAGCAGTTGGGTTTAAAAGAAACGGCCGCTCTTGCCCATGATGCCAATCGCTATAAGCCCGAGCTCGACGTATTTGATCGCACAGGAAATCGTCTGGATCGTGTCCGTTTTCATCCAGCCTGGCATCATTTCATGCACATGGCGTTTGCCCAAGGCATGCACTCAAGCGCCTGGTCCGATCCCAGGCCAGGCGGGCAGGTAGCGCGCGCAGCGGCTTATTTATTGCACGGTCAAATCGAGGCGGGGTCGTTATGCCCCATCACCATGACGTCGGCGGCGATTCCGATTTTGCAGAAAGAGCCGCTGTTCGATTCGATCCGGCCGCAGCTTTATTCACGGCAGTATGATCAGCGCGATCTGCCTGTCAGCCAAAAAACCAGCATGATGATAGGTATGGGGCTGACTGAAAAGCAGGGTGGTTCCGACTTGCGCGCCAACACGACCTATGCTTGTCCATTGGGGGCCGGGGGACGTGGTCAGGTGTATCGCCTGACGGGGCATAAATGGTTTTTTTCTTCACCGATGTCCGATGCTCATCTGGTACTGGCCGGGCATGAACAGCAGTTTTCATGTTTTTATGTGCCACGGTGGCACCCCGACGGCCATAAAAACTCTGTTTATATCCAGCGTATTAAAAACAAGATGGGCAACGTCTCGAATTCCAGCGTCGAGGTCGAGTTCAAGGATGCCTGGGGCTTGCTGGTGGGGGAGCCTGGCCGTGGCATTGTTACGTTGGTGAAAATGGCCGGGTACACGCGGCTTGACTGCATCCTGGGAAGTACCGCATTACTAAGGCAGGCCCTGGTGCAAGCCATGCATCATGCGCGGCAACGCAGCGCCTTTGGAAAGCCGTTAATAGAGCAGCCTTTAATGCGCAGCGTTTTAATGGACCTGGCGCTCGAAAGCGAGGCGGCTACGGTTTTGTCGCTTCGGTTGGCTCGAGCCTTCGAGAGCAGCGATGATTTACTGGATCAGGCTTATCGCCGGGTCTTGACGCCTGCAGCCAAGTTTTGGGTGTGCAAACGCACCATTGCTGCCACGGCCGAATGCATGGAGGTATGGGGAGGCAACGGTTATATCGAAGAGGGGCCCATGCCCAGGCTGTATCGTGAAGCGCCGGTCAATTCCATTTGGGAAGGGTCGGGCAACATCATGTGCCTGGACGTGTTGCGCGCCCTGAAGCGCCAGCCCGAGCTTGCCGACATACTTGGCAAGACTCTTATAAGCGATAGCGCCGACGAGCCTTTGTTAAGCGCCAGTGCGCGTCAGCTCGTGGCGGTTATGGGCGATTCCAATGCTGTGCACGATGCGCTTGCACGCTATGTTGCGCAAGATCTGGTTCTGTTGGTGCAGGCCGGTTTATTGCGCCGGCATGCATCGCAGGCGGTGGCCGACACTTTTATTCAAACGCGCTTTGGCGGCCGGGGCGGACGCGTTTTTGGGGTAATGGCGGCGAAGCCGGTAACCACGGCTATCTTGCAGCGGGCGTGGATGCCATAGGACAGCTCTGTCCGTGACAGGAGCTGCGGCGTCGAAGGGTTGAAAGCCTGCCGGTAAAATATTACGCACTGGGGTAATCCGGGCTATATTGCGGCGGGTACTGCATGTACTATGGCCGTAATGGCTGTGCGCTGATGTCGATCAACTGATATTTATCGGAATAGGCTGTCCGAGGGATGCATGAATAAAGCTTTAAATATAGTCGTATCCAGGCTTGTTGCTGTGTTGTTTTCGGGTGGCCGTTTCAGAATGCTGGCTTCATTTGTGGCATTGGCCCTGGCGGCACTGGGCGGAGTAACAGCGTTCGGCCCGGGCGCGCGTCCGAGTTCATCGCAAAATGCAGCTAAGTTGCACGGCGCCTATCAGCTAACAGGGCGGGTTGTCCAGGTTGCCGATGGCGACACGTTTACATTGCTGACCGATGGCCGCCAACATCGAGTGCGCCTGGCCAGCATCGATGCCCCCGAAACAACCAAAGATCGCAAGCAGCCCGGCCAGCCTATGGCTCAACGGTCTAAAGAGGCATTGTCCCATTTGATCGCGGGCAAAACGGTTGATTTAAGCTGCTACGAGCGCGACCACTACCAGCGCAATATATGTGACGTGCGCCTGCCCGACGGATCGACGGCTAATCAACAGCAAGTGGCCACAGGCATGGCATGGGCCAATATGGAAGGACGCGGCAAATATATGCGGGATCCCAAATTGCCGGCACTTGAAGACCAGGCGCGGCGGGACAAGCTGGGCCTCTGGCGCGACGGCAGTCCGGTACAGCCCTGGGTGTGGCGTTATCAATGCTGGAAGCAAGCCAAGTGTTAAGCCTGCGCGCGGTACGTTATGGTTTTTGCTTGATGGTGCTTATCATTCTGCTACTGTCGGCAGGGTGTTCGCCCAGGCCCATCAATAGTCCGTATGGCCAGTCGGCTGTTCAGGAAAATGTGCTGTATACGGCCTTCGCCCAGCGTTCGCCTAAATATCTGGACCCGGCCAGTTCGTACTCTACCGACGAAACGCCGTTCACCTATTCCATCTACGAGCCTTTGTATGGGTACGAATACCTGGCGCGGCCGTATCGCCTTGCGCCTCGTGCGGCGGCCGCCATTGCGCAGCCAGTTTATTTCGACAAAGACGGCCAACGGTTGCCTGACGATGCCCCGGGTGAGTCGATTGCCATCAGCGTGTACGACATCCGGCTTAAGCCGGGTATTCGATATCAGCCTCATCCTGCGTTCGCCCGCGAGGCATCCGGACAATACAGTTACTGGCCGCTGGCTGCTAATGCGCTCGAGCATGTTTATTCAATTACAGATTTTGCCAAGACCGGTTCACGCGAGTTAACGGCTGACGACTATGTTTATGCTTTTCGGCGGTTGGCCAGCCCCCGTGTCATTTCACCCATTTATGGCGTCATGGCCGAGCATATCGCTGGTATGCGCGCCTACGCAGAGCAATTAAAAAAGCATGATCAGGCGTTGCGTCAACCGCCAGGCGGTGAGTCAGCCTGGCTGGATTTGCGTCAGTACGCTTTTGAAGGGGTGCAGGCGCTGGACGCGCATACATTGCGCATAAAGGTCATTGGCAAATATCCGCAGTTCAAGTACTGGTTGGCCATGACATTTACGGCTCCTGTTCCATGGGAGGCGGATCGTTTTTATCAGCAGCCTGGTATGGCGCAGCGCAATTTATCGTTGAATACCTGGCCGGTGGGGACCGGGCCTTATATGCTGACAGAGTCGATACAAAATCGACGCCATGTGCTGTCGCGCAATCCTAACTTCCGCGGAGAGCCTTATCCGTGCGAAGGCGAGCCGGCTGACCAGATCGCCGGTTTGTTGAAGGATTGCGGCAAGCCCACGCCATTTATTGATCAGATTGAATTTTCCCTGGAAAAAGAAAGCGTTCCATTAATGGGGAAATTCCTTCAAGGGTATTACGACGTCCCCCAGGTGGATCGTGGTGATTACGGTGTTGCCATGCGCGTAGCCGCGAGTGATTCAGCCGAGAAGGCTTCGCTTTATCAGGATCATGGTATTCAGCTTTTAACGTCCACCGAGGCGCAGATCTATTATTTTGGGTTCAACTGGCTGGATCCGGTGGTCGGCAAAGGCGACACCCCCGAACAGCAAGAAAAAAACCGCAAGCTTCGGCATGCCATCAGTATTGCATTCAACTGGGAGCAATACGTCTCTATTTTTCAGAATGATCAGGCTCAGGTGGCCTACGGGCCTATTCCGCCGGGCATACTGGGCTATCGTGATTTGCCGGACGGGCTGAATCCGGTTGTTTATGCCCTTGAGGGTGGCCGGGCTGTACGCCACCCGCTCGATGTGGCCCGGCAACTGCTTGACGAAGCCGGCTATCCCAACGGGCGCGATGCCAAAACGGGTTCGCCTTTGATTTTGCATTTCGATTCGGCGGCTGGCATGGGTACAAATGCTACGCTCGACTGGATGCGCCGGCAGTTGGGTGCACTGAACGTCGAGCTGGAAATCCGGGCAACCGATTACAACCGCTTCCAGGACAAAATGCGCCAAGGCAGTTCACAAATGTTTATGTGGGGCTGGGTAGCCGACTACCCTGACGCCGAGAATTTTTTATTTTTGCTGTATGGCCCCAACGCCAAGGCGTCTAAAGGGGGAGAGAACGCCTCTAATTACCAAAATCCGGAGTTCGACCGCTTGTTCGAGCAAATGCGATTTTTGGACGATGGTCCGTTAAAAGAGGACGTAGTTCATAAAATGGTGGCGATCGTTCAGCAAGATGCACCATGGATGTTTGGATACTTCCCAAAGTCGGGAGGAGCTTTTCAGGCATGGGTCGGCAATACCAAACCAACACAAATGGTGCGCAATACCTTGCAGTATTACCGCCTGGATCCGGCCTTGCGCACGAAGAAGATAAAAGAATGGAATTCACCTGTCTGGTGGCCTTTGTGGCTGGTGTTGGCACTGGCCGTACTGGGGGTGTACCCGGCCTACAGAATAATTAAACGGCGCGAGCAGGCAAGCGCGCTAACTGGCAGCGGGGCAAGGCATTTATGACTGCGTATATTGTGCGTCGGCTCTTGTATGGTTTTCTGATATTGATTGGCGTTAATTTGCTGACATTTGTCTTGTTTTTTGCTGTTAATACACCTGACGATATGGCACGGCTTTCGATTGGAGGCCAGCGTGTAAGTCAAACGGCCATCGATAAATGGAAAGCTGAACGCGGCTATGACAAGCCTTTGTTTTTTAATGCCCGACAGGAAGGTGTGAGTCAATGGACCGACACGATTTTTTATAAGCGCTCCGTGCCGTTGCTGAAATTTGATTTTGGCTTTTCTGACGAGGGGCGCGATATAGGTCATGAGATCACGCAGCGGATGGGGCCGAGCCTGGCATTGGCTTTACCCACATTTATTATGGGACTGCTGGTCTGTGTGGCGTTTGCATTATTACTGGTGTTTTTTAAAGGCACTTCGCTGGATTTTGCAGGAGTGGTGCTGTGTGTCGTTTTGCTATCGATCTCGGGGCTTTTTTACATCATTGCCGGGCAGTGGCTATTTGCCAAGATATTGCGCTGGGTGCCGTATTCGGGGTTCACCGGCGGATGGGACAGCCTGCGCTTTCTGATCTTGCCGGTACTGGTCGGAATATTATCTCGAATGGGCAGTGAGGCGCGTTTTTACAGAACGCTGTTTCTGGAGGAGATCAACAAAGATTATGTTCGTACGGCTCGATCCAAAGGCTTATCCGAACGCATTGTGTTGTTCCGGCATGTATTGCGTAATGCCATGCTGCCCATCTTGACGGGTACGGTGTCGGCTATTCCGTTGCTGTTTATGGGCAGTCTGATCTCCGAGTCCTTCTTCGGCATTCCGGGGCTAGGCAGTTACACGATCGACGCGATCAACGCCCAGGACTTTTCCATCGTCAGAGCTATGGTCTTCCTGGGCTCGGCGTTGTATATCGTGGGGCTGATACTGGCCGATATTTCGTACACATTAGCCGACCCCCGAATTCGATTTGAGTAGCCACATGCCTAAATTCATATTTTTGTGGACTGATATTTTTATTTTTTTCCTGGTGCTGGCAACAGCGCTATATGCGATTAACGTGTGGCGCAGCATGTCGTTGCGTGCGGCCTGGAGCAGTGTGGGCCGGACACCGTCGGCAATGTGCGCCGCGGTCGTGCTGGCCGGCTTTGTCTTGATAGGCGTGCTCGACTCCGTGCACTATCGGCCGCTGTTGCCTGCAGCGCCCGGTGTCGTTGGCGGCAGTCCTGTATATTCGCCGGTCCTGCGTTCGGCGCTCGACGACCTGTTTGCCTCGACTCGATTTTCTCAGCCCGAGAATACTTATTCCGCGCCTTTGGCTATCAGGCAGTTCACCAAAGAAACCGAGCTAATCGATGGTAAGCCGCAGCGCGATTACCCGCGCTTGAAACACGCTGGAGTCCGATTGCATGATGATGCAGACCGGGACAGCGATATTGCACAACGGTTTTTCGGGGGAGTGGCAGCGGGGTTTGTAGCCATGGCGTTTGGCGCCCTGTTGTTAACGCTGTGCTGCCGGACAAGGGGGGATTCGCTTCGTCAGGCATTCAGCGTATGGTGGCGGGGCGAGTCAAATATACCCTGGCGGCCCATGTGGATTACGTTTTCAGTGGTGGCCCTGATTACCGGCGCTTCGATTGCCCTGGCTGGCGATTATCACGTGCTGGGTACCGACCGTACCGGACGGGATGTGTTGTGGCAGGCTCTTAAAAGCGTCCGGACGGCGTTGGTCATAGGCACTCTTACAACCATTGCCATGCTGCCGCCCGCCTTGATTTTTGGGATCTCGGCAGGGTATTTTAAGGGGCGTATTGATGATGTCATTCAATATATTTACACAACCCTGACGTCGATTCCGGGTGTTCTGCTGATTGCGGCATGTGTGCTGATGATGCAGGTCTATATCGACAACAACCCCGGCTTGTTCGATACCGTTGCAGCGCGGGCCGACCTGCGTCTGTTCTTGCTGTGTTTGATACTGGGTCTTACCGGGTGGGCAGGTCTGTGCCGTTTGTTGCGTGCGGAAACCCTTAAGCTGCGCGAGCTGGAATACATTCAGGCGGCGCGCGCATTCGGAGTGGGGCATTGGCGCATTATGCGGCGCCATTTGTTGCCCAATGTCATGCACATCGTCTTAATTACTCTTGTGCTCGAGTTTTCAGGCCTGGTGTTGTATGAAGCGGTTTTGTCCTATCTGGGGATCGGCGTTGATCCCAGCACTCCGTCGTTCGGCACCATGATCGACGCGGCACGTCTCGAGATGTCGCGTGACCCCATGATCTGGTGGAATTTACTGGCGGCGTTTATCTTTATGCTGGCGCTGGTTTTATCAGCCAATATTTTTGCCGATGCAGTCCAGGAGGCTTTCGACCCGCGTACGCGCAAGTTTCGCCCGAGGCGTGCGGCAAGCTCAAGGCTGGCCGGGCCGGTTAAGCAAACAACAGGGACCGGGGTAGATAATGGCAGGTAATCAGCCTAAAGCCGCTCGAGCGGTTGCGTCCGGCGACCCGGTACTGTCGGTGCGAAACTTATCGGTCCAGATCGATAGCGATTCAGGCTTGCTAGAGGCGGTCAAGTGCCTGGGGCTTGCCATCGATCAAGGGCAAACATTTGCCCTTGTGGGCGAGTCCGGCTGCGGCAAAAGTATGACGGCGCTGGCCTTGCTGCGCTTGTTGCCCGAGGCTGGTCGAATTACGCAGGGCGAAGTCAGGCTAAATCAGCTTGAGTTGAATAGCCTTCCCGAGTTTCGCATGCGTGCCGTGCGTGGAGGCCAAATCGGGATTGTGTTTCAAGAGCCTTCAACCAGTTTGAATCCCGTCCTGACCATAGGCCGGCAAATTATCGAAACGCTGCTCGCGCATACAAGCTATCGCGGACCGGCGGCTACGCGGCGTGCCATTGAGTGGCTGCAGCGTGTAGGGATTCCCGAGCCTGAGCGTCGTTTTAATGATTACCCATTTCAGTTTTCGGGGGGGCAAAAGCAGCGCATAATGATCGCGATTGCATTGGCAGCCGAGCCCAAGTTATTAATTGCCGACGAGCCGACAACGGCGCTGGATGTTACGGTTCAGGCCCAGATTCTGGAGCTATTGGCCGACATCCAGCAAGAGATGGGGCTGGCTATTTTATTGATAACCCATGATTTGGCAGTCGTTAAGAATGTGGCCGATTATGTCTCGTTGATGCGCAGCGGTGAAATTGTTGAAACCACCGATGCGATCACTTTTTTCGCAGCTCCCAGCCATCCTTACGCGCGCGAGTTGCTGGCCGCGGTCCCTACCTTCGCCAAACGTGGGCAGTCATTGCATTTGGCCGACAAACCATCCCCTCCGGCCAACCCACGGCAGGTTTCCTTTTCTGATAATCCGATCATGTTGTCTGTAAGCGATCTATCGGTGGCCTATCCCAAACGCTCGGGTATATTGCGCCGTCTGAGCGGGGTGGCGCAAGTCGTTGATGGCGTATCGTTCGAGCTTCGTGCAGGAGAAACACTGGCGCTGCTGGGCGAGTCCGGCTGCGGGAAAACCACAACTGCCAAAGCGCTGCTGCAACTGCTGGACAAGCAAGTCATTGTGAAGGGGGCCGCCAGCCTGGACGGAGAGAATCTTTTGACGGCACGCGGCAA
Organism: Eoetvoesiella sp.; assembly: GCA_036567205.1. Classification (GTDB taxonomy): domain Bacteria; phylum Pseudomonadota; class Gammaproteobacteria; order Burkholderiales; family Burkholderiaceae_B; genus DATCVA01. The sequence goes on along the minus strand of DATCVA010000235.1, from coordinate 4,885 downwards.
CCATTTAAAGCATTTGCGGCAGGCAATACAAATCGTATTTCAGGATCCTTATGCATCGTTGAATCCTCGCATGCTGGTAGGAGATATTCTTGACGAAGGCACGGCTGCGCTTCGGCCTGACCGGTCGCGGCATGATCGGCAGTCCAATGTGCGACAGTTGCTTGATCGGGTAGGTTTGCCAAAGAACACCATCGATCGTTATCCGCATGAGTTCTCCGGCGGCCAGCGGCAACGAATTGCGATCGCGCGTGCGCTGGCCGTTGAGCCCAAGGTGCTTATTTGCGATGAGCCGACATCGGCGCTGGATGTTTCGGTACAGGCGCAAATTCTGGAGCTGCTTAAAGCCTTGCAGGACGAATTTAATATTGCTTATTTATTTATCACGCATAATTTTGGCGTGGTCGAATACTTATCCGACCGGATCGCAGTAATGTACAACGGAAAAATTATCGAGATCGGTGCGACGGGGGCGGTGTTAAGCGCACCGCAGCATGTTCAAACCCGCCAGTTGTTGGCCGCCGTTCCCCGCTTGTAGATTAATTCCATTTCCAAATCAACCGTAAGCTGTGTCGGCTTCGCTTGCCGTACCCACGTACTGTCTGCGCTTTGCCTTCGTGCTTACGATTGATTTGGAAATGGAATACACCCCAAATCAATCGTAAGCTGTGTCGGCTTCGCTTGCCGTACCCACGTACTGTCTGCGCTTTGCCTTTGTGCTTACGGTTGATTTGGAGTAACAGTCCTATAATCGGGGGAACCATTGAATTTAACCACGCAGCCACCATATAGCAGTCATGTCACTAAAAGTTTTTGATCTTCAATGCGAACTCGGCCATGTTTTTGAAGGCTGGTTCGGTTCTCTCGATAACTACGAATCGCAGCAGGCCCGCGGATTGTTGCATTGTCCTGTTTGCGATAGCAAAAAAGTAGCCAAGAAGCTGTCGGCGCCGCGTATAAACATGGGGCGTGCGCAAGTCGGTAGCCCGACGGCCGCAGCCCCCTCAGAGGACGCTACGGCTGTGGCTGCACCGGCCAGTCAACAGATGGCGCAGTTGCAGGCGCAAGTCTTGCGGCAAATACGTCAAATTGTACGAAACACCGAGAATGTCGGTGATCAGTTTGCCCAAGAAGCGCGTCGGATGCACGATGGCGAAGTGCAAGAGCGCGCCATTCGCGGTACGGCGACGCAGGAAGAACGCGAAGCCCTTGTTCAGGACGGTATCGCTGTCTTGCCAATACCCGAATACCTGGACGATGATCGCTTGCAGTAGACGGGGTTTGGGCAAGTGACTATTACATTACACGGCTGCGATATTCGCCAGTGCGTGTATCGATTTCGATTTTATCGCCGATGGTGCAGAACAGGGGAACGTTGATTTCCATGCCGCTATTGGTCTTGGCCGGTTTTAAAACTTTACCCGAGGTATCGCCCTTGACGGCCGGTTCGGTGTAGGTGATTTCACGCACAACAATGGTGGGCAGTTCAACAGAAATAGCGCGGCCTTCGTAGAACACGACCTCAACTGTCATGCCTTCTTCCAGATAGTCCAGGGCTTCGCCCATGCTGTCGGCTTCAACTTCGTACTGGTTGTATTCTTGATCCATAAAGACATACATTGGGTCTGCAAAGTACGAATATGTGCATTCTTTTTTGTCCAGAACCACGATTTCGAATTTTTCGTCGGCTTTATTGACCGATTCGCTACCAGCGCCTGTCAGCAGGTTTTTGAATTTTAGTTTGACAACAGCCGAGCTGCGGCCCGATTTGTTGTATTCGGCTTTCTGAACAACTAGCGGGTCTTTACCCACCATTACCACGTTACCAACGCGCAGTTCTTGTGCGGTTTTCATCTTTTAAAGCTCCGGAATTGATTGCTCCGCCAGATGCAGGCTGTCGGGCCGGAGCATGAATGAATTACAAAACCAGTTATTTTAACCTGTTCGCCGATTTTTCGCGCAAAACTCTATAAGTGAGTGGGCTAAATCGGATTGTCCGACTAATTTTTCGCTCCATTGCCTGGCCTGTTGTTGCCAGGTGCATAACGAGGCGGGTTGCAATGCCTGTCCTAACTGTAGGGCAACGGCGTTTGTGTCCCCGGTGTTCCATGCTTCCATTAGCTTGTGTATGCCGGAATCAAACGGAGACCGCGCCAGCCACGCCCTTAGCTTGCTCAGGTGAGTTTGGGCGTCCTGTTCATAGATCTGCCAAATTAACGGCTTTGCTGCCCAAAGAGCCCGTACCAGCGAATCTTCGCCCCGGACGAAATTCAAGTCGCTGCACCAGAGCAACTGGTCGAACACCGATTGGTCGACAAAAGGAATTTCAATGATATATACGTTTTCGGCCGCCTGATCTTTAAGCGATGGGTAGACTCCCGCGGGCACTATGATGACGCTGGGAGTGTCTTGCAGCGCCAGGGCTTGTGCCAGAGCCTGAGCAGGAGCACTGGGATAGCAAAACAAAAAAACCTGTCGCCAGCCGTGCTGGAGCCCGTTGACAAGGTTGGCCGGCATGCCCAGGCGCTGCAGCATTTGCCAGCGCAAATCGGCTTGCTTCAGCCATGAATCACGCTTTTCCAGCAAGCTATTTTCACGCAGCAGGCCGCCTGTTTTCGGAGTGAATCCGGGAAAGAAAAAGCATTTTCGCAAGCCATTGGCCTGCAGTGAAAGGTGTGCATGGCAACTTTCGACCCACGCTTCGGCGCTCAGGTATTCAAGATTGATCCACAGGCTTTTTTGCTGCACCATCCGGGCAATAAACTGAGGCGGCGGGTCGCAGGCGAATGCTTCGATGACAACATTATGCGGAGTTAGCGGCGGGGTGGTTTCCGTCCAGTGAATCAGTGTGACGCCTTGCACCGATTGTTGGCTCGCCCCGGGGGTAACGGCAGGCTCTATTTTTGCGAAGCTGACGAGGTCGTCCACCCATAAGCGTACCGCGCCAGACGCCGGAAAACCGGCCAGTTGTTTAGCCAGACGCCAGCACACCCCGATGTCGCCGAAGTTATCGACAACCTTGCAAAAGATATCGAAACCGAGTGCGCCCGCGGGTAAGGGTCTGCCCATGCCCGATTAATGGAACTGTATCGGGTTGAGGTCGACTTCTTCGGGTAGTTCGGGGTGCAGCATTTCACCCAGGGGGTTGGGAAAATAGGGGGCCCCGCAATCGTCGCAGAATTCGATCGAGTACAGGCCAGGAAGACGTCTTACATCGGCGACATCAAGCTCTTTCAGCAGTGCGGCAATTTCATCGGGAATGTCGGCCTGTTCGTGCTCGACGCTGTCGCTTACAGCTTCTTCTTTGCTAAGTATGGGCCAGATGCATCCGTAGATGACTTCATTGTTTTGCCGGGTGCTGAAACCTACGCGATACTCTTCGATGATGCTCTCGCCGCACGCCACAATGGTGGCGCGCAGATCGCTGCCGGGCAAATGAGCGGCAGTTTGCAGCCACGTTATAGCCGCCTTCAGGGCCAGAGGGCGTATGCGGCGGTCTGCTTCACGGCTGTTGACGTAGTATGCGTCGGGTTGCAGGTATTCGAGATGGCAACCCGTAAACAACGATGTAAGTGTTGCGGCGTTGCTTTCGGACCAGTTTTTGAAACTTTCTTCGCGAGAGACTATCGTGGCCGGGGCGTCGGTTTGCCAGCGGAACAATGGCTTGCCTTTAGGTACGGCGACGGCGCCTACCAGGAACCGCGCGTCTGCCAGCATGCCCTCGGAGTCGGGCGCAGGCTTGATTTCACAGAGTTCTGTTTTTTGGCCCAGCGCGGCCATGCCAAGGCGTTGCGTCCAGAGCCAGGTCTCTTGAAATGATTGCGGCATTTGCTCGAAGCAAACCAGTTGCGGGATTAATTCGAGTTGCGCGCCTTCGGCAAGAATATGCGTTTTCAGTTGCCGGGCGATAGCCTGCTGCATGGTTTCGCTTAATTGCCCGTTTGGTAATTGATAGCGGGTCCAGGCTACTAACGGCGCCGAAAACAGCAGCACATCGTACTCGGCGTCATCAACGGTCAGCAGTGTTGATTCGGAATAAGTTTCTGCCTGTTCGACGAGGATTTCATATGCATTGATATTGTTCGGAACAAGGTACTCCAGCGCCACCTCAAGGTTCTTGTTGTTTCGGCCGCGCAACACCTTTTTTATATGGGCGCCAAGCAGGTTTTCCCAATAGGTATCTTCGAGCCGGCAGCCGGAAAGGGCCAGCGATTCGGAAAGGGCGATTAAGCGCTGGGCATCACGGGACAATCGGGACGGGCGAGGGGAGGGTGTAGGGGACATGTGCAAAAACAATATAAAGAGAGGTCTAGTGTAACGCTGAGATCGGGAATAAGGGAGTTTGCGTAAATTGTTTTAACCGTGAAAAAGCAAAAGCAGTCCTTGCAGCGTAAAAAACACTGCAAGGACTGTAAAAAAAACCGTGTGGAAATGGAATGACTATGCCGCTAACAGCTCGCGCAATACATACGGCAAGATACCGCCATGCTGGTAGTAATCGACCTCGGTCGTTGTGTCGATACGCAGCAGCATGGTAACTTGCTGTGACGTTCCGTCGTTTCGGCGGATGGTAAGGGTTACATCTTGCTGCGGCTGGATGCCATTTTCGATGCCCGTGATGTCATAGGTTTCCGTACCGGTAATACCTAGCGATTCAACGCTTTCCTGTCCTTTGAATTGCAAAGGTAAAACGCCCATTCCAACCAGATTGCTGCGATGAATACGCTCGAAACTGCGTGCAACAACTGCTTTGACACCCAATAGCTGGGTACCCTTAGCCGCCCAGTCGCGCGATGAGCCTGTGCCGTACTCTTCGCCTGCAAACACAACCGTTGCGACGCCTTGGCGGATGTATTTCATGGCGGCGTCGAAAATTGAAAGCCGATCC
>DATCVA010000234.1:0-8576 GCA_036567205.1 Eoetvoesiella sp. | reverse complement strand
AAAACACACCAATAAGCGCGATCAGCGAGAATTCTTCTCCGGCCATGATCAACGCCAGCAACGCGCCAATGCCAGCGGAAGGCAAAGTCGACAAGATGGTAATGGGATGAATATAGCTTTCGTACAACATGCCCAGCACTATATACATAGTGACCAGCGCAGCCAGAATCAGCCAGGGCTGCTGCGCCAGCGTTTGCTGCAGCGCCTGCGCCGTTCCCTGAAAGCCGGCCTGAATCTGCTGCGTAGGCAAGCCGGTGCGCGCCACGGCATTTTCAATAGCCAGCGTGGCCTGCTGAAGCGACACGCCTGGCGCCAGACTGAACGAAACCGTATCGGCGGCAAAAAGCCCCTGATGCCGAACGCTTAGCGGCGCATTGCCAACTTCAAAACGAGTAAAGGCCGACAGCGGAACACGATCGCCGCTGGCGGTAACGACCTGGACTTGCCTGAGCGATTCGGCATCTTGCGCGTACCGGGGGTCAACCCCCATAACCACGCGATACTGATTAAGCGGACCATAAATAACCGACACCTGACGCTGGCTGAACGAGTTATTCAACGTCGACGCAATCAGCGACATGCTTACACCCAGACGCGTGGCCGCATCGCGATCAATAACCAGCTCGACGCGCCGTCCCTTGTCTTCGGTGTCGGTATCGACATCGACCAGTTCCGGCAGCGCAGCCAGAGCCCTTTGCACCGTCGGCAGCCATTTTTTAAGAACGGCCAGATCGCTGGCCATCAGGGTGTAGTCATAAGAGGCCGAACCCTGGCGGCCGCCTATCCGTATGTCTTGCTGGGGCACCAGAAACAAACGCGCACCGGGTACGTGCAAAAACTGATTGCGTACCCGGTTCACAAACTGGTCTGCGGTAACGTCGCGCTGATCAAGCGGCTTAAGCTGGATCTGCATGAAGCTGGAGTTGCTGCCGCCCCGTCCGCGCGCATACCCCGTCACGCTGTCAATGGCGGGGTCCTTAAGCAACTGCTCGCGAAAGTCCTCGAGCTTGGGCTGCATCGACAAGAACGAAGTTCCCTGGTCGACTCGAAAGAACCCCAGTACCTGACCGGTATCCTGCTGCGGGAAGAACCCCTTGGGCACCACGGTATACAAATACACGTTAAGCCCAATAGTCGCGAGCAACAACAACATAACCAGACGACTATGCGTCAGCGCCCATCCAAGCGATTTTTTATACCCTTCCCAGAGCGTATCGCCCAGCCACTTGGCACGCCGCGCCAGCGCGCCCGGCGGTCTGGTTTTAGCGACTGGCCTGCGCAGCAGACGCGAGCACATCATGGGCGTAAGCGCCAGCGACAGGACCAGGGAAACCATAATGGCTGCCGACAATGTAATAGCAAATTCTTTAAATACGCGCCCTACCACGCCGCCCATCAACAATATCGGAATGAACACGGCCACCAACGACAGGCTCATCGCGACCACCGTAAAGCCAACTTCCTTAACGCCGCGCAAAGCGGCACGCATTGGCGACGCGCCGCGCTCGAGATGGCGCATAATGTTTTCCAAAACGACGATGGCGTCGTCCACCACGAACCCCGTAGCAACGATCAGCGCCATTAAGGAAATCGTGTTCAAGGTAAAGCCAAACCACAACATCAGGCTAAATGTGGTGATGAGCGAAGCCGGCACCACAATGCTGGGAATAAGCGCAGCGCGAATATTGCGCAAGAACAGCAGCACCACCAACACCACCAATAACACGGCAATAAGCAGGGTAACTTCAGCTTCGTGCAGCGAGGCACGGATGCTTGGAGTTCGGTCCTGAGCCACCGTCAAGTTGACTTGCGCAGGCACCATCGACTGAAACGCCGGCAAGCGATCGTAAATAGCATCAACTGTTTCGATGATATTTGCGTCGGGCTGACGCCGAACCAGCAACAGAACGGCTCTTTTATTGTTGAAGAACCCAAAATTAAATATGTCTTCGACGGAGTCCTCGACCAGCGCCACGTCTTGCAGGCGAACGGGTGATCCGTCGCGCCAGGCCACGATCAACGGACGGTACTGAGCCGCTTTGCTTAATTGATTGCCTGAATTGATTTGCCAGTGATAGGCATCGTTCTCGACCGTGCCGTTGGGACGCATGGTATTGGCGTTGGATAGCGCAGCGCGTACCTCATCGAGCGCGACACCGGCATTCGTCAGCGCCTGCGGATTAAGGCTGACCCGTATCGCTGGCAATGAACTGCCGCCCACCTCGACCTCGCCCACCCCCGGCACCTGGGCCAGCTTCTGAGCGATTACCGTCGACGCCAGATCGTAAAGCTGCCCCTGGCTGACCGTGTCGGAGGTAAGGGCCAGCACCATAATGGGCACCGACGCCGGATTGACCTTATTGTAGGTAGGATTGCTGCGCAAGCTGGACGGCAGCATGGATCGCGACGCATTGATCGCTGCCTGAACGTCGCGCGCTGCGCTATTGATGTCACGGCCGAAATCGAAAACCAGCGTAATGCGCGTCGAGCCTTCGGAGCTGCGCGACGTCATTTCCGTTATGCCGGCAATGGACCCCAACGACTGTTCCAGCGGCGTCGCCACGCTGGACGCCATGGTTTCAGGACTCGCGCCCGCCATGCTGGCCGTTACCGAGATAGTGGCCAGATCCATTTGCGGCAAAGGCGCCACTGGCAACCATCGAAAAGCCAGCATGCCTGTCAACACCAGCGCCAGGGACAACAGCGTCGTTGCCACCGGCCTCATGATAAACAGGGCAAAAAACCTCATGGCAGAGCCCCGCCTTTAACCGTACTGCTACCCGGCCGCCCGGCAAAGCGCCGCGACAGGCGGTCGAACATTAAATATATAACCGGCGTCGTGTACAGCGTAAGGACCTGACTGCACAACAGGCCGCCAACCATGACCAGCCCCAGCGGCTGGCGCAACTCTGACCCCGCTCCGGTCGCCAGCATAAGAGGAATAGCACTGAACAGCGCGGCCAATGTGGTCATTAGAATGGGGCGAAAACGCAATACCGCAGCCTGGTGAATAGCATCGCGCGGCGACAATCCCCGATGCCGCTCAGCGTCAAGCGCGAAATCTATCATCATGATGGCGTTCTTTTTTACGATGCCGATCAACAAAATAATGCCGATCACTCCTATCATGTCCAGCTCTGCGCCCGTTAACAACAAGGCCAGCAACGCGCCAATCGCCGCCGACGGCAGCGTCGACAAAATCGTGATCGGGTGAATATAGCTTTCATACAGAATACCCAGAACGATGTACATGGCGGCGACAGCGGCCAGCATCAACCATAAGGTACTGTCCAGCGAGGCCTGAAATGCCTGGGCCGCACCTTGAAACTGCGTTTCAATCGAAGCGGGCATTTGCAGCGATTGCTCGGCAAGACGGATGGCATCCACCGCATCCGACAAGGCTACCCCTTGCGCAAGATTGAACGACACCGTTGCCGCCGGGAACTGCCCCAGTCGCTCGATCGATAGCAAAGTGTTGGCTTGCGTAAAACTGGCCAGACTGGTCAGGGGCACCGGCGTTCCTGATGTTGTTGGCACGTAAATGCTGGCCAAAGACTGAGGATTCCGGCGATACTGCGGCGACACCTCGAGCACCACGCGATACTGTGCTGACTGGGTAAAAATCGTTGAAATCAGACGCTGGCCAAATGCGTCGTACAACGCCTCGTCGATAGCAGCAGTCGTAACGCCAAGACGTGCCGCCGCATCGCGATCGATCTGCAATATGGTTTGCAAGCCGGCCTGCTGAAAATCGTCAGTCACGTCGGCCAGCTCGGGCAGTTGCTGCAATGTGTGCACCAGCCTGGGCACCCACTGCGTCAGTACCTGTTGATTAGGATCCGATACGCTCATTTGATATTGAGTCCGGCTTACCCGGTCGTCCACCGTCAAGTCCTGCACCGGCTGCATAAAGACTTCGATATCGGGGATGCCTTTCAAGCTGTCGCCCAGGCGCCGAATTATCGTCGCGGCATTATCGCTGCGTTCGGCGGCCGGCTTCAGCGCAATTTGCATGCGCCCGGTATTCAAGGTCGCATTGGTGCCATCCACGCCAATAAACGAAGTTACGGCCTGAACATCGGGATCCTTCAAAATGTGATCAACGGCTTGCTGCTGGCGCTGCGCCATCGAATTGAACGATACGGTCTGAGGCGCCTGGCTTATTGCCTGGATCAGGCCGGTATCCTGCTGCGGAAAAAAACCCTTGGGCACCAGCGCATATAACAGCACAGTCAAAACCAGCGTGCCCAGGGCTACCCACAAGGTCAGCCGCTGATGCGACAACACGACCGTCAAGCTGCGATCATACCAGTGGATAAGCCGGTCAATCGCCGCCCCCATTCTTTGCTGGAAACGGCTGAATTTCATTTCGGATTCGGGCTTGAGCAGCCGCGCGCACATCATGGGCGTCAGGCTTAGCGAAATAGCCAGCGAAATCAAGATTGCGACAGCCAGGGTAATGGCGAACTCGCGAAACAAGCGCCCGATAACATCGCTCATGAACAGCAGCGGAATCAGCACGGCAATCAGCGATAGCGTCAGCGAAACCAGTGTAAATCCGATTTGCGCCGCGCCTTTCAAGGAGGCCTGCAGCGCGCTTTCACCGGCCTCGATGTGCCGGGCTATATTCTCGATCATAACGATGGCGTCGTCCACCACAAAACCCGTGGCAATAGTCAGTGCCATCAACGTCAGATTATTGACGCTGAATCCCGCCAGATACATAACGCCGAATGTTCCAACCAACGATAACGGCACCACCACGCTGGGAATGAACGTAGCCGTCCAGCTGCGCAGAAAAACAAAGGTAACCAATACAACCAGGGCAATGGCCAGCAACATCTCGATCTGAACATGGTGGATCGAATCGCGTATGGTCTGCGTTCGGTCAGTTGCTACCGCCACCTCGACACCGGTAGGCAATGATTGCCGTAACGAGGGTAAAAGCCCCTTCACCCGGTCTACAACCTCGATCACATTGGCGCCGGGCTGACGCTGGATATTTAACAGAATAGCCGGGGTCGACCCTATCCATGCCGCCTGCCGTATATTTTCGGCATCCTGCACAGCGACCGCCACATCCTTAAGCCGTAACGGCGCGTCATTCTCGTAGGCAATGATGAGCTGCTCGTAGTCCTGCACTGAGCTGAGCTGGTCGTTGGCATTGATCGAGGTAGATCGTTCCGGGCCGTCCAAATTGCCTTTAGGCTGATTGACGTTGGCGCCGATAATTGCACTACGTACGTCGGCCAGCGTCAGATTATGCGACGCCAGAGCCTGCGGGTTGGCCTGAATACGCACAGCGGGCCGCTGACCGCCCGCAATGCTGACCAGGCCTACGCCCGATATTTGCGAAAGCTTTTGTGCAACGCGTATATCGATCAGATTCCGTACTTCATGAAGCGGCAAGGTCGGCGAGGTAATCGCCAGGCTGATCACCGGCGTATCAGCGGGATTGACCTTGTTATATATAGGCGGGGCCGGTAAGTCGCCGGGCAGCAAGTTAGAGGCTGCGTTAATGGCGGCTTGCACTTCCTGTTCTGCCACATCCAGGGCAAGATCCAGATCAAACTGCAAGGTGATCTGGGACGACCCGCCCGAACTGGAGGAGATCATCTGGGTAAGACCCGACATTTGCCCGAGCTCCCGCTCCAGCGGCGAAGTCACCAGTGCGGTCATCACTTCCGGGCTGGCGCCAGGATACAACGTAGATACTTGAATGGTAGGGTAGTCGACCTCGGGCAAGGCCGACACCGGCAGCAACTTATAAGCCAGCAGGCCTGAAATCAGCAAAGCTACCATCGCCAATGTGGTAGCGACAGGGCGAAGAATAAATAGGCGTGAAAGATTCACGACGTCAACCTTTACTTAGTGCGGTGACCGAGTTGACCGCGGGTTGCTGCCCGTGCCGCGGGCGCCTGTGGAGGCGCCGGAAACTGGCTCATTTGGGGGCACTGCGGTAGCCCCGGCCTGAACCCCGCTGGGCAACCCGCTGGCAACCGGAGTAGCTGCGTCCGGCGCGACAACCTCAACAAGAGACCCTTCACGCAAGCGATCGACCCCCTCGGTGACGACACGCTGGCCCACGCTTAACCCGTCTTTGATGGCAACGCGATTACCTTCGATAGTGCCGGTTACCACCCGCTGCACATGCACTTTATTGTCATTGTTCACCGTGTAGACAAATGCGCCAATAGAGCCTTGTTGCACGGCGATGGTGGGAATTACCACAGCCGTATCGTCGGCGCTTACATTCAATCGCACATTCACAAACTGATTCGGAAACAAGGATTCGTCGTCATTCGCAAATCGCGCCTTGAGTTTAAGGGTGCCGGTCGCCACATCGATTTGGTTGTCGATCGACATCAGTTCCCCGGTGGCGATTTTTTGAAGGTCGTCGCGATCGTAAAGATCGACGCCAAGCCTCTTGCCCGCACGCAGTTGCGTCAACACGCTTGGCACTTGCGCCTGAGGAAGAGTAAATACGACGGAAATAGGCTGGGTCTGGGTAATAACCACCAGTCCGTCGACATTGGACGCGGCAATTAAATTGCCTTGATCCACTTTGCGCAAGCCTAACCGCCCACTTAAAGGGGCCGTAATGGTTGTAAAGCTTAATTGCAGCTTGGCGCTATCAACGGCGGCCTGGTCGCTTTTCTGCGAGCCCAAATATTGTTGCACCAGCGCCGACTGAGTATCGACCTGTTGTTTGGCAATCGAGTTTTGCTTGTATAGCTGTTGATAGCGCTGCAAATCGCGGCGCGCGTTAGCCAACAGGGCCTGATTCTGCTTTTGCTGCCCCAAAGCCTGTTCAAGTTGTACCTGATAGGTGCGCGGATCGATTTGCGCCAGTACATCGCCTTCTTGCACTTTTTGCCCGTCGGTAAACAGGATTTTCTGCAGCTCGCCGTCGACCCGGCTACGCACCGTAACCGTATTGAACGCGCTAACCGTTCCGATCGCCTTCAGAGTAAAGTTAATACGCCCGCTCTGGACCGGTGCGACTTTAACCGGCACGGCCATGGCGCCCATAGCGCCCTGACGAAATCGATTTGTACCGGACGGTTTTTGGCCCACATTAAAATACCAATAGGCGGCGGCCGCGACGACCACAATAACAATAGCCCATACCCATATGCGGGTACGGTAAAACCGAATAGATTCGGAGTTTGAGACCGCCATGCAGAGCTCTCCGTCTTAAGATAACGTAACGCCGTTATTCTCGCCGATTGTGGAAGTCAGGAACACAAATATTAAGCACCTGAAATCGAACGCAACAACTTCATGCGATTTAGGTGAACATCGGCGGGAATGAGCTTTTGCGTTATGGTGGCGCAATGGGCCTTGTGACAGCCCGGCGATTTATTCCATTTCCAAATCAATTATGAACGGTGTTGGTGTTGGCGCAGCAATCGTATAAACGTACGGTCTGCGATTCGCCTTCGTGCTCACAACCTGATTTGAAAATGGAGTTAAATATTGCAACGGGCCAGCTTGAACGGAATATCCAGAGCTGCGGGCTGGGGTTTGAAGTCGCTATCCTGGCTGGAAAACCGAATCCAGATCACATATTTGTTGGCGCTCATTTCGGGAAAAACATCCAGGCCGGGATCTACCCATACGCGCAATAACTGAAATGTTTTACCCGTCAGCATTTCCTGATAAGCCCCCTGCTTTGCTTCCAGCGCGACGACATCGCTGGACTCGCGCAGCAAGCGTAAAATAAGCGCTAATCCGTTATAAAGCGGCAAAAACGGCTTAATCCACTGCTGTAAATCGTGCAAGCGCTTTTCGGGAGGTTTGATTTGCCAGGCATAGTATGAGGGCATGTCCGCCGGCGAAGAACCTCCGGGTACCGTAATGCGACCCCGCAAACTGGCCAGCCATTCGTTGTCGCGCAACATCTGACCCACCCGGCCCAGGGCGCCAAGGTCGGCCACGGCACCTTGTATTTCGTCGAGCATTTTATCAAGCATGCCTGGATCGACGCCGGGATGCTGGCGCAATGCATTAAGCGCCACACGCTGACGATCGAGGTCTTGTAAAACAGCCCCTCGTAAATCGGTGCGATCGGATATGTCGAGCAAGTCGAACAGCGTCACCACTGCCACCTGGTGAAAATGAACATCTTCGCCCTGAGCAAAGAAAAACAGCCTGCCGAACAAATGCTCGACCCTTAACAGGGCCCGGATCCGTTCGTTGCAAGGATATTCATAAAGAATCACGCTACCAGTAACCTTTTTAATGATGGGCACTTAGTGCCGAATCGTGACTAGCTTTGTTGCGCTGCCTGCAGACACCATTTCTTGTGTAACGCACGTGCACGCAAAGCAAGCTCGTCAAGAGTCGTGTGCGCATCGTTAAGCACGACATCGTCAGCTGCGGCCAAGCGGGCCTCTCGTGAAGCTTGCGCTGACATGATACGCCCAATAGCTTCAGCCGTCAGCCCACTACGCGCTTGCACACGGGCAATTTGGGTAGCCGGATCGCAATCGACCACGCAAATTCGGTCCACACGGTCGCGCCAGCGGCCAGACTCAACCAGCAACGGAACTACAAAGACAAGATAACACCCG
>DATCVA010000233.1:0-9429 GCA_036567205.1 Eoetvoesiella sp. | reverse complement strand
CCACTGCATGCCCAGCTTTTGTAACTGATTCATGATGATGGCGTCGGCGCCTGTGACGACGCGGGGCAGATCGATGTCTTCGATACGCAGCAGCCATTGACCCGCGTGCGCGCGGGCATCCAGGTAGCTGGCCATGGCCGCTACCAAAGAGCCGTCATGCAAGGGTCCGCTGGGGCTGGGCGCAAAGCGCCCCACATAGCGGCGTTGGCGCTGTGGGTGGCGCGGCATGGCTTTGCAAGCAGGGTTTAATGCGACAGCCGGGTATGGTCGTCGGTTAGCAGCTCTTCAAGGACCAGATGATCGACCTCGGCTTCCTGGCTCCAGAGCACCATGAGGGCGATAATTTTGATTTTTTCGAGCGGGATAGGGAATTCGTCGGTCGCTTGAGCGCGATCGATAAGAATTTCCCGCAGAGCCGTGGGTAAAACCCCGGATGTTTCAAGGAAACTGATAAAGCCGATAGCCTCGGTGCCCAGGGTCTGGTATTCGGAGTCGGTGAAAATACGCCGGCTGTTGCCCTGGGGGGTGTGTGCCAGCTGGACACATTGCTCGGTAGTCTGGGCCAGGCCATGCAGCCAGCCCAACGCCTCATCGATGTCTTCGTGTTCGAAGCCTACGGCGGCAAGCTTATGTGCCAGGACATCCGGGTTGGGACAGGCCTGTGGCGTGTAGTAATTCTCGAATAGATAAACCAATATATCGAACATAAGCGATGTAGGTTGCCCTTTACAGAGTCAACGAATAATTAGGGGTTAACCGGTAAAGTCAGGTTCACTGTACGCTGAATTGTGGGTGCTAGCAACTTGCGTTTTGCAGTTATTTTAAGCCGGGCCTTGTATTGTTGTTTTTTTTGCCAGATAGCTTGCCGCCCATCGGGTCGTTGGGCAGCGGACTTATGCGTGAGGCTGGTCGTACGTAATGGCAATAAGCGCGTCCCCCTCCGAGACCTGGTCGCCTGGCATGAAAAACAATTCATCCACTATGCCTGCTGCGCGGGCCAGTATGGCGTGTTCCATTTTCATGGCTTCCATCACCAGCAAGACATCGCCGCGCTTTACCGCGTCGCCCACGGCCACTGCGATCGAGATAACTTTACCGGGCATGGGCGCGGTCAGGCCAGTGTGGTGGTCGGTGGACTCGTCCTGAGCGTGAATTACCGGGTCATGAACTTGCAAAACATGCAACTCGCCTTCGGTAAACACATGGGCCTGGCCGCCGCGTAAAATGACTGTGCCGAGAATGTCTTCGTCGTTCAGGCGGATACGTAACTTGAACGTGCCCGGAGTTTGCGCGTCAGCCTGCCATTCGAAACTCCGGGCATGCGTCTGACGGTTAAATAACCACTCGGTACCGCCGCGAATCAGCTGGACCTGATGCTCGTTGTTTTGCTCAATGAATGCAAGAGTGCGGCAATAAAGGCCGCTGAGCCGCCAACCGTCGACCTCGGCCCATGGGTCGTTGCGCGCGCGATATGAGGCCGGATCGGAATCAATTAGCCCCTGATCGCTTAACACGGCCGCTGCGGCAAGCGCCAGGATGCGATCAGACAAGACTTGGTCTGATGAAAACAAGTGATTGTGCTGTGCCTGGATCAGCCCGGTATCGAGATCGCCGCTGACAAAGGCCGGGTTTGTCATTAATCGATACAAGAAGGCAATGTTGGTGTGTACGCCTACCGCCTGAATTTCCGACAAGGCGCTCATCATGCGCCGGCGTGCCTGTTCGCGGTCGGCTCCGCGCACGATCAGCTTGGCAATCATGGGGTCGTAAAACGGTGTGATGGTATCGCCCGCCTGTACACCGCCGTCGATCCGCACATCGCTGTTTGTGAATGAAGTGTGTGCGGGAAAATGGAGCGTCGACAATTTGCCCACTGACGGTAAAAAATCGTTGTCGGGGTTTTCGGCGTAAATGCGCGCTTCGATGGCGTGTCCCGAAATCGACAGGTGCTCTTGACTGACGGGCAGCGGTTCGCCTGCGGCAATGCGTAATTGCCACTCCACCAGATCATGCCCTGTAATCATTTCGGTGACCGGGTGCTCGACCTGTAATCGAGTGTTCATCTCCATGAAGAAAAAGCGGCCGTCGGGTTCGACAATGAATTCGACGGTGCCCGCTCCAACATAGCCGACGGCGCGAGCTGCCGCAACAGCAGCCAGGCCCATTGCTTGACGCCGCTCTGGGGTCATGCCGGGGGCGGGGGCTTCTTCAATGACTTTTTGATGGCGGCGCTGCACTGAACAGTCGCGTTCGAAAAGGTAGACGCAGTGGCCATATTTGTCGGCGAACACCTGGATTTCGATGTGGCGGGGTTTTTGCAGATACCGTTCGAGCAGGATGCGGCTGTCGCCAAAGCTGCTGGCTGCTTCGCGCTGGCAGGAGGCTAAAGCCTCGGTAAAAGCGTTTGGCGACTCGACGATGCGCATTCCCTTGCCGCCGCCGCCTGCGCTGGCTTTGATTAGCACCGGATAGCCGATGATGTCGGCTTGGGCTTGCAGAAATTGCGGGTCCTGATTCGGACCATGGTAACCGGGTACGAGGGGGACTCCGGCAGCTTCCATCAATGTTTTGGCAGCCGATTTGTTGCCCATGGCGGCAATTGCCGAAGCGGGCGGGCCGATAAATACAAGGCCGGCTTGAATGCAAGCCTGGGCAAAGTCCTCGTTCTCGGATAAAAAGCCGTAACCCGGATGAATGGCGTGTGCGCCGGTGCGGGCCGCGGCGGCCAAAATCGCTTCGGCGTGTAAATAACTGTTGCGCGGCTCCGGTCCGCCAATATTCACGGCGCCGTCGCAGGCAGCGACATGGCGGGCATGGCTGTCGGCGTCGGAATACACCGCGATGGTGTGCAGTCCCATGCGGCGGGCAGTGGCGGCCACCCGGCAAGCGATTTCCCCCCTGTTGGCGATCAATAAAGTTGTAAACACAGGCCCTCCGTGAAATTATTCCATTTCCAAATCAATTGAGAGTACCAAGGCGAGGCGCGGACAGACCATTTGTACGACAAGCGAAGCGGACATAGTTCATGGTTGATTTAGAAACGGGATTACATGCGGAACACACCGAAGCGCGTATCTTCGATGGGCGCATTCAGCGCGGCGGATAAACCCAGAGCCAACACGCGTCGAGTGTCGCAGGGCAGGATGATGCCGTCATCCCAAAGGCGCGCGGTCGAGTAATAAGGATGTCCTTCTTTTTCGTATTGTTCGCGTATGGGGGCTTTAAAGCTTTCTTCTTCGTCGGTACTCCAGCTGCCGCCCTGGGCTTCGATGCCGTCGCGGCGCACCGTGGCGAGCACGCTGGCAGCCTGTTCGCCGCCCATAACTGAAATGCGGGCATTGGGCCATAGAAACAACAGGCGTGGACCAAATGCGCGTCCGCACATCCCGTAGTTGCCGGCGCCGAAGGAGCCGCCAATAATGACGGTGAATTTGGGGACGGCCGCAGTTGAAACAGCCATTACCATTTTGGCCCCGTGGCGCGCAATCCCTTCATTTTCGTATTTGCGGCCAACCATGAATCCGGTAATGTTTTGTAAAAAAACCAGAGGAATTTTGCGCTGGCAGCATAGCTCGATAAAGTGTGTGCCTTTTTGGGCCGCTTCCGAGAATAAAATGCCATTGTTGGCGATGATTCCCACAGGCATGCCGTGAATATGCGCAAAGCCTGTGATCAGGGTAGTTCCGTAACGGGCTTTGAATTCGTCGAATTCGGAATTATCGACGACGCGCGCAATGACCTCGCGTACATCGTAAGGCTTGCGCGTATCGTGGGGGATAACCCCGTTGAGTTCCTGGGGGTCGTATAAAGGGTCGGCGTAGGCCTGACGCCGCAGTTGTACCGGCTTGCGGTGGTTCAGGCGTGCGACGGCCTTGCGGGCCAGAAGCAGTGCGTGCAAGTCGTTGTTGGCCAAATGGTCGGCCACGCCCGACAGGCGGGTATGCACATCGCCGCCGCCCAGGTCTTCAGCCGACACGATCTCGCCGGTTGCCGCCTTGACCAGCGGGGGACCGCCTAAAAAAATGGTGCCCTGGTTCTTGACGATAATGGATTCGTCGCTCATGGCGGGCACGTAAGCGCCACCAGCGGTACATGAGCCCATGACGACGGCAATTTGCGCGATGCCCTGGGCGGACATGGTGGCCTGATTAAAGAAAATACGGCCAAAATGCTCGCGATCGGGAAACACTTCGTCCTGATTGGGCAGGTTGGCGCCGCCAGAATCTACCAGATAGATGCAGGGCAATCGGTTTTGCTGAGCAATTTCCTGCGCTCGTAAATGCTTTTTGACTGTCAATGGATAGTAGGTGCCGCCTTTGACCGTTGCATCGTTGCAGACAATGAGGCATTCGGTGCCCGCAACGCGTCCTATTCCGGTGATAAGGCCGGCGCCCGGCGCGGCGTTGTCATAGACATTATGAGCCGCTAATGGCGACAATTCTAAAAATGGGCTACCCGGGTCGAGCAAGTGTTCGACCCGGTCACGGGGTAACAATTTGCCCCTCGAAAGGTGTTTTTTGCGGGCCGCCGCGCTGCCCCCCGCGGCGGCTGTCGCCCATAAGGACCGCAGGTCGTCAATTTGAACCTGCATTGCCTGGGCGTTATCAATAAATGCTTGTGAGCGAGGATTGATTTGAGATTGAATAATGGCCATGGCACGTCCGGAAACAAGGCGGATGCGGCGGCATCCGTTCACTATTACGCTTACAGCATTTCAATGGCCATGGCCACGGCTTCACCGCCGCCGATGCACAGCGAGGCAATGCCGCGTTTGCCTTTCGTTTTGCGCAGCCCGCCCACCAGCGTGGCGACCAGGCGAGCGCCCGAAGCCCCAATAGGATGGCCCAGTGCGGTAGCGCCGCCATGGATATTGACCTTGTTGTGATCCAGCTTGAGGTCGCTCATGGCTGCCATGGTGACGACGGCAAATGCCTCGTTGATTTCATACAGATCAACGTCGTCTGCCGTCCAGCCGGCTTTGGCCAGGAGCTTTTGAATGGCGCCCACCGGAGCGGTGGTGAACCATGCGGGTTCTTGCGAATGCTGGGTGTGGGCCACGATACGCGCCAGTGGCGTGACGCCCAGTTTCTTGGCGGTGGATTCGCGCATCAGCACCATGGCCGCGGCACCGTCGGAAATCGATGAGGAGTTGGCCGCGGTGACCGTGCCGTCTTTTTTGAATGCGGGTTTTAACGTGGGAATTTTTTCTGGCATGGCTTTGGCCGGGCCTTCGTCGGTATCAACGACCGTATCGCCTTTGCGCCCCGCAATCGTAACCGGAGCGATTTCCCATTTGAAGCTGCCGTCTTCTGTTGCGGCGCGGGCACGACGTAACGATTCGAGCGAAAACGCGTCTTGCTGTTCGCGTGTGAAGGTGTATTTGGATGCGCAGTCTTCGGCAAATACCCCCATGGCGGTGCCGCGCTGATAGGCGTCCTCAAGGCCGTCAAGGGCCATGTGGTCGTAGACGGTTGAGTGGCCATAACGATAGCCCTGGCGCCCGCGCAGAAGAAGATAGGGGGCATTGCTCATGCTTTCTTGTCCGCCGGCGACGACAACGTCGGCGCTGCCCGCCACCAGAAGGTCGTGGCCGAACATCGCTGCCTTAAGACCCGAGCCGCAAACCTTATGAATGGTGGTGCAGCCGACGCCCAATGGCAAGCCGGCGCCCAGCGCGGCCTGACGGGCCGGCGCCTGGCCCTGGCCGGCCTGCAGGACGTTGCCCATAATGACTTCATTGACGGAGTCGGCCTGAATGCCGGCACGTTCGACGGCGGCCTTAATAGCAATAGCGCCCAATTCATGAGCGGCAAGGCCTGACAAGTTGCCCATCATACCGCCCACGGGGGTACGCGCAACCGAGACTAAAACGATGGAATCAGACATGATGTGCTCCTTTGGAATTTTGAGAGGGGTATGGCGATGGAAAATAGTTGTCGGGGTCGACGCTATGCAGCCGCCGATCGTTGTTGTATGGGAATATGTCCATAATACGCCCTTGTGTAGCACGATCGCGGCAGGTTTGCCACCATTCGGGTTCAAGCAATTCGGCGTGGTGCTTAAGGAAAGCGGCGCGTATGCGCGGATCGCCCAGTAAAAAAAAGCCAAATTCTTCGGGGAACACGTCGTTGGCGCCTACCGGATACCAGGGTTCGGCCGACAGCTCGGCCTCTTCGTTGGGGGCTTCCGGAATGCGCCGAAAATGCATTTCGGCCATGTGCTGGATTTCGTCGTAATCATAGAACACGATGCGCCCCAGCCGGGTGACCCCAAAGTTTTTATAAAGCATATCGCCAGGGAAAATATTGGCCGCCGCCAGTTCGCGAATGGCATCGCCGTATTGTTTGATTGCATGTTCCAGCGCGGTATCCGAGGCGCGTGCCAGGTATAGATTTAGCGGCGTCATGCGGCGTTCTATATAGACATGGCGCAACACGATGGCATCGGCGGTTTCTTCGATCAGGCCTGGAACCTGATCTCGCAGTTCGGCTAGTAATGCATCCGAGAAACGCTTGCGTGGCAGGGCCACTTGCGAGTATTCCCAGGTGTCTGCCATGCGGCCCACGCGATCATGTTTTTTTACCAGCAGGTATTTTTTCCGTACGGTAGCGTGATCCATGCCGCTTTTGGCGATGCGATCCCGAATCAGCTTGAAAACATAGGGATAAGAGGGCAAGGTAAAGACCGTCATGACCATCCCTTTAATGCCGGGCGCAACATCGAAGGCATCGTGCGAATGAGCCAGATGATGCAGGAAGTCGCGGTAAAACAGCGTCTTGCCCTGCTTTTGCAAGCCTATCGCCGTGTAGATTTCCGCCTTGGGCTTGCGCGGCAGCAAGGTTGTTAAAAAATTCACATAAGCCGACGGGGCTTCCATATCGACTAAAAAATAGGCACGCGTAAAACTGAACAAGGTGCTTAAGTCGTCGGGTGAAGTAAGCAGCGCATCCAGCGTAATGTGGCCCGACGGGGTATGCAGCAGAGCGATGGCAAACGGAAAGACTGCACCCTGATTGATCAGACGGCCAACAACATAAGCCCCTTTGTTTCTGAAAAAAAGTGAATTCAGGACATGCACCTGGCAATCCGGGGCAATGCGCTGGCCGGCGCCGGAAGGAGTGTTTTGCCGCAGTTGATGCACGGCCATGCGGGCCAGCAGGCGAGTGTCGGCGGGCAGATCGGAAAATGGCGCAGCCAGACCGAAATCGGCGACCATTTTCATCAGGGACTTTTTCAGTCCCTCGGTGGCGGGATAGTACTCGCGGTATGAAGGTATCTTGCTGTCGATGTACTCGGTAGCGATGGTGGGACGAACGAATAGAAAATCGTTATGAAAATAATCGCGGTGCAAGATGCGGCAAGAGACCGAGTTGAAGAAGGTTTCAGCACATTCGGGCTGCCGGTGTCCGGCCAGTAAGCCGACGTATTCGGTTTTGACCCGTTGCCAGAAGTCGAGCTGTTCGGCGGTAAGCTCTTGCTGCGGCGACGCGCCTTCAGGGCTGGCATCGCTGCCTTTCAAGGCGGCGTTCAAGGTGGTTGAGCATTCGTGTACGCGAGTATCGTAGTATTCGATACGCTCGCGGGAAAGCTGTTGTATGCCGCGCCAGTCCCCCGATTCAAATAAAGACTTGGCTCGTTGCGCCCCGTAGCGAAACAAGGCGTAGTGGCGATTAAAACCGTCAAGCATGATCCCGGCTACATTGTTCGGAGAAAGCCCGCGCCGTGATACTTGTTCGATGTGCTGGTGGTCGCCGGCGAAACTCATTTCACACTCCCTGTACTGCTTTTGCCGTAGCTTGACGTAGTGATTCGAAGCATATTCAGGTTCTTACGCGGTTTCGTTAAAGAGCTCGCGCCCGATCAGCATACGGCGGATTTCACTGGTGCCCGCACCAATTTCGTACAGCTTGGCATCGCGCCATAAACGTCCGGTGGGATAATCGTTGATGTATCCATTGCCGCCCAGTATTTGTATGCCTTCGCCAGCCATCCATGTGGCTTTTTCGGCGCAATGCAAGATGACGGCGGCACAATCCTTGCGCAGAGCGCGGGCCTGGCCATTGCCTGCCGCATCGAGATTTTTACCCACTGCATAGCAAAATGCGCGGCTTGCCTGCAGGGTGGTGTACAGGTCGGCGACTTTGCCTTGCATTAACTGGAATTCGCCTATGGCTTGGCCGAACTGCTTGCGATCATGAATGTACGGAACGACCACATCCATTACGGCTTGCATAATGCCCAGAGGGCCGGCGGCCAGTACCGCCCGTTCATAGTCCAGTCCGCTCATTAGTACCCTGGCACCGCCATTAAGCACGCCAAGTATGTTTTGTTCCGGCACTTCGCAATCCGTAAAGACCAGTTCGCCGGTATGGCTGCCGCGCATTCCAAGCTTGTCGAGCTTTTGGGCCACCGAGAAGCCCTTGAAGTCTTTTTCGATAATAAAGGCAGTGATGCCGCGCGAATGGGCGGCCGGGTCGGTTTTGGCATAAACGACCAGAACGTCCGCATCGGGACCGTTGGTGATCCACATTTTGGCGCCATTAAGAAGATAGCGGTCTCCTTTTTTTTCAGCGCGTAGCGTCATGCCGATAACATCCGAACCTGCGCCGGATTCGCTCATGGCCAGTGCGCCGATGTGTTCGCCTGACACCAGGCGCGGCAAATACGTTTGCTTTTGCGCTGCCGTGCCGTTGCGATGCAATTGGTTCACGCACAGGTTGGAGTGCGCGCCGTAGGACAGCGCCACCGAGGCGCTGGCACGCGAGATTTCTTCCATGGCGATCATATGGGCCAAATAGCCCATGTTTGTGCCTCCGTAGGCCTCGTCAACGGTCAGGCCCAGCACGCCGAGCTCGCCGAATTTACGCCACAAGTCCATCGGAAATTGATCATCCCGGTCTGCTTGCGCGGCGCGCGGCGCTATTTCTTTTTGCGCAAAAGCCTGTACGGCGTTGCGAAGCATGTCCAGGTCTTGTCCCAGATCGAAATTTAAGCCAGGCAGGTTCATGTTTGTCTCCACGATGGGGTTGCTGCTTTTTTTTTATATTTGTTATCGGGTCTGATTTCATTTCCAAAGCAACCGCGAACTGTGTCGGCGCAGCACACGTGCCAGTGGTCTGTCTACGCTTCATTTTCGTGCTTACAATTGATTTGGAAATGGAATGTTATACCGATGATAATCGTTGTAGATAAAGTTTAGGTGACAAGCCCTTATTCCATTTCCAAATCAACCGTGAACTGTGTCGGCCTCGCTTGCCGTACCAATGTACTGTCTGCGCTTCGCCTTCGTGTTCACAATTGATTTGAAAATGGAATTAAACCTCGCGCCGGGCCAGCAGCGCTTCGCATTCAAGCTGTTGTTGGCGGATTTCGGTCAGCGTTTGCTCCAGATCCTGGCGCTGGCGCTCCAGCACCTGCTGGTGCTGTGCC
>DATCVA010000232.1:0-8789 GCA_036567205.1 Eoetvoesiella sp. | reverse complement strand
TGGCTTGGCTTGGCTTGGCTTGGCTTGGCTTGGCTTGGCTTGGCTTGGCTTGGCCACACTTTACCTTGCGTTGCCTGGATCTTTTGATTCCATTACCAAATCAATGGTGAACACGAAGGCGAAGCGCAGGCATACTTTTGTACGGCTAGCGAAACTGACACAGCTCACCGTTGATTTGGAAATGGAATGAGCTTGTTGAAGACTTGTGTCCGAGCTTTACGACTCGTCTTGAAAGCCCGGATTTCGTTTTCTGGACCTTCAACTTTAAAGCAGCCATTATCTGAACACAAGCCACGCACACTGATCAGACGCCACAATCCCATGCTTCGATCAGAGCCCAACAAACCGCCACCAAAGACCAGCGGCATCAAAACTTTCCAGGACACAGTGGGCGGGAGGCGGTGTGTGCCGGGCGGGACCTTTGAAACTCGAGCGCGTGGAGGCAAAGGGAGGCCGCATGGCCGGACAAGCGAACGACGCTGTAGTTTGGCGCCGTAGGGCGACGAACCGGGTTGAGCGGTCGCGCCCGGCACACACCGCCACCCGCACACGTATTAAGAACAGAGCCCCAACTACCTACGCCAGCTTCCCATGGCAATGCTTATACTTTTTCCCGCTTCCGCATGGGCAGGGGTCGTTACGGCCTACCTTTGGCACGCCTGCCCGTTCGTTCTGCATGGAACCAGCGATACCTGGGTCCTCGCCGCTTAACGCCGCATCGTAATCTGAGTGATGATAGGTCACATTATCGAGACTGGCCGACTCAGGCTCAGTTACCTCAACCTGTTCGGGAGACTGTATCTTCACGGTAAGCAGCACTTTGACCACTTCATTGCGAATACGATCGAGCATGTCTGAAAAAAGCTCGAACGCTTCACGCTTATATTCTTGTTTAGGATCCTTTTGGGCGTAACCACGCAAATGAATCCCTTGACGTAAATGATCAAGCGACGACAAGTGCCCACGCCACTGCGTATCAATCGACTGCAGCAACATAGAGCGTTCGAACGGGGCCCAGTTATCGCGCCCTACCAGCTCTACCTTGGCACCGTACAAACGGCGAGCCTCGGCAAGCACACGCTCGAGAAGATCGTCATCGGTAAGGTTAGGTTCTTTTTCAAGGATTTCCACCAAAGGCAGATCGATTTGCCAATCGGACTCCAGCGCTGAACTCAACGCCGGCACATCCCACTGCTCCTCGACACTTTCTTCGGGAATATATGCCCGGAACTGCTCGGTAATGGCCGCATCACGCAAGTTGGCGACGATATCGGATACATCGGACGATTCCAGCACTTCGTTACGTTGCGAGTACAACACCTTACGCTGGTCGTTAGCAACGTCATCGTATTCGAGCAGTTGCTTGCGAATATCGAAGTTGCGCGCCTCGACCTTGCGCTGCGCGGACTCGATCGAGCGCGACACCATGCGCGCCTCGATGGGCTCGCCTTCTGGCAGGCGCAGCCGTTCCATGATGGAACGCACACGGTCACCGGCAAAAATGCGCATCAGTGAATCTTCAAGCGACAAGTAAAAACGCGACGACCCCGGATCACCCTGGCGGCCGGCACGGCCGCGCAACTGGTTGTCGATACGGCGCGACTCGTGGCGTTCAGTACCGATAATGCGCAAACCGCCAGCAGCCTTGACTGCTGCGTTGGCCGGCGCCCATTCGGATTTGATCTTTTCGATGCGAGCGTTTTTTTCTTCTACCGGTAACGAGTCATCGGCGCGAATGAAATCAACCTGCTTTTCAACACTGCCGCCCAGCACAATATCGGTACCGCGGCCGGCCATATTGGTAGCGATCGTAATGTGTCCGGGCTTGCCGGCTTCTGCCACGATTTCCGCTTCGCGGGCGTGCTGCTTGGCATTTAGAACTTCATGGGGAAGCTTATCTTTTACCAACAAGCCAGACAACAGCTCGGAGTTTTCAATGCTGGTCGTGCCGACCAATACGGGCTGGCCACGCTCGTGGCAGTCTTTGATATCGGCCAGGATGGCATTGTATTTCTCGTGATCCGTCTTGAAGACCTGATCGTTTTGATCGTCGCGCGCCATCGGGCGGTTGGTAGGAATAATGACGGTTTCGAGCGAATAAATTTCCTGGAATTCGTACGCTTCAGTGTCGGCCGTTCCGGTCATGCCGGACAGCTTGTCGTACATGCGGAAATAGTTCTGAAACGTAATGGATGCCAGCGTCTGGTTTTCGTTCTGGATCTTTACGCCTTCTTTGGCTTCAACAGCCTGATGCAGGCCATCGGACCAGCGCCGACCCGACATCAAGCGTCCCGTGAACTCGTCAACGATAACGACTTCGTCATCTTGAACCACGTACTGCTGATCGCGGAAAAACAAGCTGTGCGCGCGCAAAGACACCATCAAATGATGAATCAGCGAGATATTGCGCGGGTCGTACAACGACTCGCCTTCAGGCAACACACCGATCTGGACCAGGATTCCCTCGGCCTTGATCATGCCCGCTTCTGACAAATGGACTTGCTGCCCTTTTTCATCCACCCAGAAATCACCATCGGGCTCAGGCTCTTGAGGCTTGGGCTCTGAGGCCATGCGGGCCAATAATGGCGGGACCGCGTTCATGCGGATATACAGGTCGGTATTATCTTCGGCCTGCCCCGAAATAATCAAAGGCGTGCGCGCCTCGTCGATCAGAATGGAGTCGACCTCGTCGACAATGGCATATGCCAGTTCGCGCTGACGGCGATCCTCGGCACGGTACTCCATGTTGTCGCGCAGGTAATCAAAACCGTATTCGTTATTGGTGCCGTATGTAATGTCGGCCGCATACGCCGCCACTTTTTCTTCATTCTCCTGTTGCGGCACAACCACACCTACGCTCATGCCCAGGAAGTTATACAAACGACCCATCCATTGCGCATCACGCCGTGCAAGATAATCGTTGACGGTCACCACGTGCACACCCCGGCCAGACAAGGCATTAAGGTATACGCTAAGCGTAGCCATAAGCGTTTTACCTTCACCGGTACGCATTTCAGCGATTTTGCCATTATGAAGAGCAATTGCACCCAGCATCTGCACGTCGAAATGTCGCATGCCAAACACACGCTTACTGGCTTCGCGCACAACAGCGAAAGCCTCGGGCAACAAGTCGTCTAGCGACGTACCGGCCTGAAAGCGTTGGCGGAACTCGTCAGTTTTAGCCTTTAGCTGATCGTCAGACAAAGCCCCCATTGCGGGCTCTAACGCATTAATCTGCGTTACCTGCTTTCGATATTGCTTGAGTATCCGGTCGTTGCGACTACCAATAAGCTTTTTTAGCAGAGAAACCATTCTTGTGTCGTTGATGCGAACCTGCCGACGGTAATCCAGCAAGCCCTATGCATTTCTTTTTAAGTTGGCGGAAAAAACCGCAGGAAAACGGTACAGTTTAACGCACCTCGGGCAGGATGGCTTCAACCTGTTTTGTTGCATCAACAAGCAGCGAGTCGGAAGGTACTGGCCGGGCTAAAAACAAGGTCGGATCCAGAGGGTGGCCGGCCATGCGCACCTCGAAGTGCAAGTGGGAACCCGTAGACTGCCCCGTTGACCCGACACGAGCAATCATATGGCCTTTCTCGACCAGATCGCCGGCCTTTACGATCAATTTGGACGCATGTGCATAACGCGTAACCAGTCCATTGCCGTGATTGATTTCAACCATATTGCCATAACCCGAATGATACTTGGCTTCGGCCACCACTCCGCCCGAAGCAGCATAAATAGGTGTACCTTTGGGAGCTGCGAAATCAAGGCCCTCGTGCATGGCGTGCCGCTTCGTAATTGGATGACGGCGCCATCCATACGATGAGCTCAAGTACGGATAATTAACCGGATTAAGGGTTGGAAGGCTAGCCTCGATTCCGACACGCTTGGTAAGCACCAAATCAAGCATGGCAAACCAATCGCGCTGCTCGATCACTTGCTGCTGCAAAGCATCCAGCTGACGCCCCAAGCTTTCAGCGCTGCCGTACTCGCCTTGCCCATCGGAAATGTAATCCATGACAGGAGTAGCAGTATGCTCAAGGCTGGCATGGACTTCAGGATCGGTATAAGAGACCCCGGCAATTTCGGCTACCCGCTTGCCAAGCCCGTTCATGACAATAAGCTTGGCTTGAAGGTCTCCTACCTTTGAGGCCAGCAAGTTAACATTTTCGCGAATATAGCTTGAGTCGCGCGACACCTGCGCACTAATTGCAAGCTCTTGCCCCAGGCTGAACGAAGCCGGCTTGCTGCTGTATTGCGCCTGTACCCATGCTCCGGCAGCGGCTGAAGCCGCCATTGCAGCAACCACAAGCATTGCCGAGAACGGCGTCTTAAGCACTTTGGCGTTAGAATCGTTTGAACGACTCCTGAAAAACATAGATCTCACACTAAATCCTTAGAAAAGTAGCGAATGTCCCGGACACCTGTACAACGATCCAAAGACAAACCCGCACCGGCCAATTTGACCGCAATTGGCTGGCTGGGCAGCGACCAGCATGGCGCTAATGTATTAACCACAGCACGCATGCTGATATCAATCGAGCACGCGGCAAAAAAAGTGTTGCCTCCTGCGCTGGCGCAGGTTTGTCGAGTGGCGCGTATAGAAAAACAGCAAATTACCCTGGCGGTTCCCAGCGCTGCCTACGCGGCAAGACTACGACAATTAGCCCCCCGGATTCTTCAGCTGCTAACGGAGGACGGATGGAACCTTAACGAACTTAACGTTAGAGTTCAAGCTGGTTTGTTACAAAACCAGACAAAAGCAGCACCGGCCCGAGAGGTCGTGCCACTGGATGACAACGCACTGAAGGCGTTCGAGAAACTTGAAAAGGGGCTAGCCCCTGGGCCGCTGGCAGATGCGGTAAAACGCTTGCTTGTGCATCATCGCGGCGCCCAGCCATAAATAACGGCCGGGTTATTCTAACCGAAAAACAACAACGCTACGCAAACTTCCATTCATTTACAAAAGCCTTAGGCGCGGTTGCGGTCGATTCATAGGTGATTAATTCCCATGCATCTTGCCGAGCCAGCAGCGCACGCGCCAGCTGATTGTTAAGCCCGTGCCCCGATTTGCAAGCCACATAACGCGCCACCAAAGGCTTGCCTATAAGATATAAATCGCCAATGGCATCGAGAATCTTGTGCTTGACGAACTCGTCGTCGTAACGTAATCCGTCAGAATTAAGCACGCGATATTCGTCCATGACAATGGCGTTATCAAGACTGCCGCCACGCGCCAGACCCGCTGCGCGTAAAGCCTCGACTTCGCTTGCAAACCCAAAGGTGCGCGCGCGCGCTATAGTCTTGACGTACGAATCTTTGGCAAAATCAACTTCGGCAAAATTAGCCGTGGAGTCGATGGCCGGGTGATGGAAATCGATGGCAAACGACAAGGCGAAACCCTCGTATGGCTCGAGTCGAGCCCACTTGATGTCATCGCCTTCGCCTTCCCGGACTTCGATCGTTTCAAGAACCCGAATAAATTGTTTGGCGGCAGGCTGTTCTTGCAAGCCGGCCGAACGCAGCAAATAGACAAAGGTGCCGGCGCTGCCATCCATAATTGGGACTTCTTCGGCGGTAAGATCTACATGCAGGTTATCGATACCCAGGCCCGCCAGCGCAGACATTAAATGCTCTACTGTCGAAACGCGCGCACCGTCCTTTTGCAGGACCGAAGCCATTCGAGTGCCACCCACATTACTGGCCTGGGCTGGCAAATCGACCACCTCGGGTAAATCGACACGATGGAAAACAATACCCGTATTGGGCTCGGCGGGACGCAACGTGATCTCGACTCGACGCCCAGAGTGCAGCCCCACACCTTTCGTGCTTATGGATTTTTGGATGGTGCGCTGAAGTAACATATTAATGACCAATATCAAACGGCAATGGCGGCTGGCTAGCCGCACTCTAGGCGCCATTGTAACCGGATTAGCGCTTGCGGCAGTTAACTTTACTCCCAATAAAGCGCGGTCCGCAGCGAAAATCGTTACGAAACCTGATTCCATTTCCAAATCGATCGTGAACTATGCCGGCTTCGCTTGCCGTACCAATGCACCGTCTGCACTCGCCTTCGTGCTTACAATTGATTTGGAAATGGAATGAATACGCAGCGACACACTTTCCTGGGGAAGAAGAAAGTGCGTCGCCGTGTCTGCACGGGCGAAAAATTCACCCGGCAGTGTGAGGGTCGTTTTTTTGTTGAATCTGTTTTTTTAACCCTTAGTCAGCTTGCTTGCGCAGAAAAGCAGGTATATCGAAGTGATCCATACCGGCGGTTTCAAGAGCGCGCACCTGGGCCGAAGCCTGGCTGCGCGGATTGCGAATAACGGCAGGCACGTCCGAGCTTGAAAAATCGTGACCCATTACAGACATATTGTCAGTGCCCGTACGCAACGCTTCTGAATGGTTTTGCACCAATTGAGGACGCGAAGCCGTAGCAACGCGGCCAAGACCGGTGGCAACAACAGTAACGCGCAGATTCTCGCCCATCGACTCGTCGTACGCCGTACCATAAATAACGGTTGCATCATCGGCGGCATAGCTGCGGATCGTATCCATGATCTCACGGGTTTCACGCATTTTCAGGGTACGGCTGGCAGTAATGTTAACCAACATGCCACGGGCGCCGTGCAAATCGACACCTTCGAGAAGCGGGCAAGCAATTGCGCGCTCGGCGGCTACCCGGGCACGATCGGCGCCTGCGGCAATAGATGTGCCCATCATGGCCTGACCTTGCTCGCCCATGATGGTTTTAACGTCTTCGAAGTCGACGTTAACATTGCCTTCGACGTTGATGATTTCAGCAATTCCGGCGCAAGCATTATGCAAGACGTCGTCAGCAGCCTTGAAGCAATCCTCCTGCGTGGCGTCGTCGTCCATTAACTCGTACAGATTTTCGTTCAGGACAACAATAAGCGAATGCACATGCTTGGACAGTTCCGCGATCCCTTCCTCAGCCATTTTCAAGCGCTTCGTACCTTCGAAAGAGAACGGCTTGGTCACAACCCCAACGGTCAGGATTCCGAGTTCTTTAGCAACCTCGGCCACGACCGGACCTGCGCCGGTACCTGTACCGCCGCCCATCCCGGCAGTAATAAAGACCATATTGGCGCCCGTCAGCGCAGTGCGAATCTCTTCTCGGGCTGTTTCGGCAGCGGCACGCCCCTGATCGGGCTTGGCACCGGCTCCCAGTCCTGTACGACCCAAACGGATCTGAACGGGCGCTTCGCTTGTGGCCAAAGCCTGCGCATCAGTGTTGGCGCAAATAAAATCGACGCCACTGACACCCGATCGAATCATATGGGAAACGGCATTTCCACCCGCACCACCCACACCAACAACTTTGATAACTGTGCCACTGGCGCTGTTATCGAGCATTTCAAAATTCATCATGATTGACTCCCTCACATTTCCAAAAAACGAATAACGAAAAATTTCCCCACTACTGCTCTTTCCGGAAATCGCTTCAAAAGGGATGCCAGTCGAAAACTCGCACCAAGTTTGAAACGCCTCCCGAGGACTGGCTGCATTGGAGCCCGCCCCATCAAGGCCACGCCGGGCCTTAATTCATAAACCACTCTTTCATCCGCGCCAGCAGGGTTTTGAAACTACCTTTTTGCTGCGCAACTTTGCGCCCGCGGGCGCGCTGTAAACGGGCTTCGGCCAGCAAGCCCATAAC
Organism: Eoetvoesiella sp.; assembly: GCA_036567205.1. Lineage (GTDB taxonomy): Bacteria > Pseudomonadota > Gammaproteobacteria > Burkholderiales > Burkholderiaceae_B > DATCVA01. The sequence goes on along the minus strand of DATCVA010000232.1, from coordinate 1,105 downwards.
AGTTGAAAAGCGCGGGTTGTGCATGACATCGGCCAGACTGCCTTCGTAGCCAGGCACCGCAACACGCACAGGTTTTAAAAATACATCTTCGGCCAGCTCGACGATCCCCGGCATCAAAGAAGTGCCACCGGTCAACACGACGCCTGAGGCCAGCAAATCTTCATAGCCTGACTCGCGCACAATTTGCTGCACAAACGTGAATAGCTCTTCGATCCGGGGCTCGATCACAGCGCCCAATGCCTGGCGCTTTACCTGGCGATTGGGACGATCGCCCAAACCAGGCACTTCGATATGCTCTTCTGCACTGGCCAGCACTTGCTTGGCAATACCGAAGCGCAACTTGATTTCCTCGGCGTCGGGAGTTGGCGTGCGCAGCATTGCGGCAATATCACTGGTGATTTGATCGCCAGCGATCGGAACCACTGCCGTATGGCGAATAGCCCCTCCGGTATAAATAGCAATATCGGTAGTACCTCCGCCGATATCAACCAGCACCACTCCCAGCTCTTTTTCATCGGAGGTCAGGCACGCAAGACTGGAAGCCAAAGGCTGCAGAATCAGATCCTGAACTTCCAGGCCGCAGCGGCGCACGCACTTAACAATATTTTGCGCAGCGCTGACGGCGCCTGTAACGATATGGACACGAACCTCCAGGCGCAAGCCGCTCATGCCGATAGGTTCGCGAATATCCTCTTGCGAATCCACTATGAACTCTTGGGTCAGCACATGCAGCACCTGCTGATCGGTTGGAATATTGACCGCCTTGGCCGTTTCTATGACACGGGCCACATCGGTCGCAGTAACTTCCTTGTCTTTAACAGCCACCATTCCGCTGGAGTTGAAGCTTGTAATATGGCTGCCCGCGATGCCCGTGTAGACTTCGCGGATTTTGCAATCGGCCATAAGTTCAGCTTCTTCAAGCGCACGTTGAATCGAGTTCACGGTGGCTTCGATATTGACCACAACGCCCTTGCGCATCCCTTGGGATTCATGCTGGCCCAGGCCCAGCACTTCGAAGCGCCCTTCTGGCAATATTTCGGCCACCACCGCCACCACTTTGCTGGTGCCGATATCGAGTGCAACGATCAGGTCCTTGATGTCACGG
>DATCVA010000231.1:0-5897 GCA_036567205.1 Eoetvoesiella sp. | reverse complement strand
GCAATGCAGGTTTCATGCGCGAGGCCGTATGCAAGTATATGTGCCCCTATGCTCGTTTCCAAAGCGTTATGGTCGATAACGACACTTTTGTCGTTACCTACGATTATGTGCGCGGAGAGCCCCGCGGCGGGCGATCACGCCGAGTCGACCATAAAGAAGCCGGTATGGGCGATTGTGTCGATTGCACATTGTGCGTGCAAGTGTGTCCCACTGGTATCGATATTCGAGATGGCCTGCAGTATATGTGTATTGGCTGCGGCGCCTGTGTTGATGCCTGTGATCAGGTCATGGATAAAATGGATTACCCCAAAGGGCTGATCCGCTATACGTCGGGAAACGCCATTACTGACGGATTAAGTCAGGCGCAGGTGCGCAAGCGCATGGTGCGTCCGCGTGTATTGGTCTACACGGCATTGCTTGGTCTTATTGTCATAGGTTTTGTCGTATCGCTGGCGTTGCGCACCACCTTAAGGATGGACATTATTCGCGACCGCGGCTCACTGGGGCGCGAAGTGCCCGGCGGCCTTATTGAAAACGTTTATCGTCTGCAACTGATCAATACGACTGAGTCTCCGATCAAGCTGGATTTGAATGCCACAGGTGTGCCAGGCCTGACTATCAATACTGCCGATGATGGGGCGGCAAGCATCGATGTCCCGGCAGCCGCCAATCGTTTGGTTCCGGTGGTGGTGCGGGCTCCGGCAAGTCAGCTTTCCTCCGGTTTATATAATATTGATTTGACGGTGGTTGGATACACTATGGACGGACGCGCGGTTATTGTCACCGAGCCGTCAAGTTTCTTCGTTCCCAAATAATCCAATTCAAGGTAGATGGCATGTCCGACAAAAATGCTGGCAAACCATGGTGGCGTGAACCCTGGCCATGGATTCTAATGGCCGGTCCTGCTTTAGCAATTATCGGCTGTATTATCACGATCGTTTTGGCTATGCAAAGCTATGGTGACCAAGCTATTTCCGATGGCGGCGTTAAAAGGGGTCTGGTAGTAACAAAGCCAGCGCTGCCCGCTTCTGCTGAAATTCTGGTTAAACAGCCTTGAGTATAAGGATCCGACTATGAGTTGGCGTTCGTTGATGTGGATTTTGTGGCCGTCTTTCCTGGTCGGCGCGGCTACCAGTGCCATAGTATTCGCTCTGATCGATCCGGTCGACATTACTTTTTTTGGCTATTTTCGGCTTAGCCCTCAGCTGACCTATGCCGGCGGGTTTTTCCTGTTCTGGCTAATGACCGCTTTGTCCAGCGCATTAAGCTTGTTCATGGCGCCGTCCAGCACTGCTGACGAGCAGATCGAAAGCTTCGATTAATCAAGGGCCGGTTTTTGCGATTGTGTTTTTGCTATCAGGCGCAATCACAGTCCCTGCCAGTTCCTGAAGGCCCTGGATATCCAGCAATTGCACTTCGCGCTGATGAATTCGAATCAAGCTTTCACGGGCAAATCGCGAAAAAAGGCGGCTTATGGTTTCTAAGGTAAGGCCCAGATAATTGCCGATTTCTTCACGGCTCATGCGCAACAGAAATTCGGTCGGTGAATAGCCCAAGGCAGTAAGTCGTTGCGATAAGTTAAGCAGAAAAGCGGCAAGCCGTTGTTCGGAACGTAGTAATCCCAGGGACATGACCATTTGATGGGAACGCTGGATTTCTTTGCCCATAAGGCGTCTAAGCTGCTGCTGCAATACGGGGAATTGTTGGCTTAGTTGATCTAGCTGTTCTATTCGAATTACGCAGGCCTCGCTGTCTTCCAGAGCAATAGCGTGCGAGAGCTGCTGGCTTTCAAGCAGGCCGTCCATGCCCGCTATTTCGCCCGGCAGCAGAAAACCGGTTATTTGGACTTGTCCGGCGGCATCTTCGAGTTGCGTCTTGATGGAACCGGAGCGTATGCCAAACACGGCATCGGTTTGGTCGCCCTGGCGGAACAGGGCTACGCCTTTGGGAATGCGAATGCGCTCGTTTACTACCGAATCAAGCTTGGAGATGTCTTCCTTTGACATCCCAAACGGCAGGCACAGGCTGTTCAACATGCACGTCGAGCAAAGTGTGGAGTTTGGGGTAATAGAAATTTTTCTTTGCATACACGTCCTGTGGGCGAGCGCTGCCAAAAATCATACATGTAGCGGAAGTCTGCCAAGCAATAGGCTGACATTGTACATTTTTATTTTTTCATTAAAGACTATAGGCTTGTAGGGTACCGTGAGTAAGTACGCTAACCATACAGCACATTAGCTTTTTAAGAGCAGCGCTTGCAGTTTTGCCCGGATTTCCGCAAGTTCGGCTGAACTAATGCGGCCATGATGGCTAATTTTACTATTGACCCAGTCGATGCTTTTTACCTGATCAGTCAGTACAACTGATGGCGGTTCGGTCGCTATAAGTACTTCGAACGGGTAGCCTTTGATGTGCTGCGTAATAGCGCAACATACGATGAGGCCGGTTTTTTTATTATAGGCAGATGGGCTCAGGATGACGGCTGGCTTGTAGTCCAGAGCTTTGCTTACGGGGGGCAGGGCGAAGTGAACTCGGATAATATCGCCCGTGTTCGGTAAGTAGTTTTTTGTCATGATGGTTCTGCCTGGGTCTCTGCCGCGCCGAAGTCGATTTCGCTGTGCACGTTTTTGGCCTTGATGCCGCCTAGCAGTTGCGCCAGAACATACTCTTCCGTGCGTACCGGCTCGACCACAATGCTGCCTTGCTCGACGCGGATGTCGATTACGTCTTCAAGATCCAGCTTAAGTGTTTTCATCATGGAGGATGGCAGCCGTATGGCTGCGCTGTTGCCCCATTTTTTTATAACCCCTCGCATGGCAGTCTCCTGGGTGGTTCGCATAACGTTTACCGTAGCAGTTTAAACGCTGTGTAAACAATTGTATATTGGGATTGTGTTGTCGGCATTAGTTATGCCTGGCCGGTCCTCTTATATAGGCAGGCTTTTGCATACGTTGTAGTTGCCGCCAAACATCGGCTGCGGCAGGGGGGCAAGTGGCAAGATTACAGGATCGGCGCACCAAATCCCTTGGCCTGAGCCTTGAAATTCGGCTAAATGACCGCACTTAATTATCATTCGAGCCAGTGCGCTCTCACTTCTTAGACGAAACCACTATGCGATTCGATAAATTAACAACTAAATTTCAGCAGGCTATTGCCGACGCGCAAAGCCTGGCTGTAAAACACGATAACCCTTACATAGAACCAGTACATGTTCTGGCGGCGCTGGTGGCTGATGCCGACAGCGGGACCGGCAGCTTGCTGGCCCGTGCCGGTGTGGCGGTAACCCGGCTGGGAACCGCGCTTAACACCGCGATTGAGGCCTTGCCCCAGGTGCAGGGGGCCGAGGCTAATATACAGGTCAGCCGAGACCTTCAGGCGGCCCTGGCGCGCACCGATAAAGAAGCCTCCAGCCGGGGCGACACGTATATCGCCAGCGAGTTGTTTTTACTCGCTTTGGCTGACGATAAAGGCGAGGCCGGGCGTATTCTGCGCGAGACGGGCTTACAACGCAAAGCACTCGAGACGGCTATTGATGCTGTGCGTGGCGGCTCCTCGGTGTCGGACGCCGAAGGCGAGTCCAATCGAGAAGCCTTGTCCAAATATACGACCGACCTGACTGATCGTGCCCGTCAGGGCAAGCTGGACCCGGTTATTGGCCGCGATGATGAAATTCGCCGCACTATTCAGATTCTGCAACGGCGCACCAAAAATAATCCGGTCCTTATCGGTGAGCCGGGCGTGGGCAAAACAGCCATTGTTGAAGGCCTGGCACAGCGCATTGTAAACAATGAGGTGCCCGAAACGTTGAAAGGCAAGCGCGTCCTGTCACTCGATATGGCATCGCTTTTAGCGGGCGCCAAGTTCCGCGGTGAGTTCGAAGAACGCCTGAAGGCGGTCCTGAAAGAGCTTTCTCACGATGAAGGCGGAACCATCGTTTTTATTGACGAGTTGCACACGATGGTCGGCGCGGGTAAAGCCGAAGGCGCCATGGACGCGGGCAATATGCTTAAGCCCGCGCTATCGCGCGGCGAACTGCATTGTGTGGGCGCGACTACGCTGGACGAGTACCGGAAATACATTGAAAAAGACGCAGCTCTTGAACGCCGGTTTCAAAAAGTGCTGGTCAACGAGCCGGATGTCGAGTCGACGATTGCCATTTTAAGGGGTTTGCAAGAGCGTTACGAGCTGCATCATGGCGTGCAGATTACCGATCCGGCTATTGTGGCGGCCGCAGAGCTCTCCAATCGCTACATTACCGATCGGTTCCTGCCCGATAAGGCCATTGACCTTATCGACGAGGCTGCTGCCCGCATCCGTATGGAAATCGACTCCAAGCCCGAAGTTATGGATAAACTCGATCGCCGTATCATCCAACTCAAAATTGAGCGTGAGGCGGTCAAAAAGGAAACCGACGATGCATCGCTGCGTCGACTCAAAGTTATTGAAGACGAGCTGGTCAGCTTGCAGCGTGAATACAACGATTACGAAGAAATCTGGAAGGCCGAAAAAGCGGCGGTCCAGGGATCTCAGGCGATCAAGGAAGAGATCGAGCGTGTACGGGGCGAAATGGCCGAGCTGCAGCGCAAAGGGCAGTTTGATAAGCTGGCCGAACTGCAGTATGGCAAGTTGCCCGAGCTCGAGGGGCGTTTAAAGGCGGCGGAAGCCAGCCAGCAAGACAACGTCGTCGAATCGGACAAGCCGCGTCTTTTGCGTACCCACGTAGGGGCCGAGGAAATTGCCGAGGTGGTTGCGCGTGCCACTGGTATTCCGGTAGCTAAAATGATGCAGGGCGAACGCGCCAAACTGTTGGGCATGGAGGATTTCCTGCATAAACGCGTCGTAGGCCAAAACGAGGCGGTTAGTCTGGTTGCCGATGCTATTCGCCGGTCGCGCGCAGGCTTGTCCGATGCCGCCCGGCCCTATGGCTCATTCCTGTTCCTGGGGCCGACCGGAGTCGGCAAGACCGAGCTTACCAAGGCGTTGGCGGATTTCCTGTTTGATTCTGAAGAGCACATGGTTCGTATCGACATGAGTGAATTCATGGAAAAGCATTCGGTATCACGCTTGATTGGCGCCCCTCCGGGATATGTGGGCTATGAAGAGGGCGGTTACCTTACCGAGGCCGTACGCCGTAAACCCTATAGCGTCATATTGCTGGATGAAGTCGAAAAAGCTCACCCCGATGTGTTTAATATTTTATTGCAAGTGTTGGATGACGGCCGGTTAACCGACGGCCAGGGGCGGACTGTCGATTTTCGTAATACGGTCATTGTCATGACCTCGAATTTAGGGTCGAACCATATACAAAGTATGGTGGGGCAGCCCTACGAAGTCATTAAGGAAGTAATCTGGGACGAGCTGAAAACCGCGTTCAGGCCGGAGTTCCTCAACCGTATCGACGAGGTTGTGGTGTTTCATGGGCTGGACGTCAAGCACATTGAGTCGATTGCGCGCATCCAGATCCAACGGTTGGCGAAACGCATGGCGCTTCAGGAAATGCGTCTTGAGGTGTCGGACGACGCTTTGGCACAACTGGCGCGTGTGGGCTTTGATCCGGTATTCGGTGCTCGTCCGCTAAAGCGTGCAATTCAGCAGTACATCGAAAACCCGCTGTCCCGATTGATACTCGAGGGTAAGTTCGGTCCTAAAGATGTTGTGCCGGTCGATTGGCAAAACGATAAGTTCGTTTTCTCAAGGACTCTGCAATAAAGTCTTTATAAGGTGCGTCAATGTTAAAAGCCCCTCGTTTGAGGGGCTTTTAACACATTGGAGCTTGCTGGCGGCTTATTCTATTTCTAAACCAACCGTGTATGTACTGTGTCGGCTTCGTTTGCTCTATCAATACTGATTTGGAAATGGAATTACAAGCCGTCAGGTGTTTTGCAGATCGAGTTCTT
>DATCVA010000230.1:0-23387 GCA_036567205.1 Eoetvoesiella sp. | reverse complement strand
AAGTTTGAACTGCTCGCCATCAATGGTCATGGCATGTGCGCCAAGACAATCGGCCAGGTTGCCGTGCTGTCCTTCAGCGATCAGGTGCAGATCCAGGTCGCCCAGCAGCCGGCCGGCAATGCCCGGCGCTGTGGGCTTCGGGGGGGCGCCGGCAGCACGAGAGCGGCGATGCAGGCCGGGATGCTTAGGATGGCTCATTAGACGATAGTCCCGAGGATGACGCAGTTCCTGACAAAAGGCGCTGCGCAAGTTGAGTCAGGCCGGCTAAAGGAATTGGAGTCCAATCCGGGCGATGGGCCGTTTCGTAGCAAATTTCGTAGGCGGCTTTTTCCAGCAAGGCAAGCTCCAGCAATGCCGTGTCGCGCGGCTCTTCGTTCCAGCTGCCTTCGGCCGGCTGTGCGCTTTCCCGTGCGGTTTCACGGTAGGCGTTTAAAAATGCTTCACCGGCGCTAAGCTTGAATTGATTCAAGAGAGCCTCTTCGACGCTTCTGTTCACATCCTGGGCTGATGTCGCCGCAGCGTAATCGAAAGAGCGCAACAGCCCTGCTACATCGCGCCAAGGACTGCTCTTGCGTCGGCGTTCGCTTAACGGACGAACTGGTTCTCCTTCAAAGTCGATCAGATAAACGTCGTTTTGAGCGATTAGCACCTGACCCAGATGAAGGTCGCCATGTATGCGAATACTGACCGCCCCGGCGGCCATATCGGCCCGCTTGTCAATTTCGGCGAACAGCGCCTGGCGTTGTTCCTGGAGCTCGTCAGCCTGTTCGCGAGCAGCCGGCGTGAGAGTATGTTTATGCTGCGCCAGGGCCTTTAGGGCGGCGCCCAGCATTGCTCGAATGTCTTTGGACCATTGGCGTGCTTCGGCGGCGGTGGTCGCTTGTGGAGCGAAAGCCGGATCCTCGCAGGGCAGGGCCAGTACGGCGTGCAATTGAGCAAGCCGCCGGCCGATGGTAGCTGCAATGGCTTGATAGCCAAGTAGCTCTTCGTTGTAATCGGCGCGGCTTTCGCCCGTCAGCACCGCGCTTTCCAAAGTGCGTTTCAGGTAAGCCAGAGTCCAGGTCCAGGCATCGCCCTGATTGGAAATATGGCGGTGCAAGAGAGCAAGCGTATGCGGCGTGCCTTGTTCATCCAGGCGGATAATCTCTCCCAGAAGCGTCGGCGAGTTGGTGTAGCCTGCCCGGCTTAGCTGGCGCGTCATTTCGGCTTCAGGGTGAATGCCGCTGACTATCCGGCGCATCAGCTTGAGTATGGCCGTGTTGCCCAGGGTTAAAGAGCTATTGGATTGTTCGCCATGAAACCAGTCGATTGTTAACTCGTCGGGTAGCTCCAGTGTTTTCAATGCCTCTTCAGGCTGGAATTTGATGATGACCGGGCCCGCTGCGCTATTAGCCGAAATTTCCGTGCCGGCACGCAGTTTTTCGAGCAGGTTCGTGGCGAACTCACTGACGCTGAAGGCATCAGTTAGCATGCCCATCTCTGAGCCGCGGCGCACTCGCGCCAGGGCATATTGCTGGGGCAAGGGCGGCAATGTTTCGCTCCAGAACAAGGCGACCGGCAAAAAATAACGGGCTGAGCCCTGCGGCAGAGTGACGTCCAGTTCACTTAAAAACATTTCATTCAGGCCGGGTAGGGGTATGACATAGGCCGGCTGTGCCGCCGTGATGCGCTGGTCGCTGGCGAACCAGCGCTGATGTTGCAGGTATAAGGGCAATACTTCATTGCTTAAAATACGGACTGAACCGTCGGTCAGGCGGTAGCCTGTGCGGCCGCGCAGAACCAGTGTGGCGTATTCGGGCATTTGCTCGGGACCCGTTACGTGCCAGGTAGGGGGCAAGGCCGAGGTGCTTAGCTCGAACCAGTAAAACCCATAGGGCGGCAAGGTCAGCAAATAGGGCAGCTCGCCGATTGTGGGGAAGGGTGTTCCGCCCAGAAGCTCGATGGGAACGCGGCCGTTGAAGGCGCTCAGATCCAGCTCGACGGGTTGCGAGGCATTGGACAAGTTAGAGACGCAAAGCAAAGACGTGTCTTCGTATTCGCGCAGGTAAGCTAGTATCTTGCGGTTTCCAGGAAATAAAAATCGCAGAGTGCCGCGTCCAAAAGTATGGGTCTGCTGCCGTTTGGCCAGCATGCGGCGGGTCCAGTTCAGGAGCGAATGCGGATCGCGTTGCTGCGCTTCGGCGTTGACCGCTTCGTAGCCATACAGCGGACCCATCAGTACCGGCAACGGCAGGCTTTCCGGATCGGCCCGCGAAAAGCCGCCGTTTCGGTCGGGCGCCCACTGCATGGGGGTGCGAACGCCATCGCGGTCGCCCAGATGGATGTTGTCACCCATGCCCAGTTCGTCGCCGTAATAAATAACCGGGGTGCCGGGCATCGACAGTAATAAATTATTCATCAGTTCTATGCGCCGCCGGTCGCGTTCAAGCAGTGGCGACAGGCGGCGGCGTATGCCAAGATTAATGCGGGCGCGCCGGTCGGCGGCATATACGTTCCACAGGTAGTCGCGCTCGTTGCTGGTTACCATTTCCAACGTCAGCTCGTCGTGATTGCGTAGGAAAATTGCCCACTGGCAACTGTCGGGAATCTCGGGTGTCTGGCGCATGATGTCGGTGATGGGGAAACGATCTTCGCGGGCGATGGCCATATACATGCGCGGCATCAACGGAAAATGGAAGGACATGTGGCATTCATCGCCCGATCCAAAATATTCCTGGGCATCTTCGGGCCATTGGTTGGCTTCGGCCAGCAACAAGCGCCCCGGGTGGCTGGCGTCCATGGCGGCCCGGATCTGTTTAAGCACATCATGTGTTTCGGGAAGGTTTTCGTTGTTGGTGCCTTCGCGTTCAACCAGGTAGGGCACGGCGTCCAGGCGTAAACCGTCAACGCCCATATCCAGCCAGAACCGCATGACATTAATGACCTCTTTAAGAACACGGGGATTGTCGTAATTGAGATCAGGCTGATGGGAATAGAATCGATGCCAGAAGTACGCGCCAGCCACCGGGTCCCACGTCCAGTTCGACTTTTCGGTGTCGCAAAAAATAATACGGGTGCCCGAGTACGCCTGGTCATTATCCGACCAGACGTAAAAATTGCGTGCCGCCGACCCCGGCTTTGCCTGGCGGGCGCGTTGAAACCATGGGTGCTGGTCGGACGTATGATTGACAACCAGCTCTGTAATGATGCGCAGTCCGCGCTGATGCGCCGCGCGGATAAAATTTCTGGCGTCCCCGATCGAGCCGTAATCGGGATGAACGCGGCGGTAATCGGCAATATCGTAGCCGTCGTCCAGACGCGGCGAGGGGTAAAACGGTAGCAGCCAGATCGTATTGACGCCCAGGTTTTCGATGTAGTCCAACTTGCTGATAAGCCCGGCAAAGTCTCCGATGCCATCGTTGTCGGCATCAAAGAACGATTTGATATGCAACTGATAAATAACGGCGTCCTTGTACCAGAGCAGGTCGCTGTCTTGTGTTGCGCCGGTGTTCTTGGATTGGGCCATATGTATTCCGTCGTTCTTGTCGTTCAGGCTGGCCTGGCTACTCGCCAAACTGCAAAAGGACGTTGCGGGTTCAATTCGACGTACTGGTATTTTCCATGCCACGTAAAGCGATGGCCGTTGAACAGGTCTTCGGCATTCAGTTCACCGTCATCGGCCAGCTCGAATTCCCAAAGAGGCAGCTCCAGTGTGGCGGTTTGGGTTGAAAAAGGGTCAAGGTTGATGGCCACCAGTACAACGTTGTCGCGTTGTGGCGTGGCCTTAGAGAAAAAAATTATGTTGTCGTTGCTGGCCGTATGAAACCGCAGGCCCAGATGGGTTTGCAAGGCCGGGTTGGTGCGCCGGATTCGATTGAACTGACTGATTTCCTCAATGATGTTGCCGGGGCGGTCCCAGTCCCATGCGCGAATCTCGTATTTTTCCGAGTCAAGATATTCTTCCTTGCCTGGCAGCGCCCGCGCTTCGCACAACTCAAAGCCGTTGTACATGCCCCAAAGCCCCGAGAGGGTTGTTGCCAGAGCGGCGCGTATCAAGAAACCGGGACGCCCTGACGTCTGCAGAAATTTGGGATTGATATCAGGAGTGTTCACGAAAAAATGCGGCCGGAAAATATCGGCGGCGGGCGGTTGATTCAACTCGGTTAAATATTCGGTAAGTTCGGTTTTGGTGTCGCGCCAGGTGAAGTAGGTGTAAGACTGCGAGAAACCGATTTTGGCCAGCCGGTACATCATTTTTGGCCGCGTAAAGGCTTCCGATAGAAACAGTACGTCGGGATGGCGGCTTTGAATGTCGGCAATCAGCCATTCCCAGAACGGCAGCGGTTTTGTGTGTGGGTTGTCTACTCGAAAAAGATGCACCCCTTGATTCACCCAGAATTGCACGACATCGCGCAATGCCATCCATAACGTGGTCTGGCGACTGTTTGGGGGGCCGTAGAAGTCGACATTGACAATGTCCTCATAACGTTTGGGCGGATTTTCCGCATAGCGTAAAGTTCCGTCGGCGCGCCATGCAAACCATGCGGGATGGTCTTTTAACCATGGGTGGTCGGGCGAGCACTGAATGGCAAAGTCCAGCGCAATTTCAAGCTCGTGTTCGCGCGCCACCGCCATTACACGGCGAAAGTCGTCCAGTGAACCCAATTCGGGATGCAAGGCGTCGTGACCGCCTTCACTTGATCCGATGGCGTAAGGGCTGCCGGGCTCGTCGGGACCGGCGGTCAATGCATTATTTTTACCTTTGCGGTTGCGCTGGCCGATGGGGTGGATGGGCGGAAAATACACTACATCAAAGCCCATGGCGCGAATGTCGGCAAAGCGGCGTGCCGCGTCGGCCAGTGTGCCATGCTGGCCTGGAACGGGGCTATGAGACCGGGGGAAAAGCTCGTACCAGCTGGCAAAGCGTGCCGCCTGCCTTTCCACTGTTACCGGATAGAGTGTTTGGCTGCGCGTTAGAAAGCGCCGTGTATCGGCGGCTTGCATCGCTTGCGCGGCCTCGTCCGACAATAGCGTATCGATCTGGTTCTGGCTGGCCGTCGGTACAGGATGGAGCTGCGCGGTTGCCGGCGCTGTAGCCTGTACCTTCTTCGATGGTTTCTTTGTCGATTGCGGCGTGCCGAGTTTTTCAAGGACGCTTGACAATGCTTCTTCAGTTTCAGTTTCAGTTTTAGCTGTGTTGCTTTTGACGTGCTCTAACGCCGCACTGATTAGTATTCGCCCTTCCTCGACTTCCAGCGATACATCCTGTTTGGCTGCTGCTTTCTTTTGCAGCTCATCGCAGTACGTGGCCCAGGCGTCGCGCCAGGCCTGTATGGAATACTCATGCCGCCCCAGCCGCTCCGGATAAAACGAAGCGCGCCAGCGATCATTGGCTATAAGCTCCATGGGTATGGCGTGCCAGTGCTCTTCGTCAATGGCCTTCCATATTAGTTCCGCTCTTATCTTGTCATGACCATCCATGAAAACGTCCGCCTCCACTCGCACTTCCTCTCCCGTCGTGCGCTTCAGCGGGTGCTGTCCGCCATCGATTGATGGAGTAATGTTTTCGATTGCAATACGCGGTTTGCGCAGGGCGGCTATAGCGCCTTTGCGCTGTTCTTCGGAAGTCGGTGTAGCCCGGATGACCCACGCGGTAGGCACCGCCTGGACGACGTAACAGCTTAGGGCCGGAAGTGTTGAGGGAAGCTCCTCTGGCAATATGTGCCGCGCGGACGGAATTGCAACGTTGGAAGGAACTCCACGTAATAACATGGGGTCACGATCAGCTTGAAGCGCTGGATGCCCCCACGGCCGGATTTGTGCATAGCCGTCCGGCAATCGGGTCTGCAAGGTTTGCCAATCCAGTTTGACTGATCGATGGTGGTCAGGGTTGACGAGCAGCAGGCGGGCCGGGGTTTTAAGGGCACTGCCGTTGCGCAGCTCATAACGCAGAAGCGCCGTGTAATCGGCGGCTCCTCGCAATAAATGCAGCGATGCCGCAGTGCTGCGCTGTTGCCTCAGCCAGCGGTTGGCGCCAACAATTATTTTTTGGCCCGCTTCATTTTCAAAGCCCAGCGGCATCAGTATGCCGTCGCCCAGTGCGGCGGCCGTCCAAAGAGCCTGAACAGCTTGCTGGCGGCGCGCTTGTGCATCCAGGCGGTTGTCTATCGCTCGGTTCTCGCCAGGGCTGTCGGCCATGGCGATTACCGGGGCGATGGCCCGCAGGCGGGCATGTTCCTCAACCAGCCACGGCGCGCGATAGTCCCACCAGGGTAAAGAAGAAAATGTGGCATCGAAGCCCGCGAATGCCAGACGCGTCAGTTGTTGTGGAGTCAGCCCCGGCGTCCAGGCCAGGAAGCGGGTATCGGGCCGGGCGGTGCGAATTTTTTGCATCAGGTTCCGCCAATCGCCGGCCGTGAGGCAATGCGGTGTATTGCAACGATAGCCCGACACGCCGGCCTGAGTCCAGGTTGACAGCCGCTGGGCCCACTCGTCGATAAAACCAGGAGGAGCCCGTCCGTCCGTGGTGTGCAACTGCACCGCGTGGCGATCCACTGCATGGCGTGGGTCCAGCGCAGAACTGCCGGGCTTGCCATACCAGTCGGGGTGCTTATTGGCCAGGACGCCGTTGTCGGCAGCCCGGTCCAGGGTCAGGTCCAGAAAAAGCGACAACTCATGCTGAACGCAAATTTCCGATAAGCGGACAAGGCAGTCAAGTAAGGAGTGCGCATCATCCAGCGCGGGATCAGGCGCGTCCGGGTCGTCCGGTAGTTCGGGATTATCGTTGGCAGAAGTCCATAGCGGCCCCGTCAGCAGGCAATTAAAGCCCATTTCGCTGGCCTGTTCACAGACTTTTTCCCACTGTGCATGATGGCCGTAGTTCAAGCCGGATAATCGCCCTACTTGTGCAGGCGTGACGTAATAGATGCGTGCCTGTTCAGCCATGGGGGCGGTTATTGATTTTGTCATGACCGGGCCGTGCCTCTTGTTCTTAAGTACCCGGTTGAGTCGCCATAACCGATGCGGGCGCGCGTTTTGGCAGGCGAATGGGGTGGCGCGCAGGCCGGGCCGGACGTGCTTCAAACCGCGTCGGGCCGGGCACCAGAGAGCGGTATAAGCTCATATACGCGGGCGCCGTTTTGGCCCAGCTGAAGTCGGCGCCCATGCCATTTTTTTGCATGGCCAGCCAAATATCCGGGTGTTCGCGCAGTGTCATGGCACGTGCTATGGCCTGCACCATCGCATCGGCGGTTTCGCCTTCAAACAAAATGCCCGACGCCCCTCGCATTGCGCTGATTTCGCGCTGTGGTCCCGGGTCGGTAATGGTGTCGACCATGCCGCCCACTTTCGATCCGATGGGGATCGTGCCATACCGCATGGAGTAAAGCGGCGTTAAACCGAAAGGCTCGAAACGGCTGCCGTGCAGCAGGATGTCGGCGCCGGCATGCAGCAAGTGGGCGCGGGGCTCATCGAAGCCTATATGGACTCCGCATCGGCCCGGATAGCGCTGCGCCATGGTTCGCAGCGATGCTTCAAGACTTTTGTCGCCCCGGCCCATGACGCACATTTGTAACGATGGATACGTATCGAGTGCCCGGGGGATGGCGTCAATGGCTATATCCGCCATTTTTTGTGTGGTCAGGCGACTGCCCATGGCCATGATGGTTGCGCCGGCGTCTTCCGCTAATCCGAAGGCTTGCTGCAAGTCGCGTTTGCACAGCGTTTTATTCTTGAGCCGGTGCGAATCGAATTGGTGACCATGCAGGTATGGATCGCAGTGAGGGTTCCACAATTTGGTATCAATGCCATTGGCGATGGAAATCAGGTCGCTTCCGCGTTGAGCCAATAACCCTTGTAAGCCGCAGCCAAATTTCGGCGTTAGTATTTCACGTGCATAGTTGCCGCTGACGACGGTAACAACGTCGGCGAAACGAATCCCCGCTTTCAGAAAACTCAGTTTTCCCCAAAATTCGGCGCCGGCATCGGTGCAGTATCGTTCATCTATGCCTAACTGGGCAGCCAGCTCCATGGGAAAGACACCCTGGAATGCAATGTTATGCAATGTCAGTATGGTTTTGACGTTTTTGATGCCGGCCTGATGCATTAGCAATGGCGTGAGCGCGGCATGCCAGTCGTGGGCATGCACTATATCGGGCCGTGCCATGAGAAGATTTCCGCGTGCAATGCGCGCGGCAGCGTGAGCCAACGCTGCAAATCGTAGTGCGTTGTCGGGATATTCCTGTCCGTCGGGCGCAACATAAATGCCTTCACGGTTATATAGGGCATCGTTTTCCAGCAGCAGGACGGGAAGGTTTAGCTCGGGACAGTGTCCCGCCATTAGCGCGGCGTTACCGCCGGGCAAATCGTCGAGTTGCGCGACTTCCTTGATACGGTCCAAATGCGACTGAACACCGCGATACATGGGTAGCAATAAAGTAACGGCTGCCCCACAATTGGTAAGCGATTGCGCCAAGCCGCTAACTGCGTCGCCCAGCCCACCCGTTTTGGCGA
The DNA here is from genome assembly GCA_036567205.1 of Eoetvoesiella sp. Taxonomy (GTDB): domain Bacteria; phylum Pseudomonadota; class Gammaproteobacteria; order Burkholderiales; family Burkholderiaceae_B; genus DATCVA01. Next base: position 14,897 of record DATCVA010000230.1, on the reverse strand, counting down.
GAGGGAAAGCTTCAGAAGTAACTGCCAGAATATTTAACGCCACGTTGTTCTCCTCGGGCTGTTCACTACCTGCTTATATGCAAGTGCTGTGCCCAAAGAAAAATAGGGTGATGCCCATAATTCCAATTTCAATTGCAAATCAACCGTGAACGGTGTCGGCCGCAGTTGCCGTACAAACGTACTGTCTGCGACTCGCTGTCGTGTTCATCATTGATATGGAATTGGTATAAGCCGTCGGAGGCGAAATACCACGAGGAACGTAAAATTTACTGGCGACGGTATATTTGGCGGACTTTATTCCGGCCGGGTAGAGTCCTTCTGGTAGGCCGCTAGGCGTCCGTCGATGGAGGCGCCAAGCTTGCGGAATTCCTCCAGCCGGTTATAAAGTGTTTTAAGGCTTATGCCCAGTGCGACAGCTGTGCGCTGCCGATCGCCGGCGTAATACCCCAGCGTAGCCATAATAAGCGTGCGCTGCGCGACCGTCAGCGTGGTACCCACCGGAATTTTAAGGTATCCGTGCTTGATGTCGGGGGCCTTGATTGCGTAAGTGTCTTCGAGACCCAGGGGCGGAATTGCTATTTCGTTGTCGGCCAGGATAAAAGCACGCATAATCGTGTTTTTTAATTCACGTACATTGCCGGGCCAGGCATATTGTTCTAGTTGCTTTGTGGCTTCAGACGAAAAATACTTCATCGTTTTTTCCTGGTTATTCAGCTCGTCCAGAAAACGCTGTGCCATATACGCAATATCGGCTTTGCGTTGGCGAAGGGGCGGCACCCAGACCGGAAAGACGGCCAGTCGATAAAGCAAGTCCGCCCGGAAAGACCCCCCTGCCACGGCCTCTTGCGGATCGCGGTTAGTTGCGGCGATGACTCGCACATTTACATTGATTTGATCTGATCCGCCAACACGGTGATAGCGGCCGGTCTCCAGGACGCGCAGTAATTGCACTTGCATGGTTAGCGGCATTTCAGTGACTTCGTCCAGAAACAACGTGCCAGTATGGGCCCGCTCAAAGCAGCCGGCGGTACGCGACGAAGCGCCTGTGAAGCTGCCTTTCTCGTGGCCAAAAAGTTCGCTTTCCACAAGAGAGGGCGCTATGGCGCCGCAATTTACGGCGACGAAGGGTTCATTCTGACGAGAACTGCGATCGTGGATGGCACGGGCGACAATTTCCTTGCCTACACCGCTTTCGCCCACAATTAACGCACTGGCATTCGTCGGCGCAACCCGGACGATAGTTTTAGCCAGTTCAAGCGCCGCTGCGGTGTGCCCCAGAAACTTTGCCGTTGTATGCATATGTGCAGTCTAGATCTTGCCGGCTTGTTACGTTTATGGAATTAACACTTTATTTCTATTCTTGTTGTTAATTACATTTTCGGAGCGGGAATTGATAGTACGATGGGAATCGGTATTTATTACAAAAAGCCATAATCATTCAACTGCTAAGAGGATTAAACCGTTAATTCTGAAATCCATTTTTTAGCAGGATTTCTTCTCCGTTCTAGTACTTTCCCAATGAGCTGATATGTCGCACGTACTTATTATCGACGATGATGCCGCTGTCCGCGAAGTACTGGCCGATGTTGTTTCCGACGAAGGACATTCGGTAGCGCAAGCCGCCGATGTCAGGCAGGCCCGGATTCAGGTAGAGCGACAAAAACCCGACATCGTGCTGCTGGATATGCAGTTTCCCGACGGCAGCGGCATCGATCTTTGGAAAGAACTTGCCTTAGGCAATGCGCAACTTGTATTCATTACAGGTCATGCCACGGTGGACAACGCCATCGAAGCATTGCGTTGTGGCGCTGTCGATTATTTGCTTAAACCGCTGAACTTGCAACGCTTGCGAGGCGTGCTGGGCAGCCTCACAGGTGTAAGGCCCGAGGCGCAGCTACCTGGGCGGGCCGACTGTTTCAGCAAAATGATCGGCCAGTCGCCCGCATTGCGTTTGCTTTGCGCGCACATCGAAAAAGTGGCGCCTACTCAAGCAACGGTACTGCTGGTTGGTGAAAGCGGAACCGGCAAAGAACTGGCTGCTGAAGCCATTCATTTATGCAGCCCGCGCCATCCAAAGCCCTTTTTGGCGGTAAATTGCGGCGCCATATCGCCCAATCTTATTGAAAGCGAATTGTTCGGGCACGAAAAAGGCAGTTTTACAGGCGCCGACCGGCAGCATAAAGGGTATTTCGAGCGTGCCCGTGGTGGCACGCTGTTTCTGGACGAGATCACCGAAATGTCCATGGAACTGCAGGTGCGATTGCTAAGGGTGCTTGAAACCGGGCGGTTCATGAGGGTCGGCACACAACAAGAGATCGAAGCCGATGTGCGTATTGTGGCCGCCACTAACCGCAATCCTGAAGAAGCGGTAAAAAACGGAACGTTGCGCGAAGATTTATATCATCGTCTTAGTGTTTTCCCTTTAGAGTTGCCCCCATTGCGCGAGCGGGGTGATGATATTTGCATTCTGGCCCAGTATTTTCTTGATGCGTTAAATGCCGAGTACGGTACGCAAAAAAAATTCGCGACGTGCGTGCTGGAGGCAATGCGCCTGCATCAGTGGCCGGGCAATATTCGAGAGCTAAAAAATTATGTCTACCGCAGTTATATTCTGGCCGACGATATTCTGGAGGGGGACTTCAATGCCTTTCAACTCGAGTCCATCGGTCCGTCGAACAATGCCGAAATTTCGGTTGCGGTGGGCATACCGTTAGCCGAGGCGAATCGCCAGTTAATACTGGCTACGCTTGAACAATGCGGCGGGGTGAAGAAGTCGGCGGCTGATACCTTGGGTATCAGCCTGAAGACGCTTTATAACCGGCTTGAAGAATATAATTCGGCCGCCAACGAAGAACACGCCACCGATTAAGGGTAAAGCCCCCTTACCTGGCGTGCTTCCAGAATGCGAGTGCAGGCCACAATAAAGGCTGCCGTACGCAGGCTGACTTTGTGCTCTTTGGCCGTCGCCGAAATGGCGGCGTAGGCGGCGCGCATCATGGCTTCCAGGCGATGGTTGATTTCGCTTTCGGTCCAGTAAAAGCTGGAAAAATCCTGAACCCATTCGAAGTAGCTGACGGTGACGCCGCCGGCATTGGCGATAACGTCGGGCACGATCATTGTGCCTTTCGAGGTAAGGATGTCGTCGGCTTCCGGTGTAGTGGGGCCGTTGGCGCCTTCGATAACGATTCTGGCGCGAACGGAATTCGCATTGTCTTCGTTGATTTGGCTTTCAAGGGCGGCCGGAATCAGGATTTCGGTTTCAAGCGCCCAAAAATCGGCGGTACTTAGGGTTTCGGCCCCGTGCCAGCCGGCGACTCCGCCTGTTTCTTCGACATGCTTGGTCAGTGCCAGTACGTCCAGGCCGTTGGCATTATGAACGCAGCCGGTGTGGTCTTGTACGGCAATGATTTTTGCTCCCTTGTCGTAAAAAAGCCGTGCGGCCGTACCGCCGACATTACCAAAACCCTGGATGACGACACGCGCCCCTTCGATGGGTATGCCAAGATCGTGGGCCGCTTCGCAGCCGACCACAAAAACACCGCGCCCGGTTGCTTCCACGCGCCCCAGGCTGCCGCCCAGCGAGACTGGTTTGCCGGTGACCACGCCTGTCGTCGTTGCACCCTCGTTCATGGAGTAGGTATCCATCATCCACGCCATGGTCTGGGCGTTGGTGTTGACGTCGGGGGCCGGGATGTCTTTGTTGGGCCCGATGATGGCGCCGATTTCGCTGGTGTAGCGACGTGTAATACGTTCGAGCTCGCCATGAGAGTAATTGCGCGGATCGATGCGCACGCCGCCTTTGGCTCCGCCAAATGGCAGGTTGACGGCCGCTGACTTGACGGACATCCAGGCTGCCAGCGCCATAACTTCAGACAATGTGACCTCTTGGTGGAAACGAACGCCGCCCTTGCCGGGGCCGCGGCTGGTGTTGTGCTGAACACGGTAGCCTTCGAAGTGCGCAATAGTGCCGTTGTCCAGCTCTATGGGGATGTCGACGATTAAAGAGCGCTTGGGGCGCTTAAGGGTCTCGACCCATTTGCTTAGCTTTCCAAGATAGGGGCTAACACGATCTACCTGCTCCAGATATACCCCCCAAGGGCCCAAGTGTTCGGGATCCAGGTAGGAGGGAAGAGCATGCTTAAGGTGTTCGGACATTGTTTTTGCCTTGGTCTTTTAAGTTCGTAAGGTTATCGGTGAACGCACCATTTTAGTATTCAAAAAAAGTTATGTCGTCCCTAATAAATATTTGGCTGTTTTAAGGGGTCTTTAATCAAGCCCCCCGAGTCTGAAGCGCCGCCTGACTGTTGAATTAACCAACAAGACGCTTATGAGCTTATTGGTTTTGGGATTAATGTCTGGCAGCGATAAACACTTAACCATTAAGTCGTTCCGTTATATGGGTTAACCCCGCACACTATGCCTTCGAATCGAATTTATCCCTATAAGAAGGCATAGTGTGACAACTACCGTTTCTTCTCTTGATATGGCAACCCAGCAGCGATGGGACTTGCTGCAAGTGCAATTGGCCGCTATTGCGGCCGCGCACCCCGATGCGCTGTTTGCGTCGTCGCTGGCGGCCGAGGACATGTTGCTGGCGCATGCCATTTTTCAAGCTCGACTGCCTATCAAGGTATTTACGCTGGATACTGGCCGGCTACACCCGGAAACCCTCGCCATGGTGGACAAAATCATAGAACGCTATGGGGTTGTCATCCAGGTTGTGCGGCCCGACCCGTCAGCCATTGACACGCATGTTGCGCAGCATGGCTCGTTTGCTTTCTATGAAAGCGTCGAGTTGCGAAAAGCCTGCTGCTCCATCCGTAAGGTTCAGCCCTTGAGACGCATATTGCAGGGTCATTCCGCGTGGCTCACGGGCCAGCACCGCGATCAGTCTGTAACCCGCACGGCGCTGCCCGAGGCCGAGTTCGACAGTGTGTTCGGCTTGCAAAAATATAACCCCCTGGCCGCGTGGTCCGGCGAGCAGGTCTGGGCGGTCATTCGCGCCTTCGATATTCCGTATAACCCGCTGCACGATCAGGGCTTTCCGTCGATAGGCTGCGAGCCCTGTACGCGGGCGGTGCGTGCCGGCGAAGATGCACGGGCGGGCCGCTGGTGGTGGGAGCAAACGGATTCCAGAGAGTGCGGCCTGCATGAAGGCAATCTTAAGGCCATACCAATTCAGCCGCTTGCACAGCATGGCAATACATAGTGATTCCATTTTTAAATCAAGTGTGGGCACGAAGGCGAAGCGCAGACAGTACGTTTGTATGGCAAGTGAAGCCGACACAGCTCACGGTTAATTTGGAAATGGAATTAATGAATATTAAACAAAATTTGAGAGAACAAAATGAGTGAACTTTCTGCCCGGACGCATCTGGATTGGCTGGAGTCTGAAGCCATTTATATTCTGCGCGAAGTTGCCGCGGAATGCGAGCGGCCTGTACTGTTGTTCTCGGGCGGCAAAGACTCCGTTGTGCTGTTGCGCCTGGCTGAAAAGGCCTTTCGCCCGGCTGGCTTTCCCTTTCCGCTTATGCATATCGACACCGGCCATAATTTTGACGAGGTCATTCAGTTTCGTGACCAGCATGTTGCCGCGCTCGGTGAGAAGCTTATTGTGCGCAGCGTCGAAGACTCCATTGGCCGCGGCACGGTGGTGTTGCGCCGTGAAACCGATTCGCGCAACGCAGCGCAAGCCACGACCTTGCTCGAAGCCATCGAAGAGTTCGGCTTTGATGCGTGTATTGGCGGTGCCCGCCGTGACGAGGAAAAGGCTCGCGCCAAAGAGCGGGTGTTTTCGTTCCGCAACGAATTCGGGCAATGGGACCCAAAAGCCCAGCGGCCAGAACTATGGAACTTGTTCAACACCAAGGTCTATAAGGGGGAAAACATGCGCGTGTTTCCTATATCGAACTGGACTGAACTGGATGTGTGGCAATACATCCAGCGCGAACGCCTGAGCTTGCCGCCCATTTATTACGCGCATCAACGCGAGGTGGTCCGGCGTAATGGTCTGCTGGTGCCTGTCACGCCGCTGACCAAGCCTAAAACCGGCGAGTCGGTTGAAACCTTAACGGTGCGCTTTCGTACCGTGGGCGACATTTCGTGCACCTGCCCGGTAGCGTCAACAGCCAGCAGTCCCGAGGCCATTATTGCCGAGACGGCTATCACTACTATTACCGAGCGCGGTGCTACGCGTATGGATGATCAAACTTCCGAAGCTTCGATGGAGCATCGTAAAAAACTGGGGTATTTCTAATGAACGCGATTAATGAGTCCTGGATTTCGGCCGCTGAAACCGGCGTTCTTCGCCTGATAACGGCCGGCTCGGTCGATGACGGAAAGTCTACGCTTATCGGACGATTGCTGTATGACAGCAAAGGCGTATTTGCCGATCAGATTGAAGCCATTACGCGATCTAAATACAAACGCGTTGCAGAGCATGAAATTGATTTGTCGCTGCTGACCGATGGACTCGAGGCGGAGCGCGAGCAGGGGATAACGATTGACGTGGCCTACCGCTATTTTGCGACGCCTTTGCGCAAATTTATTGTGGCCGATGCACCAGGGCACGAACAGTACACCCGCAATATGGTCACGGGCGCGTCAACAGCACACGTTGCCATCATTCTGATCGATGCCAGCCGCGTAAAGAACGGTCAGTTGTTGTCGCAAACCAAGCGCCATAGCGCTCTGGCGAAGCTGCTGGGTATCCGGCATATTGTGGTGGCTGTCAACAAAATGGATCTGGCCGGCTGGGACGCTGCTGTTTTTGAACAAATCCGCAACGCCTATGCCGAGCTTGCCGAAAAACTCGGTATTGATTATTTTCATATTGTTCCCATGTCGGCCCTTAAAGGTGATAACGTGGTCATGCGTTCGGTGAACACGCCGTGGTACGACGGCCTGCCCCTGCTATCGCTACTTGAAAACCTGCCGGTTCAGGCCGACGCCAACTTGTATTCCGCCCGTTTTTTTGTGCAGTGGGTGATTCGCCATGCCGGCAGTTCTGTTAACGATTTTCGCGGCTACGCAGGGCAATTGACTAGTGGACAGTTGCGGGTCGGCGATAACATCAAGGTATTACCGTCCGGGATTACTGCCGTGGTTGCGCGCCTGGTGCAGTTTGACCGGGATGTCGATTCGGTTCAAAGCGGCGACAGCGTAGCGATCGTGCTGGACCGCGACATCGATATTTCCCGGGGGGACCTGATTGTTGCGGCCGACACGAAGCTTCGCGTTGCGAAAGAATTCGACGCTGAAATTTGCTGGCTGGATCAGCAGCCGTTAAGTACGGTTCGTCAGTACTGGCTGAAACAAGGTACGCGGCTTACTCAGGCCAAGATTAAAGTGGTGCAATCGCGGCGCGACATTCACGAACTGGCGAATGTGGATTCCGGCGACGCACTGGCCATGAACGATATTGGCCGTGTCACACTGGCGGCGCGCGACGCTCTGGCGCTTGAAGCCTACGCCGAACAACCTGCAACGGGGTCGTTTATTCTGATCGATGCAGCCACTCACCAGACGGCGGCGGCAGGCATGATACTGTAGAGCGCAGCTAACTCCGGTCAACTATGAAGCGTGTCGGTTCGCATGCCGTACAAATGTGCTGTCTGCGCGCTCATAATTGATCTGGAAGTGGAATAAGGTATCGTTAAAGCTTCGAGGTTCGAAGTTTTTTTCGTTTTACAGGTCGGTAAATGTCGGATTCCATAGAAAGTCGTTTGGTGCAGGTTAATGCGCGCGTGGCTGCTGCGTGCAAACGGGCAGGCCGCGAGCCTGCTCAGGTAACGGTGCTGCCGGTCAGTAAAACGTTTGATGCCAATGTGATACGCCAGGCGGTCGCTGCGGGTTTGACCCGTTTTGGGGAAAACAAAACCCAGGAGATCCGCCGGAAAGCACAAGAGCTGAACGATCTTGATCTGGACTGGGTCCTGATAGGCCACCTGCAAACGAACAAGGCCAAAGACGCCGCGCGCTTCGTGTCCGAGGTGCAATCGCTGGATCGATTGTCGTTGGCACAAGCGCTGGATCAGCGCCTGCAACAGGAAGGGCGGGCTATTGATGTGCTGGTGCAGGTTAAAACCTCGCCCGAGCCCAGCAAGTTTGGGCTGGATCCCGATGAACTGCCGTCATTTTTGAAGCAATTGGCCTCGTTTCAGACATTGCGCGTAAAAGGCTTGATGACACTGGCGGTGAATTCACCGGACATCAAGGCTGTGCGTTCGTGTTTCAAGGCATTGCGGCTATGTCGCGATCGCCTTCAGGACGTTGGTTATGCCGAGCTGACACGCCTGTCCATGGGCATGAGCGGCGATTTTGAACTGGCCATTGAAGAAGGGGCCACCGAAGTACGTATCGGGTCGGCTATTTTCGGGCAGCGCGACTACGCCTGATCTACAAGCAGAATTACCGCTTAACGACTCGGTCTCTTGCGGGCATAATGGACGGGTCAAAAATAATTATACGGAGACCGTGACATGTCCAATCTACTAAAAAACCTTTTGGCGGTATCGGCGTTTACCGTTGCCAGCATGGCGTCAGCAGCTTCGTGGCCCGAGCGGCCGGTGCAGTGGGTGGTTCCGTATCCGGCGGGAGGCGGGTCCGACGTTATTGCCCGGCTGGTTGCCAGCGATCTGCAAAAGCGGCTGGGTCAGACTGTGGTGGTCGAAAACAAGCCGGGTGCGGCAACTATCATTGGCGCTACGTTTATAGGGCAGGCCAGTCCCGATGGCTATGTGGTGGGTACGGCCGATTCGGGCACTCTGGCTTACAACCCGTCTCTTTATTCAAAGCTTCAGTACGACCCGGCTAAATTTACCTATATTGGGGGGCTGGCGCGTTTTCCCTTAATGCTGGCCGTTAACGAAAGTTCGCCGTTTAAAACGCTTGGCGATGTATTGGCCGCGGCACGTAAAGAACCCGCCAAACTTACCTCTGCCTCGGCAGGCGCCGGCTCGCCTCACCACCTGGCACTTGAACGGTTTATGCAGCGCGCCGACGTAAAAATTGTGCATGTGCCCTATAAAGGCGCTGCGCCAGCATTGCAGGATTTGCTAGGCGGGCAGGTTTCCATGGGATTTGTCGACTCGGCTGCAGCTCTGTCTAATATTAAGGCCGGAAAATTACGCGTCCTGGCGGTGGCTACGCCCAAGAGACTTAGCTTGCTGCCTGATGTGCCCACTATGGCTGAAGCAGGCGTCAAGGATTTCACCGCTTACGCATGGCAAGGGCTGGTCGGGCCGGGCAATATTCCAATCGAGATCGTTGGCAAATTAAGCACAGAGCTGGTGGATTCCTTAACCTCCAGGGAAGTATCTCAACAAATTATCGATATGGGTGTCGAGCCTATGCCCATGTCCGCGGCCATGTTTAAAGAATATGCCGAGCGCGAGCGCTCTGACTGGGCTAAGGTTATCGAAGCGGCCAAAATACAACTGGATTAACTTCATCACGATTTGAACAGGAATGTTTATGGGGAATTTTAAATATGCTGCCGGTGCGCTCGTCTTGCTGGCCAGTCTTCACGGCGCCAACGCCGCTACGCTGGATATTGTCAAACAGCGCGGCGTGGTCCATTGCGGTGTAACGACGGGTTTTGCCGGGTTTTCGGCGCCCGATGCCAAGGGTGAATGGGTGGGCCTGGATGTCGACCTGTGCCGCGCAGTGGCTGCCGCAACCCTTGGCGATGCCGGCAAGTTCAAGGCGGTTCCCTTAAATTCGCAGCAACGCTTTACGGCATTGCAGTCGGGCGAAATCGATTTGCTGGCACGTAATACCACTGTTACGCAGCAGCGCGACACGGCATTGGGCGCCATTCATGCCGGCATTAATTTTTACGATGGCCAGGGCTTTTTGGTAGCCCGCTCCCTGGGTGTAAAAAGTGCGAAAGAGCTAGATGGCGCAACGATTTGCATGCAAACGGGAACGTCCAACGAAAACACCATGGCCGACTGGGCGCGGGCCAACAATGTTAAGTACAAACCCGTTGTCATCGAGCAGTTTAACGAGGTGGTTAATGCTTTTGCCGCGGGCCGTTGCGATGTTTTCAGTACCGATGCGTCGGGCCTGGCATCGATTCGGGTATCGAAAATGCAAAACCCCGACGACTATGTCGTTTTGCCTGAAATTATTTCCAAAGAGCCCTTGGGGCCGTTTGTGCGCCAAGGCGATGATGCCTGGTTAAACGTCGTTAAGTGGTCGCTTACCGCCATGATTGCGGCTGAAGAGTTTGGCGTTACGTCACAGAACGTCGACGAGCAATTAAGCAGCACCAACCCCAATGTGCGCCGTTTGCTGGGCGTTACCGAAGGCGCGGGCAAAAATCTGGGCCTGGATGAAAAATGGGCCTACAACATCGTCAAGCAAGTGGGTAATTACGGCGAAAGCTTCGAGCGCAATGTGGGCATGCAAAGCTCGCTTAAAATCCAGCGTGGCTTGAATGCCTTGTGGACCGACGGCGGGTTAATGTATCCGCTGCCAATTCGTTAGTTTCTTTAAACTGAGTTTTATCGGCGTTTGTACACAAGCGCGATGCGTGCGAATGCAATTTGCAGTTCGCGTGTGCCTGCCTGAAAGACAACAGGCCGTCCGCGGCCGGTAAAGCAAATCAGGCGTTTGGACGCAAACAGAGGAATAAATTTGGCAAACTGAATGTCCTCCCAGGCGACTTCGCGCCGTGTGATCCACGTTTGCGATATTCCTTTACACGTAATTTGCGTCTCGGAAACCATCATGAAGCGTGCAACAACGACCAGGGCCATAAAGCATGCCAGTATGCTGGCGGCGGCCCATGCGTTGACGTTATGACCCGAGGGGCCGGTGGCGGTGCGTACGATTTGTATGGCAATTAAAATAAGTACGATCCAGGCTAAGACCTTTATCCAGACGGGCCAGGCCATGCCGCGTAGCGGCAGCGGCCCCATTTGCTCTAGAAGGGTTGAGCGTTCTTCTTCGGTGGGCCCTTGTGCTGCGAGTAGCGCCATGTTTATGCAGCCTTGCGAGTAGCAAGGGCGCTGCCTGCCCGGCTGCTGGTTTTTCGCCCCAGCTGGCCTGAAATCCACTGGCCGATATCGACCACGGCGTTAAGGTCGATGCCGGTTTCAATGTCGAGGCCGCGCAACAGGTACAGAACGTCTTCGGTAGCTACATTGCCGGTGGCGCCCTTGGCGTAAGGGCAACCACCGATGCCGGCGACTGATGAATGGAAGATCGAGATACCTGCCTGAAGCGCCGCGAGGATGTTGGCTAGCGACTGGCCGTAGGTATCGTGAAAATGTCCTGAAATGCGGTCTGGATCGACAAGCTCGGTTACCGCCCGCATGACTTGGCTGACCTGGCCCGCGGTTCCTGTACCTATGGTGTCGGCAATATCAATTTCATCGCAGCCCAGCGCAAGCATGCGCCTGGCCACATCGACCACAGAGGAGGCGGGGACGTCGCCCTGATAAGGGCAGCCTAGTGCGCAGCTAATGCTGCCTCGCAAGCGCAGGTTGGCAGCCTTGGCCGCGGCGGCAACCGGTTCGAAGCGGGCGATGGATTCGGCAATGGAACAATTAATGTTTTTTTGCGCAAAAGCTTCGCTGGCCGATCCAAAAATGACTACTTCGTCGGCGCCAGCCGCCTGGGCGCCTTCGAAGCCGCGCATATTAGGGGTAAGCACCGAGTAAATTGTGGCTGGCCGGCGTTTTATACCGGCCATAACTTCGGCTGCGTCCGCCATTTGCGGTACCCATTTGGGCGACACGAATGAGGCTGCTTCGATATTAGGAAAACCCGCTGAGGACAAGCGATCGATAAGCTCGATCTTGATTTGCGTGGAAATGAATTCTTTCTCGTTTTGCAGACCATCGCGAGGTGCGACCTCGACAATTTTTACTTTACTCGGCAGAGACATAAGAATTCCTTGAGTAGGTTGCGTGTTAGGGGCGGCACCGCTGAAACCGGCCGTCATCGAGCCTGGCTATCGTTTCGTTTAACTCAAGCTCGAGCAGTTGGCTGTTAAGGGTGCCCAGGTCCAGTTGAGTACGGGCTTGCAGTGTATCCAGGTGAACGGGATCGTAACCTAATGCGGCTAAAACGGCAGCGTTCGGACCTTTTGCGTTCAGTGCGGGACTGGCATGGGTTTCGCCATGCATCGTGGCTTGTTGCGGAGTCTCACGGCGAAGCGGGGGCCTGCTTTTGGGCCCACCCCCGGGTACATTATTGGAGCGCTGTCCGGATGCCGGCTTGGCCGCGAGTTCGGTCTTGCGGTTGGTGCTATAACCTTCGAGGGACGGTTTTGCGAAACCGAGTTTGGGCAGTCCAAGCTCGTCATGAATGTCGCGGCCGGACTCAACCAGTTTAGCACCCTGGCGTATTAAGGCATGACAGCCGCGCGACAGCGGCGAGTGAATGGACCCCGGAATCGCGAATACTTCGCGGCCGGTTTCCAGGGCTAGTCTGGCCGTAATTAGCGAGCCGCTTTGAAGCGCTGCCTCGACGACCAGCACCCCTTGCGACAGGCCTGCCACGATGCGGTTGCGTTTTGGGAACTGAAAGGGGATTGCCCGTGTACCCAGGGGAAATTCCGATATCAGAGCACCCTGTTGTGCAATCTGGTGGGCCAGTTCACGATTTTGCGACGGGTAGACGATGTCGATGCCGGTGCCCAAGATGGCGACGGTGCCTGCGCCTTGTTGTCCGGCGCGCAAGGCCCCCCGATGTGCCGCGGCGTCTATGCCCAGAGCCAGGCCGCTGGCTACGCACCAACCCTGCTCTGCCAGGTATTGCGCAAATGCATGGGCGTTTTCGACGCCTGCCGCGGTTGCGCTACGTGCGCCGACTATGGAGATCATGGGGCGGGCAAGGTGTTCAGGATTGCCGTTTACATATAACAGCAATGGCGGGTCGTGGATGTCTAGCAGCGAGCGGGGGTAGGCTGGATCGGCTAGCGTGATCAAATGATGATTCGGGGCGCCAAGCCATTCAAGAGTACGGGCAATGGCGGTTTCGATCTGGGCGCCGGGCGGTAAATGCAATTGGCGGGCCAGGTCGTGCGGCAGAAACTTGGCCAGCGAACTGGTCGACATGGCGTAAATATCTTGCGGCAGTCCGATCCCGGCTAAAAGCGTGCGCGCCTGAGCGGGGCCAAGATCCGGCTCAAGGGTTAAACGTATCCAGGCAGATAGTTCATCGGTTGATAAGGTGGGTTGCATAGGCTAAGTGTGGCACATTGCAGGCCGTGTACGGTAGTAGGGGTGGCATGAAAAGTCATACTTCGGACTGAGCCGGCCGTTGATTCGCGACGGGTAGTTCAGGTTTATTGAAAGTTGTTTTATTATATGGGGTTAGATGCTTTACCGGACTTTGCATTATGGCTTTACTTCCTATCCTCCATTATCCTGACCCGCGCTTGCATAAAGTTGCCGCGCCGGTTGAAGTCGTTGATGACCGTATCCGCCAGTTGGTGCGCGATATGGCCGAAACCATGTACGACGCGCCCGGAGTCGGGTTAGCCGCTACGCAGGTCGATGTGCACGAGCGTGTTGTGGTTATCGATGTTTCCGAAGGAAACAATGATCTGCTGGTGCTGATTAATCCCGAAATACTCTGGAAAAGCGACGAGCAGCAGGTCTACGAAGAGGGTTGCCTGTCGGTACCCGGCGTATACGACGAGGTACAGCGTTCGGCGCAGATTCGTGTGCGTGCGCTTAACGAGCAGGGCGAGCAATACGAGTTTGACGCGGAAGGGTTGCTGGGGGTTTGCGTTCAGCACGAACTTGATCATTTGTTGGGCAAGGTGTTTGTCGAGTATTTGTCACCGTTAAAGCAAAATCGCATCCGCACCAAAATTCGTAAACAAGAGCGCGAGGCAGTACGCGCCTGAAGGAGTAGGCGTTTTCATGCGCATAGTTTTTGCGGGTACGCCCGATTTTGCCCGTGTGGCGCTAGATGCCATTTTGGCGGCAGGACACGAAATTCCTTTGGTGCTGACTCAGCCCGACCGGCCGTCTGGGCGGGGTTTAAAACTTACGCCCAGTGCAGTCAAGCAAGCGGCGCAGCAGCACGGTATTCCGGTTTTGCAGCCACGTAGTCTACGGCTGGATGGGAAATATCCTGACGAGGCCAGCAAGGCTCAAGATGCTTTGCTGGCGGTTGCTCCCGACCTGATGGTGGTGGCGGCTTATGGATTGATTTTGCCGGAATGGGTGTTGTCGCTGCCGAAGTTTGGTTGCTTCAATATTCATGCAAGTTTGCTGCCTCGATGGCGCGGCGCGGCTCCTATTCAACGGGCGATCGAAGCGGGGGATGCTGAAACGGGCATTACCATTATGCAGATGGATGAGGGGCTGGATACGGGCGATATGCTGCTGACCAGGGTTTTGCCTATTACGCCCGAACATACTGCGGCGCGTTTGCATGATGAGCTGGCCGGGGTGGGCGGGCTGGCTATTGTTAAGGCGATTGATGCGCTGGAGCAAGGGAAGTTAAGGGCTGTGCCGCAGCCTGCCGAGGGTGTTACTTATGCGGCGAAGCTGGATAAGGCAGAGTCGCCGCTGAATTTTTCTTTGCCCGCAACGGTGTTGGTAAGGCGGATCAGGGCGTTTGATCCTGTGCCGGGAAGTACGATGCATTTGCCGGGGCTGGCTGATCCGGTCAAGGTCTGGTCGGCAGAGGCTGTTGATCAGGCTGCCGGTGGCGAGCCCGGCCAAGTGGTGGGGGTTGGTGCGCAGGGGGTGGATGTTGCGACGGCTGATGGGGTGTTAAGGCTGCTGGAGTTGCAGAAGGCGGGGGGTAAGCGGCAGCCGGTTTCTGTGTTTGTGCAGGGGTGGCATTTTTCGGTGTAGTTGTAGGTCGGGGCGCTTTTTAAAACTTCGGCCGGTTTTTTAAGTCGGCGGCCGTGACAGGGGCTGGCC
>DATCVA010000229.1:0-28154 GCA_036567205.1 Eoetvoesiella sp. | reverse complement strand
AATATAGTTTGTAATTGTTGTGAGAGCGATATTTGGCGGCCACGGCTATTGCGCGACGTCCACCACCAGGTGCCGGCCATTGCCAGCAGGCTTAGCAACACTATCCATAACTTCATTCCAATGCTCCGCAGTCCCGCCACTCAGGCGGGTGAATATTAAGCAAGCATTCTAGACGTTAATGCATAACGCGGGCGAGGGGCGGGGCACGCAGCCGCGAGACCTGGTGGCGTACATCGGCAGGTGCAGTTTACCTGCCCGGCCGTGTGTGGAATTCTGCCGGGGCAGGCACTGGCTAATAGATAGGAGTGCGGTTAATGGACATGAGCAGCTCGTTAAGCGCTTCGGAAGCGTTGCTGCTTTCTTCTTTGGATGTAATGGCTGTTTGCAGCACATTTTCTAGTGCCGAGCACGTGGGGGCGCGTGCCTGTTCCGGCAATTCGGCAATACCCTCTGTAAACGATGCGGCAAACTCTTCGCCAAGGCCCGTAAGGTCGGCGAAATCGACTTCGCCGGCTTCATATTGCCGGGCTATTTTTAATGCTCGGGTCCAGAAGTCTTCGACAAGCTCGTTCATGATGAGTCTCCTTGGCGTGGGTGCGCGTATATCAATCCCATGGACGGATTCGCGGGCACGAACTGAATGGATAGTGTGGCTTGCGATTATGCGATCGCGTGTGTAACGTGGACGCCGGGGCTGACCCGAACGTTGGGTGGATAAAGAGGTGTTGTCCCGTTTGCTGCTTTTTTATTGGTGGCCGAAGCCTTGTTTTACGTCTACCAACTGGCATTGTGCCAATTAGGGGTTAGAGTAGCAAACTATCCGGTCGCAAGGTGTGACAAATTGAACCCAACCGTAGACTAGAAATACGCAGTGCTAAACAGCATATGGGCCTGGGTTTTTTCATCGGCTTCAAGAATGCCGCCACCCACTTCGTTGCGTGCATATTCGGTGATCAGGTTGAAGCAGTCGGTGGTATTGCTTACAGGCTCGACACAAAACCAATCGACATCGGCGGGGCTGTACAGCACAAGGAAATCCAGGGGGGTAGCGGCGCTTAGCGTTAAGGCGCGTGCCTGGTCCGGCCAATTAATAGTGGCCTGATGGGACCAGTTCAGGAAGGTGTTGTCCAGTACATAGTCGTCAATACGTACCCCTTGCGGCAAGTGTCTGGCAACAGGATGGTCGGCAATATAAAGCGGCATTACTGCTTCGTCGCTAAACCAGGCCTGGCCGACGCTGGTCGTTAACGTTGTATGTTCATTACGGGGAAAGTACGGATGGTGACCCAGCCCGAACGGCATGGGCCGATTACTTGTATTGTGCAAGCGCATCGTCAGGGCCAGCGACCGTTCGGTTAATACGAACTCTTGTTCCGCAACGAACGAAAACGGCCAGTCGCCGGCGGAATGTTCGTAGCGTAGACAGGCACGATGCGCGCTTGATTCCACGACTTGCCACGGATGGTATCGGGTCAGGCCATGAATTGTGTGCGGCGAATCCGGTTTGGCAGACGGCACGGTAATACGCTGCCCGTTAAACATGAACGTGCCATCGCGCAGGCGGCCGCTCCAGGGTATTAGAGGGAAGCTTGCCATGTCGGAGACCGATCCGGACGCTACTGCGTCATCGCTGACCGGGCGCATCCAGTTAACGGTTTTGCCATCGCGGTAATCGCGATAAGCGACGATGGAACCGCCAATATGGGGGGCCAGAACAAGTTCGGCCTTGCCGGCGGTCAGGTGCAACAGCGTAGAAGACTCGGCGGACACAATAATTTCCTTGCTTCAAGTGTGATCCAACATGGCATAAGCATAGCGGAATTTTATTTCTGTAGTGTTTTTATGCGTGTCGTGGGCGTAACGGTTTTATTGTGTAAGTGTTTATCGACAGCGTGTTTAGGCGCTACATGGTTTGTTGCAATTAATGCTGTTTCGCTTACTAAATTTCTGCTACCTTAATGTGTACGGCGTCTACATTTAGGGAGGCGTATTCAAGGCAGCGTATTTAGGGCGTGCGCGTGTCGTTCCCCTTTTTATGCTTTTACATGCAGGCCGGGCAACCTTCCGGTGAAGCAGGGTTGCCAACATCATTGTTCACTCTATTCGCCACCAGGAGGCATCATGCAAGTTCAGACATATTTGTTTTTTGAAGGGCGTTGTGAAGAAGCGCTGGAATTTTATAAACGCGAACTGGGGGCCGAGGTAACCGCCCTTATGCGCTACAACGAGGCGCCCAAACCGGCGGAAGGAGAGCAGCAGGGCGATTGCCAGCTTCCACCCGGATCCGACAACAAAATCATGCACTGCAGTTTCAAGGTTGGCGATACCACCTTGCTGGCATCCGACGGCCGGTGCAGCGGGCACGCTTCCTTTCAGGGATTTTCCGTCGCGATTACAGCCCCTGACATCGGCGAGGCTGAGCGTCTTTTTGCGGCATTGTCCAAAGGCGGCCAGGTACAGATGCCCATGGCGGAAACCTTCTTCGCCTCGCGCTTCGGCATGGCTGCGGATCCGTTCGGCGTATCGTGGATGGTGCTGGCCGGGAAGTAAAGGGCTATTTATGGCGGGCTGGCTAGTAGCTTTCAGAGGGGGTCGAAGCAGATGGTTGTTTGGACTTTGTAAGGGCCTTTTGGGAGCCGCGAACGCGGCGGATTGCCTGCTACTGGCGTAGAGGTAGATGACTTGCCACTACCTTGGCGAGTGGGTTTTAAGCCAGTCTTTTAGCGCCATATCCATACGCGTTTGCCATTGCATAGTCTGATTGTGAAAAGGAAGATTACAATACAGTGGGTGGCGGGGCTTGTGCCTTGGTAGTGAATGAATATGTCACATGCGGGAAATGTCATGGCACTTTGGACTGCGATGGCTTGCAGGCCTTACCCATCGGTTACGTCTGCGACAAGCTTTGTCAACTCCAGGGCAGTTTACGATTGCCTTCCCAAAAAAGTCTCTATAACTTCGGTTGATATTTCGTCAGAGCCTAAATACGCCAGCCTGCTTATAGGCGGCATTGCCGATCATCAGCGCGTCAGGCGTCGACTCATTCAGTCACCGCACGATATGCGGCTCGGACGGCCGGCACGAGGGAGGGATGCAGAGTGCCAAGCTTGGGTGTCTGGCCGTGTGGCGCGACGGGCGGTACTGAGAGCCACTCGGTGGTATAGGGCAGGTCGATGGCCTGCTTCAAATCGAACTTGGTGTCGTAGCTTAGCCCAGCTGCTTCGTAAGCGGCTGGATTACGCGCACCAACCCTAGCTTTTAACTATCGAACAGCTATCCGAAGATAAATTAACGGATGTTCGGGCTTACCATTAATTCGGTCGATAGTAGCCATTACTTTTTTTGTTTTCAGCCAGCCATGAAATGTATTTTTGAGCGCTCGGTTTACATATCCAATGCACACCTTGTTGTGGTTGATGGCGATGGCGTCCGAATCGACAGGGTTGTTGTGATCGATAGCAAAGATTACTGGATCATTCACCTTTAATTGCGCTGTGCTGACACCCTCGATATGCCTAAAACCGGCGATTTCCAACAGGAGATCACACGGAACAGCATCTTTTGGAAAAACAGGGACTAACGAAAATCCATCGCTGGGTAAACGGGCTCCGGTGTATCCCAATAAAGCAATATCTGAATATGGAAACGGAAAGGGTAAACGGTGTAAAGCCAGGAATTCAGCGAAATCCTCACGCTTTCGTGGCGGGAGCCGCCGCAAAAAGGTCTCTATAACTCCTGTTGATATTTCGTCAGCGCCTAAATCGAATGCAGGATAGCCTTTAAAGCCGGCTTCGATGGCAGTTTGAAAGTCGGCGGTATTTTTCAGGTAGCGGAACGTGGCTTGGTTATCGTTTTTAAGATCGATTTCAGCGACGATACGACGCGTGCGTGGACGCGCTTGTTCGTCTTGTGGTTGCCAGGTTAGCAACAGGCCTTCGGGTTCGACAATATAGGAAAGCGGATTCATGATAATACGTTTTTGAGTATTTCTAGGCGGTAGCCGAGCAAGTTCTCGACAAAACTCAAACGTGCTTTAGTTAATGGAAGCAGTGCATCAAGATGCTCTAAATCGGATAGCGAGTCAAGTATTGCCGTTTGGCTTAGGTACGCTATGCGTGATTGGGCTTTTAGCTTGGTTTCGGGCCATTCTTTTAATGCTTTTTCGAGTAGCTCGAAATGCCCGCTAATGCGTGGCTCGTCGGTGGACCAAGCAACGTGATGCGTTCCTTTATTAATATAACGTAAAAAATCGGCTTCACTCCATTTGGCTGTGCGCTCGGTAAAGCGTTCATGCCCAAGGCTGGTTCCATTGTCAAATAACGGTGTCAGACGTATGGGGCGGCTGGATTCCTTTTTGCGCCGGAACAAAAATCCCCAATTGTCTTGATGGCGATCAGTATTGCCTATTAGAGCATCAAAAAGCAGAGCATCAACCCACCACTGCTTCCATCCGTGCTCATCTAGCAACTTTCTCTGGGAAAGCGCCCGCAAAAGTATTGTGATATCGCGTAGATTGTGTGTGGATCCCTTGCGTCGATCAAAGTTTGGTTGTAGTTTTTGAAGAAAATCGCCAGCCAGCACAACAGCCTCTTCTCCATCAATATAAAACCATTCGATCAGAGCCGCGCATATGCCAGTACTTGAGTTCCAGGCCAAGAACGCAGGGGGAACCTCAAGGCCAAGTAAACAGCCAATTCGGTAAGCAATGATCTCACCCCAAAATTGATCGGGATAACTCTTTTTTGAGCGTTTGAACAAATAACGTTTGTCGGCAGTAATGGCCTGCTCTGTGGGAGTATGAGGCGAGAAAAAGGCTTCCTTGGCTCGTGCACCTTGGGGAAAAATAGCAAACTCCGCATCAAGCGCCCAATTTGAGACGTCGATGATTTTATTTTGTTTTAGGGCAAGAGATTGCATGGTATTTGATGTTATTTTGTTTAGTGCCGTGCCACTATAGCGAGTATCCCTCTTGTTGAGTCGAACTGTGGGCAAAAAAAAAATTGCGGAAAAATACGGAAACTGTAAGCGCTACGAACTAGGGTATTAAATTGGATTTGACACAGCTTTTTCTAGGGTACCCAGAGTTTATCTGGCAAGGTATTTTCAGTCTCGCTTCTACACTAATAGCAGGCTTGATCATCGCCTTCGTCACCACGTTTTATCTGAAGAAGAAAGATGAAGTCACACGCGTAGCAGGCGTGGTTCTGGAAAAACGAATCAACAGCGAGCAGACTATCCTGGACTTTCTTGAGAGCGCATCTTTCTCGCTCGAAATGCCGAAACGAGATAGCCAGAGCCTATGTGAGTGCATGGTCGCTCATGAACTCACATTGCCTCATGGTCCGAACCTGCAATATGCAAAGGTCTTCTCAAGCAACAAGGAGTTCCAGAAGTTTTTCCGGGCATTCGAACAGCAGGTCAGCCGCAACAAGTTATGGCTCAGCAAGGAAGTGCGGTTCCACCTGGAGCTGATGCAAGCGTATTTCGCGTGGATAAATGCAAGCCTGCTTGTTATGCAGCGCATTCCATTGCCAGATAATCTCCACCTTACCGATGATGAAACTGACAAACTGGCAGACAAGATTCTTTTGATACAAGGAATCAGTCTGGATAGCGAGTTCAAAGGGCTTATCGCGCACCTCGAAGTGCTGATGGTAGATTCAATTTATCATTTGAAACTGGATCGAGTGAAGCGCAGTCTGATGCGCAACGGCTTTATGAATCGCGACACCAAAAAGATGATCAAAATTCTTGATCAGAAAACAATTCTCGGAGCTCAGCGCGAGCAGCTAATGGCCCTGGTCGCAATATCGGTTTACGCCATTAAGGGAGTTAATCCCCAGGAAATGGATATTGATGGCTTGCTCGATCAATTCCCTGAGTAACGCTCTGGTATGCGGTTGCAGGCGGCCATGAAGGAGACATGGCGTCAGATTCTGGCTTTATCTGTGCGGGACGTCGCCTGTAGGTTCCGTTATTTTTTATCTAGCCGTATAAAAAACCCCATAATTCCTTCAATTGCCGTCGCTAGTCTGCTGTTACGCTAACCATCATCCCGGATTACGCTTAACAGGAGCCCTCCTTGAATTCGCCCGACATTGTCAATCAGCAGATTGCTGAGCATTACGACCGTACTCAGTACACATCCAACGCGTTTTTTTATTCCTCTCCGGGGCATTTGCGTGCAACGGCGCATTTATATGGGGTGGAAACGGTGCCGGTGGAAAAAGCCCGGGTGCTGGAACTAGGTTGTGCGGCGGGCGGTAATTTGCTGCCATTGGTGCTGGCCTACCCCGAAGCCCAGGCGATAGGCGTGGATTTGTCGACGGTACAGATTCAGCAGGGCCAGAAAATCGTACAAGACTTGGGCATAAAAAACCTGGACCTGCGCGCCATGAGCCTGACCGACATCGGCAAGGATTTCGGCCAATTCGATTACATTATTGTGCATGGCGTATTCAGCTGGGTGCCGCCCGAGGTGCGCGAAGCCATCGTGCGCATTTGCCGTGAAAACCTGTCGCCCAAAGGCCTGGCTTACGTCAGCTACAACACCTATCCTGGCTGGAAGGCGGGCGATATTGTGCGCGACGCTATGTTGCTGCATAGCCATTCAGCGACTAACGATGAGGAAAAGCTGGCCAGCGCCAAGGCGATGTTGACGTTGCTGTCAGACGGGCTTGCCGCCAGCAACCCCTTGGCTTCAGCTTTGCGCGGTGCGGTTGGACAAGTGCAAAAACAATCCGACTACTACGTGGCGCACGAGTATTTGGAAGCGTTCAATAGCCCGTGCTATTTCCTGGAGTTTGCCGACGCTGCGCAGCAGGCGGGCCTGGCCTATGTGGGGGATGCCGAGTCGCATTCGGAACTGTCAGCCACTTATGGGCAAAATGTACAGCTTAACCACAGCCTGATTGCGCTGGGCCAGCCCAAGGTCATGCGCCAGCAGTACCTGGATCTTGCCATAGGCCGTAATTTCCGGAAGAGCATGCTGGTGCAACAAGAGCGGGAGGCTGAAATTGCGATTAGCCCCGACCTTGGGCGTTTGCGCGATCTGCGCTGGGCGGGTTTCTTTACCCGAGGCGAGTCGCCACAGGGTGCGCCGGTGGGCCATCATACGTACACCAACCATAAAGGCGGGCCATTAAATACCACCGAAGTTCGAGTTATTGCCGTCGCAAATGCTTTGTCCCAGGCATGGCCCGTTGCCGTATCGTTTAACGATCTTGTGTCACATGTTCAAGCCCAGGGCGTTCTTGCCGGTGACAGCAGCGATGTTGAAAAGGCCGTGCAAGAAGCGCTAGACACACTATTTAAATTGAATCAGTTGCGCTTCAGCCTTGACGCGGGCCCCTATGCGAATAGTCAGAGTACCGCGCCGCAGTTAATACCCGGTTTGGCGTACTTGATTCAGCAAAATAAAGACTCGGCATCTGGAGTGGGGCGCTTCAGCTTGTGGCACGACGGCATCAATATCCAGCTAAAAGAAGCTGAATCCTTTTTGCTGCCGCATATAAATGGCAAGAATACCGAAAACCAGTTGCGAGCGCTGCTGCGCGACGTCTTGCATGATGGCAAAGTGCCAGCTACCGATGGAAAAATGCTGACCGGGCAGCGTAACCTGGACGCCAAGGCGCTGTTAATGGTATCGAAATTGCTGGATTTTCTTAATCGCCAAGGGGCGCTGTTAGCTTAAAGGACCAGCGTAAATGAGGAAGCCAGCCCGAGGGCTGGCTTCACAGACTGCTGACAAACCCTCGTCAAATGGCGAGGGTTTCTTCATAATGTGGGGATGCTAAAAGAACCCACCGCCTATCAGCATGAACTTGAAATGGTGACCCTGGAATCCTTGGTTCCAGCCGATCACCTGGTGCGCAAGATTGATGCTGCCATTGATTTGAGTTTTATCCGAGCCAAGGTGGCGCACTTGTATTGCGCCGATAATGGCCGCCCGGCCATTGATCCGGTGCAGCTCTTTAAGCTACTGTTGCTCGGCTACCTGTTCGGCATCCGTAGCGAACGTCAATTGATCCGTGAAGTGCAGGTCAATGTGGCCTACCGCTGGTTTCTGGGGCTGCGCCTGACGGACAAGGTGCCCGATGCCTCGACGATCAGCCAGAATCGGCGCCGCCGCTTCGCCGACAGCGCGATCTATCAAGAGATCTTCGATGAGATTGTGCTCCAAGCCATGGGGCGCGGCATGGTTGACGGCCGTGTGCTTTATACCGACAGCACGCATCTGAAGGCCAGCGCCAACAAGAACAAGTATGACCTGACTGAAGTGGCCGTTAAGCCCGCCGCCTACCTGGACGAGCTCGATGCGGCCGTTGATGCGGATCGCCGGGCCGAAGGAAAACGGCCCCTGAAACGCCAGCAGGACAAGGATGACGACTCGGGCCCGACCAAGGAAATCAAGGTCAGCCGCACCGACCCCGAGGCCGGGTACATGGTGCGCGATGGCAAGCCCAAAGGGTTCTTTTATCTGGATCATCGCACGGTCGACGCCAAGCACGCGATCATCACCGACACGCACGTGACGCCGGCCAATGTGCACGACAGTCAGCCCTATCTGGCACGGCTGGATCGCCAGAGTGAACGCTTTAATTTGAATCCGTACGCCGTGGGACTGGATGCGGGCTACTTCACGCCCACCGTGCGCAAGGGCCTTGAAGATCGTTCGATTGCCGGGGTGATGGGGTATCGACGCCCAACGCATAAGGACGGCTATTTTTATAAACGCGAGTATGTTTATGATGCGCAAAGCGACACCTATACGTGCCCGCATCATCAGGAGATTCCGTATAAAACAACGAGCCGCGCCGGTTACCGTGAATATCACTCTGATCCCGATCTATGCACGAATTGCCCGGGTCGCAATCGGTGCACGCAAAGCGCCAATCGCGTCAAAGTCGTTGTGCGTCACGTCTGGGAAGAGGCCAAGGAGCGGGTTAATGCGCGGCGACTGACGCCGGCGGGCAAGAAAATTTACGCCCGGCGTAAAGAAACCGTCGAACGCAGCTTCGCCGATGCCAAGCCGTTGCATGGGCATCGGTACGCGCGCCTGCGCGGGCTTAAAAAAGTGCTGGAGCAGTGCCTGTTGGCCGCCGCGGCTCAGAACATGAAGAAGATGGCGCTGCTGCTGGCGCAGCTTTTAGCGTCCTTTTACGCCCTGGCAGCGCCTCGTGTGGGCCGGATCGCCGCGCAGATCATGGTTCTGCACACATTCTTGACGTTCTCATCAAATCAGCATGCACTTGCCTAGCCAGCCCAAAAAATAAACCCCGCTGCAAAAAACAGGGGGTTTATCAACATTCTGGGAAGCCAGCCCGAGGGCTGGCTTCATTCGTTTTAGCATGTGAGGGCCATTACGAAGTACTGCACGGGAACCGATCCAAAGTCCGGCCCCGTTACTGCTTACTGAATTAACGCAACAGCGACAATACAGTTTGTGGAACTTGGTTGGCTTGAGCCAAGACCGAGGTACCAGCTTGTTGCAGGATCTGTGCACGTGTCATGTTCGACACTTCAACGGCGTAATCAGCGTCTTCGATGCGTGAACGAGCAGCCGACAGATTAGTGACGGTGTTGCTCAGGTTGGCAATTGTTGACTGGAAACGGTTTTGTACCGCACCGAGTTCGCTGCGCAGGCTATCTACGTCAGCCAATGCATCATCAATTGCTTTCAGAGGGTCAACAGATACTGCAGCGTCCTTGGTTACTGTTCCAGAAGTTGCTGTGCCGGAGCTGTCAACCGTTGCGCTGTGATAAGTGGTTTTGCCGTTGGCGTCTGTACCTTTAACTACGTATTCACCAGTGCCGACTTTATTTTCGTCCAGAATCTCGTGAAGGGTTTCGCCAGAGGCCAAACCGCTGACAGTAGCGGTAGCTGAATCACCTTTAACCGTTGAGGTTGCCGTGGCATTAACATCTGCAGCTGCAATTTCGTCTGTGCTAGAATCCCACTCCATTTCCTTTGTGGCCGAGTTGAACGTTGCTGCGTAGTGCTTACCGTCACTTGCGAGAACGGCATACGAACTGCTATCGGCGTTCAGTGCGTGCACCGAGACGGCAGTGGGAGCGGTGCCGGGATTGACTTCAGTGTTGTAGATATTGACATCTGTACCAACAAGTGTTTCATCGCCTACGACTTCTGCCGCTACCCCTGTGATGTTACTTGCACTTACTTGTACTAGATTGTCGTAGTCAACGTCGATGTCGAAAGTCCACGTAGTTTTATCTGCGGGGTCTACCTTGTTGACCGCGCTCAGGGTGGCTTCGTAGTAATTTCCGTCGTTGGCTTGAACTGCGTATCCGCTGCCATCGTTACGACTATACAAGCTGGAACCGGTAACGTCGATGGGTGTTCCTGGTGTGTAATCTTGTGCTGTGCCCGTTGTGGCGATTGTGCCTTGCGTAGCATTAATCATTACAGGCAGTTTGGAGGCGGTTGCCGATGTTTCGACCAAAGCCTCTCCTATTGCAGTAGAGGACGAGTCCCATGCCCAGTCGCCGGTAGCGGTATTCTCTGCTAGCTCGTAGAACTTGCCGTCGTCTGCTCCCTTAACCACGAAACCAGAGCCGTCTTTGAGAGCATAAACGCCATCAGATGCCATTGCTGGGCCAGCTGTAGGCACAAAAGTGTTATTGGCAGGAGTGGCGGTTTCTAATGCGGTGAATGTCGCACTTTCAATCTTGGTACCAAGATTTTTACTGCTTAACTGTGTCCCTTCAATGGAGAGATTGGCTAAGCCAAGTGTCGAAGAGTTAATTGTACGCAGGCCAACAGCAATAGTTTGGCCGTCATGTGCGCCAACCTGAATGTTCAGTTTTCCGGCTTCAGCACCAAGAACTTTTACACCGTTGAACTGGGTTTGTTCGGATACGCGGTTGATTTCAGCTAAGCGCTCGCCGATTTCATCCTGGATAGATTTCAAGTCGGTTTCGGAGTTCGAACCGTTAGCTGCCTGTACCGACAGCTCACGAATACGCTGCAAGTTGGTGTTGATTTCGTTGAGCGAACCTTCCGTCGTTTGCGCGATCGAGATACCGTCGTTGGCGTTACGGCCAGCTTGGGTCAAGCCCTTGATGTTGGCTGTGAAGCGGTTGGCAATAGCCTGACCTGCTGCGTCGTCTTTTGCGCTGTTGATGCGCATGCCGGACGACAGGCGTTCGATGGCGGTGCCAAGAGCTGATTGGGATTTGCTCAGATTACCTTGGGCAATCAGGGAAAGCGAGTTGGTGTTAATTACTGACATGGAAACTCCTGATAGGAATAAATACGGCGACTTACGGCTTCGCCTGGTTGCCAAGAAGATAAGAGCTTGATACTGCGCCCCGCCAATGCGGCATTAAGCTGAAACCAAACCTCAGGTCTTCCTGTTCATAGGCATTAACGGCGTAAGAGGAGATAACTTTAGGGGTATGGGCCAGAAAATTGTTACCGTGCAGGGCGTGTGGTTTTTTTTGCTATTCCGAATCCGTTTGTTGTTCGGTTAACGGCGTTCATACCGTAATTTTTTAGGTAAAGTGGAAATGTTTTTTGCGGGGCAAGGCACTGCCACAAATCAGAGCTCGGCTCAAAGCGGAAGTGTTGGAGATTGACCCGTGTTAACGCGTTACTAATGTCTACTAATCCCGCCTGAGCAAAAGGGTTGGATCGCTTACCCCTAGGCGAACACAGCTCCACCTCCTGGGCGTAGTTTCCGAGTGGGACATCGGGGTGCACCACATCTATCGGCCAAAGACGATGCTTACTACAGTCGTAGTTCAAGCCTCTCTTTGAATCGATTCCCCATGGCTGAACCGCCCACCGACCATGACAGCCCCTGGAAAGAGGCGCTGGACCACTACTTTGAAGACTTCCTGCGCCTGCTAGCCCCCTGGCTGCACGCGCAGATCGACTGGAGCCACCTGCCGGTGTTCCTGGACAAAGAGTTGCAGGCGATCACGCGGGGCGAGGGTCGGGGTCGCGTGTATGCCGACAAGCTGGTGCAGGTCCGTAGTCAAAACCAGCGGCCATTTTGTATTCTGGTTCACGTGGAAATTCAGGGCGGCAGAGTGACCGCCGCGACGCTACCGCGCTTTAGTCGACGTATGTTTCGCTATGCCTGGCGTATTGAAGACCGTTATATTGATGGCATCGTCGGCCCCGACGGCACGCGGCAAAAGATGGAGCTGGTCAGCCTGGCGGTGCTTGCCGCCAGCCGTGGCAACGGTAGCCACCTGACGTATTCCTGGGGCAATCTTCAGGCCAATAGTGGGCAATTTCGCTTTCGTGTCGTACACTTAGCCACATGGCTGGACCGCTGGGAAACGCTGGAACAGGAAGCCGCGGGCAATCCCTTCGCGGTGGTCGTCATGGCACAGTTGCAGGCGCAAGTCACCGGCAAAAATGGCCCGCAGCGCCTAGTCTCCAAAACGCGAGTTATGCGGCTGCTGTACCAATACCGTTACAGCAAAAAAGACGTCTTGTGTTTGTTTCGAATTATTGACTGGATGATGGCGCTACCGGCGGCACTGGAACCGGCCTTTGAACAGGCCATGATCACGATAGAACAGGAGCATAAAATGGCATTCGTCACCAGCATCGAGCGTCTGGGTGAAAAGCGCGGGCTAGAAAAAGGAATAGCTATTGGCCTGGAGCAGGGGCTAGAGCAGGGCTTGGAGCAAGGTCTGCACAAGGGTAAGTCGGAAGGACGTCTTGAAGGCGAAGCCGCCTTGCTACAACGCTTGCTGATACGCAAGTTTGGCTCCTTGTCTCAAAACCTGCAACAACGCATCCAGGCCGCCACGCCTAGCCAGTTGGAAACCTGGTCTTTGAATATTCTGAATGCTGAAATCCTGGATGACGTGTTTATTGAGTAGCGCTATGACAGCATCAGGGTCTGGGCGCTGGTTGATGTAAACACGGCCAAGTACGACGGCCGTACCGAGAAAATCAACATTACTTTGCCGCGTCGCTTGCTGGCGAAAATTGATGAATACGCTAAACAGCATCATCAGACTCGTAGCGGTTTCCTGGCCGAGGCTGCCAGGGCGGCTATTAAATAGGTGGGGGAGCAAGGTAAAGCGTAAGCGCGACTTATGTTTGTGTTTTTATAAAGCCTCCCTTGGTGTGTTTTAAGCATCGGGCTTCAGCGATAAGCCTTTGCAAAGCGGGATTTTCATGCCGAATATCATCATAGTGATCGCGCGCGCGCATGGACAGTCGCTGATAGCCCCAACGAGCCCGGCGTAACGTTTCCTCCCAGCCTTCACGAGCGAAATAAAGCGGCAGATTATGGTCGAAATACGACAGGCTGTCGGCGTCTTTCAGCAGATCGCTACGCGGATCGCCGCCGATTTCGTGTCGGCTTATCAGACGACAGACTTCGATCCGCAGCGCAGGTTCGATGCCGCTTTCAGTCAGTATTTCCGATGCAATGCGCGCGCCGGTTTCGGCGTGCTGCGCCTTGAAGGCGTCGTAGTCATCGAACTGTTCACGCCGCAGCCGTGAAGGGCGTGCCCGCTCGATATCATGGGCCAGCGCGGCAAGGCGCAGGGCATCGTCGGCGTTGGGAGCCAGCCGCAACAGCCACTGCAGGGTGTTCTCGGCATGGCCCGGGTCTTCGGGAACGGGCGATGTGGCCAGTATGTCGCGGATCCGTAACATGCTGATTTGCATGGCGTTCGAGGCGTGGAGTTCAGTCATGGCTTATAAGTTCCAGATCATGATGCTGTTTTGCCGAGCGCGAATTCGTCATCACGCCCGCGCAGTTTGATCATGCGGAACACCACCACGAAATTCATGGCGATCGCGACCACCGCCAGGGTGGCTTCGGGAAAGGCCAGAACGCAGCCGACCATGATTAGCAGGGACCGTGTATCGCGGCCGATGCGCCAGCGGCCATGACGCAGCAGGCCGTCCGCTTTGTGGGCGCTATAGCTTGAAACAAAGCTGCCGGCGATGGCCAGTAATCCCAGCCACATCCATTGTGGTTGTTGGTGAAACTGCACCAGATGCCAGGTAAGCGCCGCCAGTACGGCTGCATCGGCGTACCGGTCCAGCAAGGCATCGAGCCAGCCGCCGTAGGGGGATGGGCGCAGTTTCAGGCGTGCAAGTTCGCCATCGCAGCCATCCACGATCGATGCCAGTTGTACCAGTAGCCCGCCCGCCAGCAGCCCCCAATACTGGGGCTGGGCCAGGCACAGGGCCGCAAACAGGCCGATGGCAAACGCGATCAGCGATGTTTGATTTGGCGTGATGCCGGTCTGGACGAGCACGCGCGTGATCTGTCTGGACAGGGGGCGGTTCACATACCGGGCCACGGCGCCGTCGGCGGCTTTGCCGGCAGCCCATCGCAGCAGGCCTTGTTCTGCCCGTTTATGCATTTGCGGCGTATCGACGTCTTGCCAGTAGAGGCCGTTAACGCGATGGGCCAGCAGCTTGCCGTCATCGGCAAGGTCTTGCATGGTATCGCTTAAACGTGTGCGGCCTTCGGCGCAGGTACGGACCGCACGCTCGGCGACGGCGGCGCGGCAAAGGAAAGCACCGGTATCCAGGCCGTTGTGGGGTTGAATCTTTTTTCCGATACGATTGATTTTTTGGTCCGTTACGTATACATGGGTGACGTCCTCGGGGTCGATATCTTTACGGTGGATGCCGCCGTCCACGGCCAGCGTCGCGCCCCCGTGCGCCGGTGCGCTCTTGCATAAGCTGGCCAGCAGCTCCGGCGCATAGACATGGTCGGCCATCAGCAGCAGGAAATCGCCCCGGATGTGGCCGGCTGCGGCAGCCAGCGATTGGCCATTTTCCGTACTGTCCCATTCATTGTTCTGCACCAGGGTGATCTGCATGTGCGGATTGGCCAGGGCGTAGTCGTGCTGCCATGCCTGGATGGCCTCGGGTTCGCAGCCGGTTACGATAATGATGTTTTCAATGCCGCAGGACTGCACCGTGCGCACCGTGCGTTCAATCAGCGGCATGCCCAGCAACGAAACCATGGGTTTCGTGGGGCTTAGGGACCGCATGCGCTCACCTTTTCCAGCGGCCAGGATAACTGCCTGCATAGTTCGTAGTCCTTACGTTGGTAGTGTCAAAAACGGACCCAGACGGGTCCGTTTGCCGGGACGAACGACTATGCCGCTTTTTTCTTTCCAAGGGTACGCGTGATGAAGCGTTCGACCGCGTCGTAGGCTTTGTCATCGGTCATCTGCTGCGGCGGATGCTTGCAGAAGTATGCCGAGGCGCCATCCAGCACGCCGCCTTCGCCGCGCAGCATCGCCAGTTTTGCGCACCGTATCATGTCGATCGCCACGCCGGCAGAATTGGGAGAGTCTTCTACGGACAAGCGCAGTTCGAGATTCATTGGGACGTCACCGAAAAGTTTGCCTTCCATGCGGATAAAGCAGATTTTGTTGTCCTTTTGCCAGGCCACATAGTCAGATGGGCCGACATGAATGTCCAGGTCGTCCAGCCGCGTGGCCGCCACCGACTGCACGGCCTCGGTTTTGGACAGTCGCTTGGATTCCAGGCGGTGTGCGGTCTGCATGTTCAGGAAGTCGGTATTGCCGCCGGTGTTCAATTGATAGGTGCGTTCCAGCTTGACGCCGCGGCGGGCGAACAAATCGGTAAGCACGCGATGCGTTATCGTGGCGCCCAGTTGCGCCTTGATATCGTCGCCGATAAGCGGAATGCCTTTCTGGGCGAAACGTTCAGCCCACTCGGGGTCGCTGGCGATAAAGACGGGTATGCAATTGACGAAGGCAACGCCGGCGGCCAGCGCGCATTCGGCATAGAAGCGGGTGGCCTTTTCCGAGCCGACCGGCAGGTAGTTCAGCATGACCTCGGCGCCGGTGCTCTTTAAAATGCGAACCACCTCATTTTGATCGGGCTGGGGGGCATCGGACTTGATGAACGTCAAGGCGTCGGGATAAGAGTTCATATCCTCGGAGTAGCCGTCCAGGATGCAACCCATGCTGACTTTTACGCCGCCCGGCTTAATGTCGCCGTTGAAGACTGTTGTGCAGTTCGGCGGGGCAAAGATGGCGTCGTGAATATCGTGTCCCACTTTGCGGGCATCGATATCGAAAGCAGCTACGGTCCTGATGTTGCCGGGTGTATAGCCACCAATAGACCAGTGCATCAGTCCGATGGCGTCTTCAGGGGATTTGTCGGCATAATAATGTATGCCTTGGATTAGCGAACTGGCGCAGTTGCCCAGTCCGACAATGGCTATTTTGATTGTATCCATATTTTGAATCTCCCAAATAAAGGCGATAACGACACACGCATGCGCGCAATGGCTTGCGAATGGGCGTAATGCCTTGGTGGCGTGGCGCCGCACCTGGCAAACAGGGCGGCTGGACTTTCCAAAACGCTGACTTGGATAAGGAAAGTAGCCCCGCCTATGGGCGGGCAGGGCATGAGCCGCAAGATGGTGTCTTGCGGTTGAACTGTCTTACAACATAGGTGATCGCCTATGTTATGTCAAGTTTTTAGGTGGATTGTGTTGATGCAACGTAAGAATGTCCGGTTTAATGGGGGGGGCAGAGCACGTGGATGGCCAGCATGGTCAGCGTGGCAAGTACAGTTGCGATGATCGTATTGCCCTTAACTGTTTCTTAATTGGCAATACCGATAACTAGTCGGTTGGATACCGCTTGTTCTTCTGATTCGATATGCACACAAGAATTTAAAATTCCAGACTAAGTAAAAACCCTATTCTGGTAAATAACTATTGCGCCTACGCAAATCTGGAGAAAAAAATGAGTTGGCTTGCACAGCTTACGGTCAAAACCAAACTGATCGGGGGCTTTTTGATTGTGGCCGCTATTGCAGCGATTATTGGCGGTGTCGGCATAAATTCGGCAAGCCGGATCAACGGGATGGCGTCGTTTATGTACGACCGCGAGGTGGTGGGTCTTAATTATGCTTCGGAAGCCAATGCGTACTTGCTGATTGCCGGCCGTACCATGCGCAATGCTTTGCTGGCTCATACTAAAACGGAACGCAGTAGCCAGCTTGACGAACTTAGAAAGCGTTTCGACGCTGTAAAGGAAAGAGTTAATCAACTGGATACTCTCTTTGTAACAGAGGCCGGTAAGGCGGCGGTGGGACAGACGCGCAAGGCGGTGCTGGCTTACGAGGATGCGCTGAAAAAAGTTGTTGTGGTGCTGAATTCCGAACCGCCAGGAGAGGCTATTGATTCGCTGGCCATGCTGGACGCTGAAGCGAAACCGCTGGGCGATGCCGCCGAAGCGATGATGAGCAAGTTGACCGAGGAAAAACAAGCCAATGCCCACAGTTTTGCGGCTGAAATCAGTGCTGTTTATGCCAGTACGCAAATTCTGTTAATTGCGTTGACGCTGGGCGGCGTGGTGCTGGCCATACTGCTTGGCGTCGTGATCACTGCGGTTCTGGCGCGTCAACTGGGCGGTGAGCCGAAAGATGTGGCGCGGATTGCCGGGGCTATTGCCAATGGCGACTTGACCAATAAAATCGACATTGCCAGGGTAGGCGAGGGCAGCGTTATTCATGCCATGCACTTGATGCAGGAGTCTTTGCGCAACGTGGTGCAGTCGGTGCGCGCCAGCAGCGATAATATTGCGACCGGATCGAACCAGATTGCGGTTGGCAACGCCGATTTGTCGCAACGCACCGAAGAGCAGGCTGCCAACTTAACCCAGACCGCCGCGGCAATGGAAGAATTGTCCAGCACGGTCAAGAGCAATGCCGACGTGGCGCAGCAAGCGGCGCAGTTGGCGGGCTCGGCCAGCGTGGCGGCGTCCAAGGGGGGCGAGGTCGTCAATAATGTGGTTGTGACCATGGACGAAATTAACGACGCGTCCCGAAAAATTGTCGATATTATCGCGGTGATCGACGGCATTGCTTTTCAGACGAATATCCTGGCTTTGAATGCTGCGGTTGAAGCCGCCCGCGCCGGCGAGCAGGGCCGGGGCTTTGCGGTGGTGGCTACTGAAGTGCGCACGTTGGCTCAGCGTAGCGCATCGGCCGCCAAAGATATCAAGAACCTGATTGATAACAGTGTTGCCAAAGTGGATATAGGCACGAAACTGGTCGATGAAGCGGGCGAGGCGATGCAGGGCATTGTGAAGCAAGTTAAACAGGTAACGGATCTGATCAATGAAATCAGTGCAGCCACTAACGAGCAAACCACAGGGTTGGGGCAAATCAACGACGCGGTTATGCAGCTTAGCGATGTTACCCAGCAAAACGCCGCATTGGTGGAAGAGTCTGCTTCGGCCGCCGATAGCCTGAACGAGCAGGCGCAGAATCTGGTGGAAGTGGTTGGCGTTTTTAAAGTGGGACAAGAGCGTGCTGTGGTAAAACGCCTGATTGCCGATCAGGAGCAGGCGGTAGTACAGCGGCGCGCGCACGAGCCGTCGGTATCACCGTCGCGTTCGCCGGCTCGCGCATTGGCAGGGGCGGTCCGGTCTAATAATCAGGCCGCGGCTGCCGCGCGGCCTTTAACGATGGGCGCCTCGCAGAAAATTCGCGAAGAAGAGTGGGAAGAGTTTTAATCGGCGCTTAATTTAATAGTAGCGGCCGCTAGTAGTGGCCGCGCGCCGTTCAGCGATGACGCGCCGGCTTACTACTCTATAGCGCCGGCTTACTACTCTATAGTCTCGTACGGCAGGCCAACATAGTTTTCGGCAATGTTGGCCAGGCCTGCTTCCGAGCTGGTGTAGTAATCGAGCTCGGCCATCTGGATGCGCCGACTGAAAGGGTCGTCGTCGAATTTATGCAGCATCGATGTCATCCACCACGAAAAACGTTCGGCCTTCCAGATGCGGCGCAGGCAGATTTCCGAGTATTTGTTCAGTAAATCGCTGCGGCCTTCCTGATAGACTTTCTTCAGAATGTTGTACAGCGTAGATACGTCGCTGGCGGCCAGGTTCAGACCTTTGGCTCCGGTGGGCGGCACGATATGGGCGGCATCGCCAACCAAAAACAAATTGCCGAACTTCATGGGCTCGGCCACAAAGCTGCGTAGTGGCGCAATGCTTTTTTCTATGGACGGGCCGGTGACCAGATTGGCGGCTACATGCTGGGGAATCCGGGTGCTAAGCTCTGTCCAGAAACGGTCGTCGGACCAGTCTTCGATTTTTTCATTCAGCGGCACTTGTACGTAATAGCGGCTAAGCGTCAGTGAGCGCTGGCTGCACAGCGCAAAGCCGCGCTCGTGGTTTGCATAAATCAGTTCATGGTCGACCGGCGGCGTATGCGACAAGATGCCGAGCCAGCCAAAGGGGTAGATGCGCTCGAAATTTTTAATGGCATCCTGGGGAACCGATTGGCGGCAGACGCCGTGGAAGCCATCGCAGCCCGCAATATAGTCGCATTCCAATTCAATTTTTTCGCCGTCTTTAATGAAGGTGACGCGCGGCTTGTCGGTATAAAAATCATGTACCTGGACATCTTCGGCCTCGTAGATGCTAAGGCCGCCTTCCTTGGTGCGCGCGGCCATCAGGTCGTGCGTGACTTCGGTCTGGCCATAGACCATAACGGTTTTGCCGCCCGAATATTTTTTAAGATCGATGCGTTTTTGCTTGCCATCGAAAGCCAGGGAAACGCCTTCGTGAACGTGGCCTTCGCGGTCCATGCGTTCGCTGGCCTTGGCCTCGCGAATTAAATTGACCATGCCTTCTTCGAGCACGCCGGCGCGAATGCGGCTTAGTACGTAGTCGGGCGATCTGCGTTCTAGAATTACAGTGTCGATGCCCTGATGGTGCAGTAACTGGCCTAATAAAAGGCCGGATGGACCTGCGCCAATAATGGCTACTTGGGTTTTCATGAAAGTCTCCTGAACTTTGCGGTGAAGACCATGCTTGATGTTGTGCTTGTGCTACCCAGTTATCGTGGCAAGCCCGCTTTGGTCGTCGTTTCAAATAGATACTGATATATTGCGTCGAACCGGACTAGTTTGGAATGGACTTATACGTATAATATTGGTACTTTTAGAAGATTTTTTCGGGTTTCCAGAAACCCGTCCGGCAGCTTTTAATTTGACTGGGGTTAACCCTTGGGTTTTCAAGCTATACGTTTTTAATACAGGCAAGTTCTGATATGGCTTCGATAAATAGCGTTCCTGTGTACAAACTATACGGCGAGCATGAACAATGGCTTACGCCCGACATGGTGCACTGCGAGTCAATCGCCGATCGAAGTAAATTGCATAATTGGCAGATAAAACTGCATCAGCATCATGGGCTTGTTCAGTTGTTGTATCTGCAGGGGGGCAGCGCAAAAGTATGTCTGGATGGCGGCTATTTTGACTTGATGCCGCGGCAAATCGTGATGGTGCCGCAAATGTGCATCCATGGTTTTACCTTTGCGCCCAACGCGCAAGGCCATGTGGTTATGCTGGCTTATCCGCTATTTAACAAGCTGGCCCAGCACATGGGCGACGGCCCGGCGGCGTTGACCAGTCCCCATATTTACAGCGTTGCTTCGGGTGGTGATGAGGACTATGTGGATATGGTTTTCAGCACGCTCGATACCGAGTATCGCGCTAATGCGGCGCATCGCAATGTACTGCTGGAAGCCACGCTGGTGTCGCTGCTTGTCTGGCTGACTCGAAACTCGTCTTATTTTAAGCGCGAACAAGCCAAAGAGCTTGATCGCGGCCGGCAACATTTCCGCGGCTTTTGCCAGTTGATCGAAGAAAGTTACAGCCAGCAGTTTTTGGTGGATCAGTACGCAAAAAAAATCGGCATTACCGCCGCTCATTTAAATGTACTTTGCCGCCAGGTAGTAGGGCAGTCTGCGTTACAGCTAATTCATCAGCGTATTGTGCTTGAGGCTAAGCGCAGCCTTGTCTACACCTCGATGACTATCAGCGTTGTTTCTGACACGCTGGGTTTTTCCGATCCGGCTTACTTTACACGCTTCTTTAAACGCCACGTGGGCATGTCGCCCAAGGACTTTCGCAAGCAAGCTGAAACCCTGGTGGACTAACGGCGCACGCCCGCAAATGCAAACGAAGCCGGCAAAAGGCGCTTGTGAACGTTCGGGCTGAACGGGAGCAAGCGCCTAATTTCATTTCTGGATCAAACGTGCGCTTGGTTGGCTTCGGCCCTACAAATCCCTACCAATGCAAGACCAGCACTTCGCTTTCACGTTTGATCCGGAAACGGAATAACTAACTGCCGATTACGTTATCTGCCAATTGCTTTATCGGGCATCCGTCAAAGTAACCGCTGTCAGCTTTTGCAGCTCTTCAAAACTTAAGCCGTCGACCAGGTCAATAACCTTTGCGCCTTCAGCGCTTAAGTCGATAACCGCCAGATCGGTATACAGCCGGCTTACGCAGCCAATACCCGTCAATGGATATGTGCATTCGTTTACCAGCTTGCATTCGCCCGTTTTGGTCAGCAAATCCATCATTACATAGGTTTTCTTGGCGCCAATCGCCAGATCCATGGCGCCGCCCACGGCTGGAATTGCATCCGGTGCGCCCGTGCTCCAGTTGGCCAGGTCGCCCGTGACTGATACTTGGAATGCACCCAGGACGCATACATCCAGGTGGCCGCCGCGCATCATGCCAAAGCTGTCGGCATGATGGAAAAAACATCCGCCGTCCAGCAAGGTTACGGGTTGCTTGCCGGCATTGATCAGGTCGTAGTCCTCTTCGCCTTCGGCCGGGGCGGGGCCCATGCCTATTACGCCGTTTTCGCTGTGCAAAATGACTTCGCGATCGCTGGGTAAATGGTTCGCGACTTTGGTGGGCAAGCCGATACCCAGGTTAACGACAGCCCCATCGGGGATGTCGACGGCGACGCGCGCGGCAATTTGGTCTCGCGTCCAGGCTGGTGTTTTGTTTTCGCTCATGTGGATTCCTTAGGCCGTTTTGAAGCCGGCGGGGCCGGTGGCGGTGCGTGGTACTTTCACGACGTGCTTGACGAATATTCCGGGCGTGACAACCGCTTCCGGATCCAGTGTGCCCAGCTCGACAATGTCGTGCACGGATGCAACCGTGACCTTGGCGGCGGTGGCCATAATGGGGCCGAAGTTGCGCGCGGTTTTACGGTAGGTCAGGTTGCCCCAGCGGTCGCCCGATTCGGCTTTGATCAGGGCAAAGTCGGCGGTGATGGGGTGTTCAAGTACATACATGCGGCCATTGATTTCGCGCGTTTCCTTGTTTTGGGCTAATTCAGTTCCAAAGCCGGTGGGCGTAAAAAAAGCGCCAATGCCGGCACCGGCGGCGCGAATACGCTCGGCCAGGTTGCCTTGGGGCACCAGTTCCAGCTCGATCTTGCCCGTACGGTACAGCTCGTCAAACACCCATGAGTCGGCTTGACGCGGGAACGAACAAATGATTTTACGCACACGCCCTGTTTTTAATAGCGCGGCCAAACCAACCTCGGCGTTACCGGCATTGTTGTTCACAATAACCAGGTCTTTGGCGCCTTGCGCAATTAAACCGTCGATGAGTTCCGCTGGTTGTCCGGCGCCGCCGAAGCCACCAATCATGACGGTTGCGCCGTCGTAGATGCCGGCCAGAGCCTGCTCTATTGTGGGGGTTATTTTGTTGATCATGTTTTCCGTACGAACATTAGATTGAAAATTCGATACTTAGTTCTTATAATGAATTTTTATTCGTATATAGAACTCTTCTATAAAGGATAATAAGCATTCCCTGGCTTGTCAATCGCCAGGGCATTGTTGCGCCGTTATGAAACGGTGGTTCCAATAATAGATAAAAAAATCAGGATGACAAACACAATTAAATTATCGCAGGGCTTCGGCCATGGCGCCGATGCTCTGATCGAAACTTCGTCCGACCCGAAACCCGGCGATAGTTATGTGCGTTCGTTCGCTCGAGGGCTGGCGGTTTTGCGCAGTTTTGGCGCCGATGCCGCGGCCCAGACACTAACTGAAGTGGCCGAGCGCACGGGGCTGACCCGCGCCGGCGCACGCCGCATTCTGCTGACCCTGCTGCAACTGGGCTACGTCGAGACTGAAGGGCGGTTGTTTCGCCTGACGCCCAAAGTGCTTGAGCTGGGTTTTGCGTATCTTTCTTCATTGCCGGTATGGACGCAGGCTCAGCCTGTAATGGAAACCCTGGTCGAAGAGTTGCGTCAGTCTTGCTCGGCGGCGGTGCTGGACGGTGATGAAATCGTTTATGTTCTACGGGTACCCGCGCACCGCATTATGTCGGTCAATTTGGGGGTAGGCAGCCGCCTGCCGGCCGATTGCTCGTCAATGGGCCGCGTGCTGCTGGCCGGTTTGCCTTTCGCACAATTAAAGCAGCGCGTCGATGGCATGACGCTGGTTGCCCATACACCGCAAACCATTGTCGATAAAGATCAGTTGCTGGCAGCCATCGAGCAAGTCAGGATACAAGGCTGGAGCCTGGTCGATAGCGAGCTGGATTCCGGGCTGGTGTCGATGGCTGCGCCTATTATCGATCATAACGGTCGTGTCGTTGCTGCCATTAATATTAGCGGCCAGTCAGCCACTAATAACGCTGCGCATCTGTTGCAGGTGTGCCTGCCAAAACTTTTGGCGGCCGCCGCCAAGATCAATATGCTTGTCAGGGCCCGCACATAGCGACGCTTTGGGCAAGAATGATGTTAATAAGGTGCTTAGCAGGGCGCGTCCATAATCCGTATATAGTTTGTACATAACTGTATATAGAGCCCGTACATAAAAAATTGGGGGGCAGTTTTCTGCCCCTCAATTCTGGTCCCGTTTTTTGACGTTTGCTTCTTGGGAATGTTCTGAGCCAGTCGAGCGCTAAGCAGGCGCTGCGGTTCAGAATGGGATGCCAGGCGCAAACCGCAGTAATAGCCGTAGCCGTAGTCGTAGTCGTAGTCGTAGTCGTAGCGATAGCTATCGCAAGGATTTGCCACGCAGCCGACCGCCCGAACCGCAGATGCATGCGGCCCGGGGACTATTCAGAGCTTCCTTAAATATCAAAGAAGACGGTTTCGTCAGGGCCCTGGATGTGAATGTCGAATTGATAGACGGCCTGGCCGTCTTTTTCAGCGCGCTGTCCAATAAGGGTTTTGCGGCGTTCTACCCACTCGATGCCATTGATGACGGCGTCTTGCGCGTTGGCCTCTTTTTCGTCAGAAAAGTACATGCGGGTGTTAAGGCCGATATTGATGCCGCGGGCAACAATCCACAAATTAACGTGAGGGGCCATTACGTGACCATGCCGGCCGACGACGGCGCCGGGCTTGATCGTTTCAAAAACATAGGTCCCCGTGTCGAAGTCGGAACAGGTGCGGCCCCAGCCCCGGAAATCCTTGTCCAGCGGTTTGTCGCTTTGCTGGTCGGCGGGATGGTTGTATCGGCCCGCGGCATTGGCTTGCCAGATCTCGAGCAATACGTCTTTAATGATGGCGCCGCTGCCGTCAAAAACGCGCCCTTCAATGCGGATGCGTTCACCCTGAGTGTCGGGGCCGGCCAGCACGTTGCCAAAGTTATTGTCGAAAATATCGAAGCCCGCTTGTTTAGGAGCCAGGCCAATGTGCACGTAAGGACCGGCGGTTTGCGATGCAGTTTCCTTAAGGTAGTTAAGCTGGTTAGGTTGCACTGACATTATTTGCCTCCTTGAAGATGGTTTTCAAACAAGGTTGCCCGGGAGCCCCGCAAGACAATGTCAAAACGGTAGGCCATGCTGTCCAGTGCAACAAATGCTTTGCGGTCGAGTACCGCGATCAGTCCGCGAACGGCCTCTTCGTTGTTGATGGACCGCACAATCGGACAGGTCGCGATCATTGGATCGCCTTCGAAATACATTTGGGTGATCAGGCGTTGCGACCAGCCCGATCCCGAGATTGAGTAGTGAATATGCGCAGGGCGCCAATCGTTGATGTTGTTGCGCCAAGGGTAAGCGCCCGGTTTGACCGTACGATAAAAGTAGTAGCCGTTTTCGTCGGTGAGTGTGCGTCCACAGCCGCCGAAGTTCGGGTCTATAGGCCCAAGATAGCGATCGTTTTTGTGACGATAGCGGCCAGCGGCATTGGCCTGCCAGACTTCGACCAGTGCATTGGGTACGGGCTTGCCATTTTCATCAAGCACATATCCGTGTACCAGAATGCGCTCGCCGATAGGGTTGCCGTCTTGGGCGTAGTTCAGGATTAAATCGTTATCCAGCGGGCCCAGTTCGTCGGGTGTCCAGATTGGCGCCGTTACTTCGGACAATGATTGTTGCAATGAAATCAACGCTTTTTGGGGTGAGCGCAAGACGCTGGTTTTATAGCCGGGCGTGTAAGCGGGCGGGTGCACGCTATGGTCGCGCTGGTAGAACTCACCGAATTGTTCGGTTGGTGTTTTCATTGGGACTCTCCTGTGTATTCTCTTCGGCTCGCGTGGCGACGCCGTTACACGATAGTAATGCGCCAAAATTTTCATGTAAATTGAATTAGAGGGCGTTATTTGATAATGTAAGGTTATGGAAAAAGACTTGTTTGCCAGCCGTATCCGACTTCGCCACATCCAGTGCTTCGTTGCCATCGCGCAAGAGCTGCATTTGGGTAAGGCTGCCGACAAGCTGCGCCTTAGCCAGCCCGCTATATCTAAAACACTATTGGAACTGGAGGGCCTGGTGGGCGGCCGCCTGGTTGAGCGTGGCCGGTTCGGAGCGCGTCTGACTCGCGAAGGCCAGACGTTTCTAACCCACGCCGTATCGATTCTGGACGCGTTTGAAGGGGCCCGGCGCTTTTCGCTGGCTGACACCGTTGCCGCGCTCGAAGCGGTGCATATTGGCGCGCTTCCAACCGTGGCTCCCGATATATTGCCCAGGGCGCTGGCTGTGTTTCGCGGCATTTGCCCCGACGTCGGGGTTGATATTCAGATAGCGGCCAATGCACCGCTGCTCGACAAATTACAGGCCGGCGAGATTGATTTTGTTTTGGGCCGAATGGCTGATCCGCAAATGATGGCGGGGGTATCGTTTGAATTGCTCTATGTTGAACCGCTGGTTGTGGTGGCGAGGCAAGGGCACCCCTTGTGCATGGCGGGCACGATTTCGCTGGACCAAGTAATTGCCTATCCGTTAATCGTATCGACCAAAGGAACGGTTCCCCGGCACAATACCGAAAGCTACTTGCAGTCTCGCGGGCTTAGGTTGCCTGCCAATTGTATTGAAACCTTGTCTGTTTCTGTCGCACGCCTTATTACCATACAGTCGGATGCTGTCTGGATCGCCCCGATTGGGGCGGTGCGCGACGACTTGACGCGGCAGACCTTGCAGCAATTAGCGGGAACGTGCGAAGGGACAGAGGAACCCGTCGGTTTATTGCATCGAAGCGATTCTGGCTTAGGCCATGCATCGATCGAGTTAATGAAAATAATACGGGACATTGCACAATTGCGCCGTTCATCCGCTAAATCGTGGGTCGCATCGCTTCAATAAACGCTTGACGCGTAGCCTGTACATAAGGGAAAACCCCTTTGCCTGATGATCTGATATTCATTGACAACGGTAACATTGCTATCTAACCTGCGAATTAAAGTTCTGTAGGTGAATAATTGTTTGCTCTAAGAACTTTTTAAAAAATTCATTCGAGAGTCGGCGCAAACACTAGTGTGTTTACGGCTTTCGAGCTAGATTGCACGTTAGTTGTTGGAAAAACAAGATAGTCCTTTAATGGCGTAACCGAAAGTAGTAAGGAGATAATATGCGTATCAATAAAACTGTCGTCGCTGTTGCGCTGGCCTTTGGGGCCGCCTCGGCGGCCCATGCCGCCGATCTGAAAATCGGCATGGTCTTGCCAATGTCGGGGCCGTTCGCCGCTTACGGTCAACAAATCTTAAACGGCGCGCGTCTGTATATTAGCGAGCACGGCGATAAAGTGGGTGATCGCAAAGTGGTGTTGCTGGTTAAAGACGACACCGGCGTTGCACCGGAAATTAGCAAACGCGCCGCGCAAGAGTTCGTGGTGAAAGACAAAGTCGATATTCTGGCCGGCTTCGGTCTGACCCCTTCAGCCTTTGCGGTTGGGCCGTTGTCCGCCGAAGCCAAAGTGCCGATGGTTGTTATGAACGCGGCTACTTCATCGGTTACGACCAAGTCGCCTTACATCGTTCGCACGTCCATGGCATTGCCGCAAATCAGCGCGCCGATTGCCACGTGGGCCAGCAAAAATGGCATTAAAAAGGTTTACACCGTAGTGGCCGATTACGGTCCGGGTCACGATGCTGAAAAACAGTTCGTCAAGACATTTACGGCCGCTGGCGGCGAGATTGTCGGCGAAGTTCGTACCCCGGTGAAAAACCCCGATTTTGCTCCTTTCCTGCAAAAAGTCAAAGATACCAAGCCTGATGCCGTGTTCCTTTTCGTGCCGGCTGGCGAGCAGGGAGTGGCCTTTCTTAA
The DNA here is from genome assembly GCA_036567205.1 of Eoetvoesiella sp. Taxonomy (GTDB): domain Bacteria; phylum Pseudomonadota; class Gammaproteobacteria; order Burkholderiales; family Burkholderiaceae_B; genus DATCVA01. Next base: position 828 of record DATCVA010000229.1, on the reverse strand, counting down.
AGGCTATAAAGAGCGCGGCCTGGATACCGCCGGGATCAAGCTGATTTCCACCGGCGACCTGACCGACGAAGACGTGCTCGATGCCATGGGCGACCCGGCTTTGGGCGTCATGACCTCGTTCCATTACTCTGAAGCGCATGATTCCGCACTGAATAAGGCCTATACGCAAGCCTATTACAAGGCGTATCCTGGCAAGCGGCCCAATTTTATGTCGGTGGCGGGTTACGACGGTATGAGCCTGATTTACAACGTGCTTCAGAAAACCGGCGGCGATGCCAGCGGCGACAAGTTCATTGCGGCAGCTAAAGGCCTGAAATGGGAAAGCCCCCGCGGTCCGGTTTCGATCGATCCGGAAACGCGCGACATTATCCAGAATATTTATATCCGCAAGGTGGAAAAAGTCGACGGCAAGTTGCAAAACGTTGAGTTTAGCCATATTGCCGATTTCAAAGATCCTGGCAAGCAGTAATGTTGTGATGCTACGGATGCCGCCGCCAGCGTCCGTGGCTTTTCGTTTTATAGAGAACACCCCCTCATGACGATCATCTTCGATGGCATTGCCTCTGGCGTGCTGCTTTTTCTTATTAGCGTCGGTTTGTCTGTAACTCTCGGACTGATGAATTTTGTCAATCTGGCGCATGGCGCCTTTGCCATGTTCGGCGGATACGCAACCGTGGTATTGCTAAGCCGTTATGGCGTACCTTTTTTCGCGACCTTGCCCATTGCTGCGCTTTTGTCGGCGCTGGTGGGGGCGGTGCTCGAGCGTACTTTGTATCGGCGACTGTATAACGCCAGCGGCCTGGATCAGGTTTTATTTTCGATCGGCCT
>DATCVA010000228.1:0-6211 GCA_036567205.1 Eoetvoesiella sp. | reverse complement strand
CAAATTAAACTAGGCGCCTCGGGCAAAGTGATCAGTGCCTTCGACATGACGCGCATCATGGCCCTTGGCGCCGACTGGTGCAACAGCGCCCGCGCGTTCATGTTCGCCGTGGGCTGCATTCAGGCGCAAGCCTGCCATACTGGAAAATGCCCCACCGGCGTCACGACACAAGACCCAAAGCGCCAGGAAGCCCTGGTCGTCAGCGACAAGTCCCAGAGGGTAGCCAGCTTTCATGCCAATACCCTTGGCGCGTTGGCCGAACTGCTGGGCGCAGCTGGCCTTACCCATCCCGGCGAGCTACGCCCTCATCACATCGCACGACGAATATCCAATAGCGAGGTGCGCGTATTATCGGCATTGTTTCCAGATCTGGAAAAAGGCGAGCTGCTTGAAGGAAAATACAGGCAAACCATTTTCAGGGTTGGCTGGCCCATGGCCCAGGCCGAATCCTTTGCGCCCCTTTATAGCTTGAGCGCGGCGCTTTCCAGCCATACGGCCAGCCACCGCGCCGACACCAATCAAGAGTCTGTACCCGCTTAGCGCAAAGGTCTTTTGCAACGCCACGCAAAGCAATTTACTCAGATATGCTTTGCGTGCCGACACCGACATCCACAACCCCATAGAACTCGACCCCGGAGCGAGAGCTTGAAGCCCCTTCCGAAGCGCCGGGTGACAGTGCCTTGCAACCGCCAAGCAGCACCAACAATCCAGTTACAATAAATAACAATTTCGTCATAATTTCAGATAAAAAGCTAGTTGCAAAAGAAAAAAATTTGATCTATTGTTAACTCACTGCCCTAATGGCAGGTTAACTGCCCTCGAGGCAGTTCATAAAACACCTCGTCTCGCAGGTGTTAACTGCTACCAGGCAGTAGGACCCCGCCAGAAGGCGGGGTCTTTAATTGTGTGGCGCAACGATTTAAATATTGCATGCACCAGCATACCCATAAAGCACAAATAAAATTTATACAAAGTGTTCCCGCAAACATTTTATTTTCAGATGTGCTAGAATTTTGGACTTCGTTGGCGCATTAGCTCAGCCGGTTAGAGCGACGGAATCATAATCCGCAGGTCCCCTGTTCGAATCAGGGATGCGCCACCAGTATTTAAACCCTTGATTTCATTGAAGAAATCAAGGGTTTTTTCTTTTGGTGATCCGGTTAGTGATCCGTTCATGCACCGCCTGCCTAACCTTTGGAAGTCACGCCACGGAATTTTCATCTAAAGTGGCTTCCATTTTAGGATTAACGACAAGTTGCTAGACGAAGTAGTTGGTACAGAAGGCTGGTACATACACCGCCCAACAACCCGCGACATTGAACGTATAGCCACAGGAAATTTCAACATGTCGTTAAACAATACGCCCTACCTTTCTACCCACCCGGAATCGAGCCAATACTGATTTAGGCGCAGCGTTCCGAAACGCTTACGGGCGTCGATTGGCCGCCACGAAATCCGCTTCTCTTTACAAACCTCAGCCCTTCGGGACGCCACCCAGCGCTGTCGCATGGCTGCGAACGTCGTGGACAAACTGCTCATAGAAGCCGAAGATGAATATGAAAGCGTCAAGCATGCCCTGCCCGCGCGGCTACAAGCACTACAAAACAACCTCAACGACCCAGAGGCGCTGACCGCTCCACTGGAGCGTTCGATGATTCTGACGCTGCTTAAGCACTGAGCTAAAAGTTTTTTTATTATCTTTACTATTTTTTTGATAATTTTTATTGGCTGCTATGGCAGACGGCCGGTAGCGGTACATCGGTCAAGCCATCTTCTTCGAAGAGCGACTGCACTTGAGCGTTCAATACCAGAAGGGTCGCCCGGCGCCTCAAACTTGCCTTGCTACTCCGATGCGGCTGGAGGACCCGATGGGCACAAGCTTCGCAACGGACGCTCATTTTCGAATGTAACGGCCTCATCTTCCCGCCCTTTCTCCAGACTACGGAGTAGCTCTTCGAACAAAGGCGCTACGTGGACAATATCGATGGTGCGCATGGCGCCCTCCTATTGCTAACTCAGAACCCATGAAAAAAGTCGATGGCGCGATGATTTCATCGTGTCGCTACTGAAGACTGAATGTCGCGCTTTTTAGTTCCTAGCCGGAACGGCGGCTATCTATGTAACGGGTGCCTTCACCATTGTCATGCGGCCCTTCAGGCCAGGTCCCTCTGCGCGCCATCGTGCCCCTGGACGGTTCCCGCTACGATTCTGTCATGCGAACCAGAGACTACCGCTCAGTCATGGGCGCACCATGAGCGAGGCCCTCCAATACCAAGTTGCCCGGGCACGCTGGAAGCTGGAAATTCCTGGACACATTGCCCTGTTTCTCTCTCAGCACACCCAATGTGCCTGGAACGCAAAGGAATCTGTGGGTCAGCTGTACTCGCGAGACCTTACCACCGACACCATCGTCATCGACGAAGCCACGCTGTTGAAGCCAGCATGGTCCCGACGGGCACGAGTTCAGTTTGTTGCCAGCACAGCAATGGCTGAGCGCAAGAGGATGTTCTCCAAGGGACTGCACTGCATCGGGCTATGGCATTCACATCCGGAGCCGGTGCCATCCCCATCGCAGGAGGATTTAGAACTCGCCGCAGACTATGCCATTGCGGCCAAAAAGCAGTTAAGCGGCATCATATTCACCATCATCGGCACGGCTCCGTTTCCATCCGGGCTAGCCATATGGGTACATGATGGCGCATCACTACATGAGGTAAATCCGCTGAAACCCACTGACTAGTACTTCGAGCAAAGACACTGCGTAAGCGATATCGATAACACGCATGGCCTCCAGCTCTTGACAAGTCAGAATCCATGAAACAAAAAGTCAATGGCACCCACAATATCGTCGTGCCGCTGTCGGAGACTGCACACCGGGTTCTGTAGCTCACTGACCGGAACTGCAGCGATATATTGCGTCACCATCACGTGCAGCTCATCATGTATGTCGAAAACAGGGTTAAGTGTCTTCGCCGGCTTGGGCGCTTCACTTAAGGGTACCAGTGGCACAACAGCCTTTGTATTTAGCGGCTGCAGGATGTCCGCCTGGACATCAAGAAGATACCCATGGCCTGACGGGTTCGCGTAAACGTCGTAGCGACTCATCAGAACATCCGGTACTTTGCCAGGGGAAGACCGTGTTTTTCAACAAAAGCGTTGGAGCTCTCAATGGCTTCCTGGTTCTCGGCAAGCCAGCGCTCGCTGCGCGTGCGTGCGACGGCTTGGGCAACACCAGCTTCAGCGGCCTGTGAGATATTAATTTTCAAGGCCTTCGCCTCGGAAAGCAGGTCATCGGGCAGTGACACATTCGTGGCACGCCTAGGAGCACTGCGGGGATGGTTGACGGTCAGCATGACACTCTCCCTGTTCAATAGTGCAAACATGCGCACCTTTCAAAATACATTATATGCGCATACTAGCCAAGCAAGGAGGGTATTTCTACCTAACAATTTCGTAATCATTTTCGCTTGAAGTCTGGTACACCCCACTGCTACACTGCCAGCAAGCAGCTTGTAAAGCGTTGAGAATAATGCGTATTTTTCACAACATCGGGAAAAACTCCAGCATCAGGGATGCGCCACCAAGCATTACAAGCCCTTCGAGAGATCGAGGGGCTTTTTCTTGCTCCGAAAAAACAGGGTTGCTCCGCAAAATCAATTTGCCTGCTGTACTAGCCGTCGCGGCGCAGCCGACTGGCAAGGAAGTCGATAAGGACGCGCACCCGATAAGGTATCTGCCGATTACTGGGCAACATTACATAAACGCCCAGTTCGGGTGGAGGATAATCGGTCAAAATGGGCTTGACACATCCTGCCTTGATGCTGTCGGCCACAATGAAATCGGGTTGGTAGGTAATGCCCATGCCCCTGACCGCCGCCTGGTTCAATACGTCCCCATTGTTTGAGTGAAGGCGCGCACGCACCGAAAACTCCGCAGGCACGCCATCGACAAGGAGCTGCCACACATCCAGGTTGCTGCTTGCGGTATAGCTAAGACAATCGTGATCAAGCAGCTCGGCGGGATGGCGCGGCTCGCCATGGCGAGCCAAATACGCCGGCGATGCCGCAACCAGCAGGCGCACGGTTCCTATCCTTCGGACGATGTCGCTGTCGGCCAGGCGCCGGGTGACGCGTATCGCCAGGTCCACGCCCTCTTCGATCAGGTCGACCTGCCGATCGTTGTAGTTCATTTCCAGGCGCACTTCCGGGTGCTGTTCCGCAAAATCCAGCAAAAGAGGCGCCAGGCGCTTTATGCCATAGCTCAGGGGAAGGCTGACTCGCACAGCGCCACGCAAAGTCTGATGCTCTTGAGCGAGTTCAGTTTCCGCCGACTCGATCAAATCAAGAATTTCCCGGCATTTCTCCAGATACGCGCTTCCGGCCGACGTCAACGTCAAGCGCCGCGTGCTACGGGTTATAAGCTTGATTCCAACGGCATCTTCCAGCTGCGCGATGTGGCGCGTAACAATAGACCGGGCAATGCCCTGCTGCCGCGCGGCGGCTGAAAAACTGCCCAGTTCCGCAACCCGGACGAACATTGACATAGCTTTAAGTTTGCTCATTGTTGCTTTTCCAGGAACAAAGATGTCGATATTGTCACCTATTTAAGATCGACCAACAACGGTACAGTCAAGTTATGACAACCGGCGACGCCGGCAACTGGCCCGCTATCCACGCTTTTTGTGTTAATGATATGGCCTTATTGAAAGAGAGAGCAGAAATGACGACGAGATATCCCGTGTATTTTGTCTCCCACGGCGGGGGACCCTGGCCCTATGTGGACGGCATGAAGCAAATGTATGCCAAGACAGCGCGTGAGTTCAGCGCGCTGCCGGCTCGCTTGCCCAGCAAGCCCAAAGCCGTACTGGTCATATCAGGCCACTGGGAAGTCCAGGACTTCACCGTTTCGACGGCGCAACAGCCGTCCATGGAGTACGACTACTACGGCTTCCCGGAACATACCTACCATATTAAATACCCGGCGCCCGGCTCGCCGGCGTTGGCAGCCCGCGTAAAAACATTGCTGGCCGAAGCAGCACTCAGCCCCCGCGAAGACGCATCCCGCGGCTTCGACCACGGTACGTTTGTGCCGCTAGGCTTGATGTACCCCCAGGCTGATGTGCCCATCGTCATGCTGTCCCTCAAGTCCGGCTACGACCCCGAAGAACACATCCGGGTCGGGCAGGCGCTTGCCCCATTGCGCGACGAGGGCGTGCTTATTATTGGCAGCGGCCTTACCTACCACAACATGCGAGGTTTCAGGCGCACTGAGTCCACGCCGATTGCCGAAGCATTCGAAGCGTATTTGAATACGGCCATCGTGCAAGAGGACGCCGCCGCTCGAAACCAGATGCTGGTGCGTTGGGAAACGGCGCCCGGCGCGCGGCTTGCTCATCCACAGGAAGACCATTTATTACCCTTGATGGTGGTGGCCGGCGCAGCGGGTGAAGACGTGGGCCGAACGGTGTTCATCGACCATGTAATGGAAGTGCCGATGGCCTCGTATGAGTTCGGTGGCATCAAGCAGTCCTGATCAGGCTGCGCGTTGCTTTCCCTACGCCGTGCAGTATTCGGAAGGCGCCGCGCATCCACACTAGGCTCATCACCCGTCAGAAAATTCAGTAGCAAAATTGAAACCTGAGTATGCAATCATGCTTTTTTTCAACGCTGACCAGCGCGGCAATCAAATTTCTTGCCCATTGGATCGCGTTTAACTAGTTCTGCTTATTCGGAGTCTGACATGCTTGCGCCCAAACAAACCCCGTCACCCTACCGCAACTGGAAAGTCAAGCAGTACACCGTTTCAATCGAAACACGGCTGGCGCAAGAGCGCGCCCGTCTGCATCAACCGCCTATGATGTCGCTGCATACGAAGAACGAAAACCTGTCTCAAGACGATGAAGGTATGCGCGGATAAGCGAACGCGTGCAAGAGCTCTTCGTCATGCTCGACCAAACCGTCACGGCGCTGGCCCTTAGCCTGCGTCCCGTGCCGGGCAAAACCGTTACGAACAGCGCCCAAGCAACGACACCCCCCGCCACTATCAACCTCGCTGGCGAACCCCATGGCATGCCTGACGCAACGTGTCGGCGCGAAGGGCCCTTCAAGAGCTTGATGCGCAGTTCGAGTTTGCGCTCGTCAACTTACTGGCCGGCGAAAACCGCCAACCCAATTTCCTGCGCCTCAATCCTGCCGGAAAACTTCCGGTGCCC
>DATCVA010000227.1:0-5344 GCA_036567205.1 Eoetvoesiella sp. | reverse complement strand
TGGTTTTTAGCGATCCGCAAATTGCGCACATTGGGGTCCATTTCAAAAACCTGCCCAAGACAGGGGTGGCCATAGGACAGGTCGACTTTAAAAATCAGGGACGTTCCCGCGTGATACTGAAAAATCGGGGCAAGCTGCGCGTGTATGCCGACAAGGCAAGCGGGCGTTTTTTAGGGGCGGAAATGGCCGGCCCCAGCGCCGAGCATATTGGTCATTTGCTGGCCTGGGCCGTTCAACAAAAAATGACGGTGCCGCAAATGCTCGAGATGCCGTTTTATCATCCGGTTATTGAAGAGGGGTTGCGCACGGCGCTTCGAGACGCTGCGGCTCAATTGGCCTGAGTGTTTATTTTTTTGCGCGGGACAGCAACGATTTGACGCCGGCCGTAATCGTCTCGACCGACTCGGTATCGGCAGCCAGCAGTTGGGCGCGGCCGGCATAATCAAAAATGTATACTCCGCGCGAATGCGACACCTCGTAATTTTCGGTGTCTTGAGCAGAGGGTTTTTCAATTTGGTAGGCGACGCGGTAGCGGCGCGCAACGTCGGCGATCTGTCGTTCGCTACCCGTCAGGCCGATGGCGTTTTTATCGAATACATTGACGTAAGCCTGGAGCTTGTCGGGTGTGTCGCGATGAGGATCGACGCTGACAAACAAGATTCGGACATTGTCGGCGTCATCGCCCAGTTTTTGCATGACTTGCGATAGCTGGGCCATGGTGGTCGGGCAAACGTCGGGACAGCTGGCATAACCGAAGAACATCAGGACCGTTTTACCTTTGAAGGTGTCTTGTGTAATGGTTTTTCCGCCTGCACCAACCAGCGTAAACCGCAAGTCGGGCAAGAAGCCGCGCACTTTATGCAAAGTGTCTTTTTTAGCGGCTGGTGTTTGAATTGCCACCGCATATGCCGACGCACCTAGACCCAGGGCTAGCGCAGCCGATAACAAAATCCTGAAAAAAACCTGCATGGCTTGGAATGCACTCCGTTTGATGAGATTAAGCTTTAATGGATTATAGGGCTGGTTCCACCATGCCGCTATGGCGCAACAACGCGTCGATTGTTGCTGCACGGCCGCGGAAGGCGTAAAACGAATCCGCTGCCGGCCGCGAACCGCCGACGGCAAGTATTTCATCGCGAAAGCGACGGCCGGTTTGCGGGTCGAGGGTGTTTCCAGTGGCATCCCCGGCCAGGGCGGCGGCTTCTTCAAATGCCGCGTAGGCGTCAGCCGACAGTACCTCGGCCCATTTGTAGCTGTAGTAGCCCGCGCCATAGCCTCCCGCAAATAAATGCGAAAAATTATGTGGAAAGCGATGCCAGGCAGGAGGGAAGAGCACAGCAACCTCTTGGCGTACTTCATCCAGCACCTTAAGCACAGCCTGAATGGGCAGCCCTTTAGGCTGGTGATGGATCATCATGTCGAACAATGAGAATTCGACTTGACGCACGGTTTGCATCCCGCTTTGAAAGTTCTTGGCGGCCAGCAATTTGTTGTACAGGTCGTGCGGCAGCGATTCACCGGTGTCGATGTGGGCGGACAGTACCTGGACGACGGGCCATTCCCAGCAAAAATTTTCCATAAATTGGGAAGGCAGCTCGATGGCATCCCATTCGACACTGGAAAATGCCGAGGCGGCGGGCTCATCAACCTGAGAAAGCAGGGCGTGCAAGGCATGGCCGCTTTCATGAAACAGCGTGATGACGTCGTCGTGGGTAAGCAAGGCCGCCTTGCCTTCCTGCGGTGCTGAAAAGTTGCAGGTCAGGTAGACGATGGGCAACAGGATGCTGTCTGGCATTTTGCGACGGCTGCGTTCGCTGTCGACCCAGGCGCCACTTTGCTTGCCCTGGCGTGCATACAGGTCGATCAGCAAATAGCCAAGTAATTGCCCCGAAGATGATTCGATTTGCAGCGCTTTTGCATCCGGGTGCCAGGTTTGAGCGTTCGAGGGTTTGAACTTGACGTCGAAGAGCGTCTCGACGACCTTGAATAAGCCTTTTAGAACCTGTGGTTCCGTAAAGTATTTTTTGACTTCTTCTTCCGAGTAGGCATAGCGCTCTTCACGCAAGCGTTCGGACACAAACGGGACGTCCCAGGGCTCGAGCGATTCAAGTGCATACTTTTGCTGGGCAAATTGGCGCAGTTCGGCAAGGTCGCGCACTGCATACGGTTTGGCTTTTTGAGCGAGTTCACGTAGAAACTCGAGGACTTGCGCGGCGCTGTCCGCCATACGGGTTTCCAGGCGCAGCTCGGCAAAGTTTTTATATCCAAGCAGTTCCGCTTCACGAGCCCGAAGGTCGAGCAACTGCTCGATAAGCGGGGAGTTATCCAGAGAAGGATCGCCCTGTTCCGATGCCACCGTAGCGTAGGCGCGGTACATTTTTTCACGCAACGGCCGATCTTGTGCATATTGCATGATGGGCAGATAGCAGGGCATTTTCAGCGTAAGAACCCAACCCTCCAGGCCCGCCTTTTGGGCTGCTGTCCGGGCCGCTTGCTTAACGTCGCCGGGCACGCCGGATAGTTGAGTTTCGTCTTTGATATGCAGCGTCCATTGATCGACGCAGTCAAGTACATTTTCGGAAAATTTTTGCGACGCCTGAGCTTCCTGGTCGGAAATCTCAGCGTAGCGTTGACGTTGCTCGCCTTGCAGCTCAACGCCGCTTAACCGAAAGTCTCGCAGGGCAAGGTCGATAATGCGCTGGCGTACTGGCGTTAGTTGCACGAACTGTTTGCCGTTTCGCAGGCGTTTGTATTGTTCGTACAAACCTGTATGCAGCCCTACCCAGGTAGAAAACTCGGTAATCAAAGGCAGACACTGGTTATAGGCTTCACGCAGTTCGGGTGTGTTGACGACTGCGTTTAAATGCCCGGCAATCGACCAGGCGCGCCATAAAGTTTCAGTGGTGTTCTCTAGCGGTTCTATGATTTGGTCCCAGCTGGCATCCAACTGCGGATCGGCAGCCTGATCAACCGCCGTTCGGGCTTGTTCGATCAGGTGGGTAATGGCCGGCTGGATGTGACGGGGCAGGATTGCCGAGTAGTCGATCAGCGAAGCAATAGGGGCCAGAAGGGGATTTTGATTCATTACGCGAGATAACCTCTAAAACTACACAGATGTGGTGCGCTCAGCCGCTTCCAGCGTGTTGACCAGCAGCATTGCTATGGTCATCGGGCCCACACCGCCTGGAACGGGCGTAATGGCCGCGGCAATCTGGCGGGCTGAGTCGAATTCGACGTCACCGGTCAGGGTGCCGTCGGCCTTGCGATTAATACCTACGTCGATCACGATGGCGCCGGATTTGATCATGTTGCCAGTGATCATTTCAGGTTTGCCTGTGGCAACGACCAAAACGTCGGCACGGCGGGTTTGTGCACCGAGATCGCGGGTTTTTGAGTTGCATATGGTGACGGTAGCGCCGGCCGCCAGCAGAAGCATGGCCATAGGCTTGCCAACGATGTTGCTGGCCCCGACAATCACGGCCTCGGCGCCACGCAAGGCGACGTTTTCCGCTTCGAGCATCTTCATGATGCCATAAGGCGTGCAGGGGCGGAACAAAGGCTGGCCGGTCATGAGCAGGCCTGCGTTGCTGATATGAAAGCCATCGACGTCTTTGGTGGCGGATATGGTTTCAATGACGCGGCTTGCATTCATGTGTGAAGGCAAGGGCAGCTGTACCAAGATGCCGTGTATGGTGTTGTCGTGGTTGAGTTCTTCTACTACGTTCAGCAAATGGTCTTCGGTAATATCCGCTGATAAACGAATAATTTTTGAATGCAGGCCGGCTTTTTCGCAAGCAGCGGCTTTGTTGCGAACGTATACCTGCGAGGCAGGGTTTTCTCCGACAAGCACTACGGCTAGCCCGGGTGTAATACCTTTGTTTTTTAATTGCTCGACCCGTTGAGCCACCTCGGCTTTAATAGCATCGGACAGCGCTTTGCCGTCGATAATGCGTGCAGTCATGCTGTTCCTTCAGCTTTGGTCAGGGCGATTTTCATAAGATCGGCTACCGTAGTTACTTCAAGCTTTTCCATAATGTTTGCGCGGTGCGCTTCAACCGTTTTAATGCTGATATTCAGATCGCCTGCGATTTGTTTGTTAAGACGGCCGGCCACAATACGTTCAAGTACTTGTTGTTCACGAGCCGTTAAACGGCTTAAGACGGCTTGAAGGTTTTTTTGCGCCTGCGCCTGGCTGACTCGTTCGGTTGCTTGTTGCAGCATCCGGGCGACGATGGCGCGAAGATCGGTTTCGTTAAACGGTTTTTCGAGAAAATCGATGGCCCCCTTTTTAATGGTGGAGACCGCCATGGGGACGTCGCCATGGCCAGTGATAAATACAATAGGCAAAGGCGCGTTGCGCGCAATAAGCTCTTCCTGGAGCTCCAGGCCGCTCATGCCCGGCATGCGAACATCGGCGATCAGAACCCCAACCTGATCCGGTTCATACGCATTAAGGAACTCCTCGGCTCCGCTAAAGCTTTTGACGCGATAGCCATTGGCTTCAAGCAGCCAGCGTAACGAATCACGTACGGCTTCGTCGTCATCGACAATAAAGATGGTGTTTGATGCTATGGGTGTACTCATACATGCAACTCCTGGGAATTCTCTGCTTTACTGGGCGTTTCGGGCGCCGCGCAGGGGAGGGTAAAGCGAAAAACAGTGCCTCCATCGGGGTTGGCATCGGCCCAAAGACGACCGTGATGTGACTCGATGATGGTGCGACAAATATTAAGCCCCATGCCCAGACCTTCGGACTTGGTGCTGTAAAAAGGTTCAAACAGGCGCTGAGGGTCTCGTAATCCGTGGCCGCGATCAATCACCGCAATTTCAACCAGCGCATCCTGGTCTGTAACCACTACGTGTAAAATCCGGTAATCACTTTGCTCCATCGCTTCGATTCCGTTTTTTAACAGATTTAATAATACCTGTTCGATCAAGATAGGATCGGCAAGGACGTCGGGCAGCGATTCAGGCACAAGTTTTTCTATATCGACCTGGCGTTTACGGGCGTCGATATCGGCAAAACCGATGGCATTGTCCAGAATTTGGGTGACCATGACGCGCTGACGGCGTGGCTCGCTGCGTTTAACAAACTCGCGGATTCGGCTAATGATTTTTCCCGCGCGCTCGGCCTGTTGGGCGGCCTTTTCAAGAGCTTCGAGCAATACTTCCTGGCGGGCATTGCCTGACTTGATCATGGCCACGGCCCCCATGCTGTAGTTGCTGATGGCTGTCAAGGGCTGGTTAAGTTCGTGGGCCAGCGACGAGGCCATTTCACCCATGGTCGTCAGGCGGCTGGTCAGCTGGATCTTTTCCTGCTGCAGGCGGGACGCCTCTTCGTGGC
>DATCVA010000226.1:0-36960 GCA_036567205.1 Eoetvoesiella sp. | reverse complement strand
GCGAACGCAGCCCGTAGGGGCGGAGGAGCGAGCGGCGCGGCGTTCGGCGCCAAACGGCGACGAACCGGGCTGATGGTCCTGGCCACAATACACCAGCCCCGACATACGGATCAAGAGCAATAACGGTGAAACCAGCCCCGGCATACCGATCAAGAACAATATCGGCGAAACCAGCCCCAGCATACGGATCAAGAACCATAACGGCGAAACCAGCCCTCAACATCACGGTTTAAGAATTGATCGCTAAAAACCGGCAGCCTAAAGAACTAAGCCACCACCTCTTTAAGGCTGAACAGCTTCATCACGACCGATGCCGCGGCATTGGCGGTTAATGACGCTTTGCCTGCCAGGCTTTGCACCACTGTTCTGGCTTGATGAGCTTGCGGCGTCTGCATAATATGCCAGGCGGCCAGGCCCAGTTGCATGGCGGCAAGCGCTTTCTTTTGCAAGGGTTCAGACTGCTTGCTCTGGCCCAGCACCTGCCAGTAGCGCGCCGCATACCGAAAACTCGTCTTTACTTCGCCCTGAGCAATCAGCCAGGCAGCCAGGACATCGACTGAGACCTCTGAAGAACCCAGATTGCTTAATCCATACAGATTCTTGATCAGTGAACCATCGCTACGGCTGACAATGCGGACTGAAATCATCTGAACCGGCAGCGGGCTGACTTGCCGGGCCGACAGCTCGACCTGTTCTGATCCAACCCACACCACGACGTCACCCATGGCCCGGCCGCGTATTTCGCTTAACTGCAACAGTTGCGCCAACTGGTCAACCGGACTATAAACCAGCGTCTTGGCCAGCGCCGACAGCGTAGTAGGACAGGACTGCGCATCTATCCGGGTCGCTCCGCTGCTTTGTACAAGCCAGGAACGGCCTTGACCCGACAATGAACGCCACAATGTTTGCGTGCCGCCTTCGAATACATGTACAAGAGGCAACGGCTGGGCATGCCGGCCCAGCCATTCAACCTGCGCCGACAACGCTTCGCCTGTGGCCGGCGCCGTCAACGCCGACCGGCCGCAAGACGATTGCCACCCATCAGCAAACGTAAGCTGTTGCACCGGCGTTGCCAAAGCAGCGCCCTGTTCGCTTAACAGCACAGTCGCCCTTAAACGCCCGTTCACCCCCCCAATTCCGGGCGTGCCCGATTTCAGCGCAACCTGATCGTGAAGAGCCAACACATAACGCCCTTCCTCGCCGCCGACCTCGTTTTGCACGGCCCTGACTAAATGATGAAGCGATGACTCCAGCGATGATGCGGTTACTGCTGAGTTAGTGTAGCCTCGCCACAAATCATAGGCCTCCGAACATGCCACGCTATCGTCCAGCGAAGAGCACGCAGCAGCCAGATCCGCCATCGACAGTGGCGTCTGGGCATCACTGACCGCCGCCAGCAAACTTGGCAGCAATTGCTGGCGCCGCGTTTCGGCGGCGGCGCTGGCTGAGTCGGCATTAGGCGCCTGCGCAAGCGACATGAGCGCCGCAAAATCGGCCTCGGTCGGCGCATACAACGCACGCGACTGTTGAGGCAATACGAGCGCCCTGTCGACCAGTTCGGCCGCATCCAGGAACAACAGATTTTCGGGTACTTTCTGTCCGTTTGAAACATAATTGATGGGCAATTGGTAGCGAATCGCGGTATCGAGAGCCGCTCCCAGCCTGGCCGCCTCGTCGAGCTTGGTAATAATGCAGCCCCGCAACGGGCTGCCTCCGTCATTGGAGTATGACCGCGCAACTTCATCCAGGGTGTCGCCATGGCTGGACGCATTCAAGACCAGCACGCGATTAACCGCACGCCCCGCCCCTGCCAACATAGCAGCCTGCTCGGTAATGTAGCGATCGCGCTGGCTGATGCCCACGTTATCAATCAGAATAAGCTGCTCGGGGCCGATGCCGCTAACGATACGACTTAGCTCGCTGGCATCCTGTACAACATGTACGGGAATGCGCAAAATCTGCCCGTATATTTTCAGTTGCTCGTGGGCGCCAATACGATAAGTATCGGTCGTTAGCAAAACTACATTTTCGGGTCCAAAGCGCTTAACACAACGCGCCGCCAGTTTGGCAAGGGTAGTCGTTTTACCCACACCGGTCGGCCCCACCAAAGCCAGTGCCAGCCCCGGCGCCCAAAGTTCGTCTTCGCTGCCAAGAACCGACAAATGAGTAACGAGCTCATTGCGCGCCCACTGAAAAGCGGCCTTCGCAGAAAGATGCTCGGGCAAGCGTTTAAGCATGGCACGCAGCAGTGCCGTACTAAATCCATAACCCAGCAAAGTTTGAAATAGAGAAACGGCTTGTGGCGCACGCCGCAACTGATTACCCCACATCAGTTCGTCAATACGCGTCTCCAGCGCGCCCCGCATGGCGCCAATGGCTCCCATGACGTCCGTACCCGGCTCTGTCGCTCGATAAGCGGCGCCTGCTGCGGGCGGACGCTGCGCCGTCGGCGAGGCCGTGCCCAACGGGTCCGAATTATTAGCCTCAGGCGGAACAGAAGTCGGGTCCGTCGCCAGGATTTCCACCCCTCCATTGATACGGCGATTTGAAACAATCAACGCATCCGGCCCTAACGCCAGGCGCACCTGACGCAAAGCTTCACGATTGGTCGCACCGAAAAAACGACTTATATTCACGCTTTATTTCCAATAACTGTTGTCACACGCAAGATGCGCTCATCGGGTATTTCAACATTGGAAAGCACTCCAATTTGCGGCAGATGGTGCCTTAAGAAACGCGACAATGAAGCCCGTAAAACCGGCGGAACAACCAATACCGGAGCATCGCCATTATTTTCCTGCTGCTGAACGGCGCGCGCCGCATCCGTCAACAAGGACTCAGCCAGACCAGGCTCGAGCACGCCGCTGGTTGTCAAGGCCTGAGCCAGTACACGTTCAAGCTTGGGGTCCAGCCCTATAACCCTAAGGTCGCCTTCGCCCGGGAACCATTGCTGAGTAATCGCCCGTCCCAGCCCCACGCGCGTCAACGCCAGAAGTTCGCCCGCATCCGGACCGCTACCATTGGGATTCAGCGCTGCCAGACGCGGCGCATGCTCGGCCAGGGTTTCAATAATGGTGCGGACGTCCCGAATAGGTACTTCTTCGTCCAGCAGGCCACGCAACAGCTTTTGCAGCAAAGTAAGGCTGACCGTTTTAGGAACAAGATCCTCGACCAGTTTGGGCGATTCTTTGGCAATATGATCAAGTAGCTGCTGCACTTCCTGGCGGCCCAAAAGGTTAGCGCCGTAACGATGCATGAGGTGGTTCAAATGGGTCGCAATAACCGTGCCCGCATCCACTACGGTATAGCCTGCAATTTGCGCCTGCTCGCGCAGCGACACATCTATCCAGACGGCTGGCAAGCCAAAAGCCGGATCGGTGGTGACATTGCCCGGCAATTTCATGGTGACTTCTCCCGGATCAATCGCCAGCCATTGCCCCGGTGTGGCGCTACCGCGCCCGACCTCGACTCCCGATAACAAAATACGGTAGTCGTTAGGTTTAAGCTCGAGATTATCCCGAATATGTACCACGGGAGGCAAAAACCCTATGTCTTGCGCGAACTTTTTGCGCAAGCTACGAATGCGATGAAGCAATTCGCCGTTTTGCGCATGATCCACCAGGGAAATCAGCCGATAGCCAACCTCGAGCCCCAACGGGTCGACCAAAGAAACGTCGTCCCAACTAGCCTCCGCCGCAGCCGCTTCGACCGCAGCCTGATTTTTAATAGGCTCTTCAGCCAGCTCGGCTCGATCGGCCGCCTGACGCTTATACAGCATCCAGCCTGAGCCGCCTAAAATGGCCGCCAGCAACAAAAATGCAAAATGCGGCATTCCGGGAATAATGCCCATTAAACCGAGAATTCCCGCCGTGATGAACATGACAGTCGGATTGGCAAACAACTGGCTGACCATTTGCTGTCCGACATCCTGGTCCGTCGCCACGCGCGACACCACCACGCCCGCTGCGGTGGAAATTACCAAAGCGGGAATCTGGGCAACCAGACCGTCGCCAATCGTCAATAAGGTGTAGACCCGGCCAGCCTCGCCAAAGCTTAAGCCGTGCTGCGCAACCCCTACGATCAGCCCGCCGACAACGTTGATGATCATGATCAGCAAACCGGCAATGGCATCGCCGCGCACAAACTTGCTGGCCCCGTCCATCGACCCATAAAATTCAGCTTCCTGCGCTACTTCGCTACGGCGTTTTCGCGCTTCCTCTTCACCGACCAGCCCCGCGTTCAAGTCGGCGTCGATAGCCATTTGCTTGCCGGGCATGGCGTCCAGGGTAAAACGGGCGCCGACCTCGGCGATGCGGCCTGCACCTTTGGTAATCACCACAAAGTTGATAATTACCAAAATAATAAATACGATGATCCCCACCGCAAAATTGCCGCCCACCAGGAAATGACCGAACGCTTCAATAACCTGGCCAGCCGCATCGGGCCCCTTGTGACCATGCATCAGGACCACACGCGTGGAAGCAACGTTCAGCGCCAGCCGCAACAACGTGGCAAATAGCAGGACCGCCGGAAACGCAGCGAAATCCAACGGCTTTTTAGTGAACATGGCCACCAGCAAAACCATGACGGCCAGGGAAATATTAAAGGTAAACAGCAGATCAAGAACGATCGGGGCCAGTGGCAGTATCATCATGGCAAGCACCATGAGAATCAGCACGGGGCCGGCCAGCAGACGAGCATGCTGTGCACCGTCATTCTTGAGTATCGCTAGAAAACTATTCATGAAACGTCTGTGTTAACCCTAAGTTTGTCCTCGGGATCGAGGCCCGAAGGAACCGGCAGGCTGGTCGGCCTGGATGGCTCCGTGCCCAAGCCGGAATTCCAGCTGCGTAATTGAAAAACCCAGGCCAGGACCTCGGCTATCGCCGTATACAGCTCGGCGGGAATTTCCTGGCCCACCTCAACATTGTGGTGCAATGCGCGGGCCAGGGGCGGCGCACTTAGCAAAGGCACTTTATGTTCGCTGGCAAGAGCACGAATGCGCGCGGCGATCAAACCCGACCCTTTGGCAACGACCCGGGGCGCCCCCCCAAGGCCTTCGTTGTACTTGAGCGCCACGGCATAATGGGTTGGATTGGTCACCACAACATCGGCGCCCGGCACCTCGGCCATCATGCGCTGACGCGACATCGCCCGTTGCTGTTGACGAATTCGCCCCTTTACATGGGGATCTCCGTCGCTTTCCTTATGCTCTTGCTTAACGTCCTGACGCGACATCCGCATTTTCTTGAAGTGGCTCCATAATTGCCACGGCGCATCGATAATCACAATCAAGAACAATGCCGCCACAATCAACGTACAGCATAAAGCCACCAGCTCCATTCCACCCGTCAGGGCTTCAGTGGGCGTGGCGTGCATCAGCGCTATCATCTCATCGATATAGTGCAAAATGACCATGGTCCCGATACCGCCGATGACTGTCGCTTTGGCCAGTGTCTTAATCAGTTCAACCAGTGTTTGCGCCGAAAACATGCGCGTAACACCCTTTAAAGGATTAAGGCGCTCGAACTTCGGCTCCAGAGCCTTGGTGGAAAATAAAAATCCGCCCAAAAGCACCGACGAAAAGATTGCCACCACCACCAAAACAAGGAACACCGGCAACAAGGCGACCAGCGCCTGCATTACTCCGTTTACGGCAACGCTGGTCATTACTGCTGTATCGCCGACCACCCGCAGGTCAAACCATAAGCCCGAACGCACCACAGCACGCAGGGTATGAAACAAGTCGGCGCCGGTAAACCATAAACTGGCAACCCCGGCAGCCAGCAGCATAAAGGTGTTGAGCTCGCGGGAACGGACAACCTGCCCTTCCTCACGCGCCTTTTCCAGGCGCCTGGGAGTGGCGGCTTCTGTCTTTTCGAGGTCGCTGTCCTCTGCCATTTAGTGATCTGTCTGCAAGTTGGGGCTGCTTATAACTCGCTAGATTCTAGTGCAATGGCAAATTGATGATCGGTGAAGCAAAGCCAATAAAGCCGCTTAATTCGCCTCACAACAAACAACACGCCATACCAGTGGCGGGCGCGCCCTTTGCTGTGCGGACGACGGCGCAAAATAGGCAGCCGCGAAAGCGACTGCCATTTAGTACCGCAATGACAAGATTAAAAACCCAGGCTTGCCAGCAAGTCGTCAACCTGGTCCTGATTAGTCACGACATCGGGCTTGTCGTGCGCGTTGATTTGCGGACCATTCAATAACGATGACGTGGTTTCGGCACGCTTTTCCTGGGGAACGTTGTCGATAAGCACTTGTACGAGTTCGGTTTCGATCGCCCCGATCACGCCCAGCATACGTGTAATGACCTGTCCCGTCAGATCCTGAAAATCCTGTGCCATGATGATGTCCATCAAGGCATCCTGGGACGTTTGTGTTTTGACAGGGATATCTTTCAGCAGTGCGCGCGTATCATCGACGAGTTCGCGCGCCTGATCAAGTTCAACCGGCTGGTCGAACCATGATTGCCAGCGCTCATCCAGTGCTCGGGCCTGCCGTTGCATGTTTGCCTGCAACGGCTGCATTTCCTCTGCGGCATTCAAAACTCGATTAGCAGCCTGCTCTGTCATGCGAGCCACGTAATCAAGACGATCACGCGCATCGGGAATAGCGTCAGCCGCCTCTTTAATGGCCTGGTCCAGCCCTAATTCGCGCATGCTTTCTCGTAGCATGCGGGTTAATTGCGCTATGCGAAGAATTAAATCAGGAGCTTGCGCGCCGTCGTCCTTTGCCGCGGGCTCAAAAGACATATTCATCGTGCTTCTCCTTTATGCCCCAAGCTTTTCAAAAATCTTGTTCAGTTTTTCTTCAAGGGTCGCCGCGGTGAACGGTTTGACCACATACCCATTAGCACCGGCCTGAGCTGCGGCAATGATGTTTTCTTTTTTGGCTTCAGCCGTAACCATCAATACCGGCAATTTGGCCAGAACGGGATCGGCCCGAATATGCTGGAGCATGACCAGACCATCCATATTCGGCATATTCCAATCCGAAAGCACGAACTCATAATTGCCGTTGCGCAGTTTCTCCAGACCCATCACCCCGTCTTCAGCTTCGTCGACATTATCGAACCCCAAGTCTTTGAGCAGGTTCTTAATGATGCGCCGCATCGTGGGAAAGTCGTCAACCACTAAAATTTTCATGGTTTTTTGTACCACTTAATACTCTCCAAAAATAATAAATTGCCATCGATTTTTGAACCAGGTCATACTCGATGACCATACGAGCCCGCGCTCGCCAGAAGACGTTCACTAATATTCAACAACGGTACTGCCTCATCAGCTGCGCCAATATGCAACGCTTCGCGGGGCATACCGAAAACTACACAGCTGGCCTCGTCCTGGGCAAACGTTGCGGCGCCTGCCTGTTTCATGGCCAGCAAACCTTGCGCGCCATCTTTGCCCATGCCGGTCAAAATAGCGCCGACCGCATTTTTACCCGCAACCTGCGCCACCGAATGAAACAACACATCGACCGACGGACGGTGTCTGTTAACCGGCTCGCTGGCATCCAGGCGCACAATATAATTGGCCCCCGAGCGCGCCAGCTTCATATGCGCAATGCCGCCCGGCGCCAGATAAACGTGGCCCGGCAACACCCGCTGCCCATCCTCTGCCTCGTGCACCTGCACCGCACACAGATTATCCAGGCGCTGCACAAACGAACGAGTAAATCCAGCAGGCATATGCTGGGTAATCAAGATGGCCGGGCTATTCGCCGGCAAGGGTTCAAGCACCTGACGGATGGCCTCGGTACCGCCTGTCGAGGCGCCGATGGCGATGACTTTCTCGGTGGTCGAAAACACATGAGTCAGTTGGCGGCGCGGAGGAGCATCGGCCTTGGCCAACTGCCGTGGACGCGATAGCGCAGCCGCGCGTATTTTATCGGCAATCAGGTCTGAATATTCGATCAGGCCATCGCGCAACCCCAGCTTGGGCTTGGTAACGAAGTCGACGGCGCCAAGCTCCAGCGCGCGCAACGTAACATCGGAGTTGCGCTCGGTGAGCGAAGAAACCATTACCACCGGCATTGGCCGCAAACGCATCAGTCGTTCGAGAAAGTCCAGGCCATCCATGCGAGGCATTTCAACATCAAGCGTCAAAACATCGGGATTATGCTGCTTGATGAGCTCGCGCGCCACCAAAGGATCGGGAGCTACGGCAACCACTTCCATATCGGGGTGGGTGTTGATGATTTCTTTCATGAGACCACGCACCAACGCCGAATCATCCACACACAAAACGCGGATTTTCTTCAAGGCAACGGCCTCCTGTAAATAATAAGAAAAATACTATGCAAAACCATAGCGTCCTGTTTGGTTAATTCATCCAATCAATTTGGGCGCCAGGGCCTTTGGTACGACGTTGCAACTGCGCGCCATAGCCACCGCAATGACTCGTGATTGCGCCTTGTCTCACAGACCCATATATCCGAACATGCGAAGGCGAACTAAGCAGACAGGACATTAGTCATACCTTGGAATACACCGTCTGACCTTTTAATAGAAAAGCCTTGGTCAGATAGGTGAAATTTTCAGAGTGGCCGGCAAACAGAAATCCGCCGGGTTTCAGCATGAGTGCAAAACGTTCAAGAACACGTGTCTGTGTTGTCTTGTCAAAATAAATCATGGTATTGCGGCAAAAAATCGCATCGAACTTCTTGTCGGCGGGCCAGGCCGGCGACAACAAATTAAACTGCTCAAACTGGATCATGTCTGAAATTATGGGTTTAACCCGAACCAAACCAGTCTGTTTATTTTTTCCGCGAAGGAAATATTTTTTTAAGTAATCTTCGGGCACCGGTTTTACCCGCTCCATCGAATACGTGCCCTTTTTCGCACGTTCGAGCGCCTGTGTATCAATATCAGTCGCCCAGATGCTCGACTGCGGGTCGTTGGCGCGCCTGACCGACTCTTGCAGCGTCATTGCGATTGAATAAGGTTCTTCGCCCGACGATGCCGCCGCGCACCATATTGATATTGCCCCTTTTCGCGTCCGGACAAATTCCGTCAAGATATCAAAATGATGCTGTTCGCGAAAAAACGCCGTGTGGTTGATGGTGAATGCATTAATGAAATGATCCCATTCCGGCGACTGCGCATTAAGCTCAAGGAATGACAAGTACTCGGACATCGACGCCGCGCCGACTTTTCGCGAACGATTGCTTAAAGTGCGCGCGACCATGTCGTGCTTGTGCCCTCCCAACACAATTCCCGAGCGAGCATGCAACAAGCGTGCAGTGCGCTCAAAGTCTTGCTGCTCAACCTGGGGCTGGGCAGGTATTAAATAACGTAATTGTGTGGATGGCATTAATAACTCTATGTTTGACCTGCTAACACGGCAAAAGACTGGCTCTGCCCAATGGAATGACGTGCACCGGCTTTCTTGTTATCGTGTTGCAACTGGCCCGCTGCCACTTCAATTATTTCGTGGGAACCCAGCTTGAATACGGCCACAGCCTCGGTTAAACGAGTCGCCTGCTCTTGCAGCGATCCTGCGGCAGCCGCCGCTTGCTCAACCAGCGCTGCGTTTTGCTGGGTGACTGCGTCCATTTGCAATACCGCCTGATTTACCTGCGCAATGCCGTCCGACTGCTCGCGGGACGCGGACGAAATCTCGCCCATAACGGTTGTGACACTTTGAACAGAGCCTACGACCTGCGTCATGATTTTGCCTGCCTGCTCAGCCCGCTGGGCGCCCGCTGTGATCATGTCAAGAGAGGCTTCGACCAGCACTTTGATTTCTTTAGCCGCCTGCGCGCTACGCTGCGCCAGCGAACGAACCTCGCCCGCCACCACGGCAAAGCCTTTGCCTTGCTCGCCAGCACGCGCAGCTTCAACCGCCGCGTTCAACGCCAGGATATTCGTCTGGAACGCGATGCCGTCGATCACGCTGACAATCTCGGCAATTTTGCCCGAACTCGACGATATGCCGTCCATGGTTGCCGCAACGGCCAATACAGCTTCTCCGCCGCGCTGGGCCACTGTTGACGCCTCTTTGGCCAGCTGATCGGCCTGTTCGGCATTATCGGTATTTTGCTTTACCGTCCCGGCCAGTTGCTCCATGCTGGCAGCGGTCTGTTGCAGCGACGCCGCCTGCTGTTCGGTGCGGCTGCTAAGGTCGGTATTGCCCGAATATATTTCGTTCGATCCCAGATTGATTTCCTCAACGCCCAGACGTACTGCGGCTACCGTGCGCGTCAGGCTTTCTTGCATGCGGCGCAATGCATCGAATAGCACACCGATTTCGTTGCGCGACGCAACATTGATGCGCTGAGTCAGGTCGCCCGCGGCGATACGATCGAAATGTTCCCCGGCATCGCGTAACGGACGCAAGACCACGCGCCCAAGAAACACATAAACCAGCAGTGCCATCAAGCCCGAGAATACTAACCCTGCCACAGCCAGCTTAACGACAATATCGTAGTGCTGAAGTTCGTCGGCATGGAGGTCGGCAATTAGCTTCGCCTGAAACGTTCGAAACTCATTAACCGCGCCATAGAGTTCATCCAGCAAATGCTTTCCGGTGTTGTCATAAAATGCGTGATATCCCTCGATGTCCCCTTTTTGCAGATAATCGAAAAGGGGCTCGACACCGCCATTCATTAAAGCCTGGTATGCGTTGTCGACTTTGCCGTAGATGTGCGCACTCTGGCCTGTCGAAAGTTTTTTGAACTGCGCGAACAGCTGGCGCGATTGCGCAAAAGAGGCTTTGGCTTTCTCGACAGTCCCAAGCGTTTTCGGGTCGGGCTCGAAAACGCCGGCAACCGCTTCGACCGTGCCCAAACCGCCTAGCGGCGCGTATAAGCTTTCAGCTAATCGCCTTTGTTGCATCGCCTTGCTGGCGACTACGCTTTCGAGCCCTTGTCCCAGATGAATCTGGACATCCTTATAGTGGTCAATCGAGTCGCTCAGCAAACTTCTAAGCGTCTGGTTAGCAACTATCGTATTTAATGTCTTGTTGCTTTCGCGCAGCGACAATATCCCCATGGCAGCGCCGGCCACCAGCATCAACCCGAAAAAAATCAGTACTAACATCAAGTTCGTACGAATTTTCATATTGGAAAAAAGAGCGACTCGGCGCATAAACTACTTTCCCTCACAGGTATAAGGTATAAAGCATAAGGCTCGTCGATTTAAGGCCAACGCATCCCGACCCAACCGCTTACGCTATTGCTTGTTCCACCAGCGCCATTTCGCTGCTTGTCATTAGCCGTTCTATGTCTACCAGGATCAGCATACGTTCACCCAAGGTACCGATTCCAGTCAGATATTCAGTAGAAAAGGCGGTGCCAAACTGAGGCGCAGCACTGATTTGAGCTTGCTGCAACACAAGCACATCCGACACGCCGTCAACCACAACGCCCACGACGCGGCTGTCCAGGTTCAAGATCACCACGACAGTTTGGTGGTTGTACTCGACATTCTCCAGATTGAACTTAATGCGCATATCGACAATAGGAACGATAATCCCGCGTAAATTGGTTACACCCTTGACAAACGACGGGACGTTTGCAATACGCGTTACGCTTTGGCTGTCGTAGCCTCTGATTTCCTGGACCTTGAGTATGTCGATGCCATATTCTTGTGCGGCCAATGTAAAAACCAAAAACTCGTTGCCGGTATCATCCGCCTGGCCAGTTTTAGCCTCAACTTTATTGAACATAGTTTTCTCCGATAACTTTATAGGTCTGTTACGCTCGTTTTTTCGCGCGTCATGCGCATTAGAGCGAACACATCAACGATCAGGGCAACGCTGCCATCGCCTAAAATTGTGGCAGCCGAAATACCCGGTATTTTTCGATAATTGGATTCAAGATTCTTGACCACGACCTGGTGCTGCCCAACTAAATGGTCGACCAGCAAGGCAAACCGCACGTCCTCGGCTTGCAAAACAACCGCTATAGAACGCGAAAGGTCGGTTTGGGCTCCGTCTACCGAAAAAACATCGTGCAGGGCGATCAGGGGCAGGTACTCGCCCCGCACATGCAGCAGGTGCTCAGTTTCGGAAATGCTGTGAATTTGCTCGGGGATCGGCTGCATCGACTCGGCCACATGCGTCAAGGGCAAAATAAAAACCTCTTCCCCTACTTTCACCGACATGCCGTCAAGAATGGCCAGCGTCAGAGGCAGGAAGATCCGTGTAGTGGTTCCCAGCCCTGCGCGCGAACTAAGCTGAATATGCCCGCCCATGCCTTGAATATTTCGGCGAACGACATCCATGCCAACGCCACGCCCCGAAATATCGGTCACTTTCTCGGCTGTGGAAAAACCTGGCGCGAAAATTAACTGCCACACCTCTTCATCCGGCGTGTTGTCATGCACAGGCAAGCCTTGTTGAATGGCTTTTTTGACAATACGCTCGCGGTTCAGGCCCGCGCCGTCGTCTGTAACCTCGATAATAATTTGCCCCCCGCTATGTTGCGCGGATAAGGTCAAATGTCCTTCTGGATCTTTGCCGCTTGCAATGCGCTGCTCGGGCGATTCAATGCCATGGTCAAGACTATTACGCACCAAATGGGTCAATGGGTCGACGATGCGTTCGATCAGGCTTTTATCGAGCTCGGTCGCCTGGCCACGAGTGGTTAATGCAATTTTCTTACCCAGGCGCGAAGCGCTTTCACGCACTACGCGCGGGAAACGGCTGAACACATAATCCATCGGCATCATGCGTATTGACATAACCGACTCTTGCAAGTCGCGCGCATTGCGCTCGAGATGCTCGATGCCGTTAAGCAAGCGATCATGTAAAACCGGATCAAGGGTAGAAGCCGTTTGCACCAGCATGGCTTGCGTGATTACGAGCTCTCCGACCAAGTTAATGATTTGGTCGACCTTTTCAACCCCGACACGAATGGTGCTGGCCTCTTTAGCCGACTTGGACGATGCCCCGCCAGCCTGGCCCGAAGAGGCCTTTGGCCCTTTAGAGGAGGAAGGCGACGGGTTCGGCGCCACAGCAGGCGCCGGAGACGCCTTAAGCGGTTGCGTCGCGGCTACTGAAGCGGGCCCAGGTTCAGCCTGCGCCACCTGGGGAATTGCCTGAACCGCTGCAATGCTAGCCTGCGCCGGCAAAGGCGCCGGCCCGACATGAACCTGATCTTCATTAACGATGAAACAACAAACCGCAATCAAATCATCAGGCGTCGTCGTGGTGCTAAGCCAGATGGATAGCGTGTCCGGGGTTTGATCCTCGTGCAAGACGTCGCCCATCAACGCCATTTCAGTACGCAACGACTCTGCATCATCAGGTTTGATATTTTTAAGACTGACACGCAAAGGCAGCCCTGGGGCATTGCCGGACGATACCGGTGATGCCGCCGGAGCGGCCTGCTCGGGTGGTAGCGCGCTAGGCGGTACAACGGCCGGCACAGCAACGGCATCCGTTGCGCCACCGTCCTTTTCCAGTGCCAACTCACGCAATTGGGCGCATATGCGCTCGTAGGCATCAACATCTGGTTCGTCAGAATTTCGATAAGCCGCTACTTGTTCTGTTAGCACATCTTTGGTTTCCAGGAAAAGGTCAATCATGTCCTTGCGCAGGAGCATTTCGCCCCGCCGTAAAAAGTCGAGCAGATTTTCAAGTAAATGAGTGGTGTCCGCCAAATGTCCGAAACAACCAAATGTGCCCGCCCCGCCTTTGATGGAGTGTGCCGCACGAAAAATCGCATTAAGCTGGTCAATGTCCGGATTGTCGACGTCCACGGCAAGCAAGACTTGCTCCATGTCGGCCAAAAGCTCATCCGCCTCGTCAAAAAATGTCTCAAAAAACTGGCTTAGATCGACACCCGCACTCATGATCGTTCCCTTTAACAATAGGCGCCTGCCATGCGGCCGCACCAAATCTTGTCGTTATATGTTTCGCTACTGCCCGCAGAATGTCTGTGTTTTACTACTGCACCAGTACTTCGGCGTTGCCCGCTGGAGCTATTAGGGCTTCAGATTCAGGGGACGGCGTTATCGCACTGGCGGTATTTCCTGACAAAGCCGGCCCGGATAATGATGCCGGCCCTATGGCTTCCTTCAGATTAAGAACAGACGAACCCGCCGCATCCTGTTCATCCATGCGCCGCTGTGCCCGCTGGTTCAGCACGACAAGACTAATACGCCTGTTAACGGCAGCGTTGGGATTATCTTTAACCAGGCTCACCGAGGAAGACAGTCCCAGAACACGTTTTATCTTGAGCTCGTTCATTCCACCCGCCACGAGCTCTTTACGCGCGGCATTCGCACGATCGGCCGACAATTCCCAATTGCTGTACTCGCGCTCGCCCGCCGCATATTGAATTGCATCGGTATGACCCGAAACCGTGATCATATTGGGCAACTTGTTGAATACAGGCCCCAGCTCTCGCAAAATATTCGACATATACGACTGCACTTGCGCGCTGCCAGTAGCGAACATGGGCCGGTTCTGCTGGTCGACAATCTGAATCCGCAGCCCGTCGGGCGTCATGTCCAGCAACAACTGAGGCCTGAATTGCATAAGCACCGGATCGGTCCGGATCAGTGCATCAAGCTCGCTTTTCAAGTCTTCCAGACGACGTGTATCGCGGCGATCTTCGTCCTGGTTCGAACTTACCGACGGCGGCTGCGGAAGCGGGTTGATGTTAGGAATGATGCTGGGCGACCCACCCGGAATGATCGATTTTCCGGAGTCCACTTTAGGCCCGCCCGTAATGGCCGTCATGAGCGGCATACGGAAATATTCGGCAATCGCTTTAAGATCCTGTTTGGGCACCAGCGACAATATCCACATAATCAAGAAAAACGCCATCATCGCCGTCATGTAGTCGGCGTAGGCTATTTTCCAGGCGCCCCCATGATGGGCCGCTGCGTGCACACGCTTGCGCCGAATGACAATACGAGGCTGCTCCGAATTTTTCATAACGCCGACCCGCTATACACTTTTACCGGGAAGTGCACGAGCCTGCCGCACATGAGCCTCTAGCTCGGTAAACGACGGCCTGACGGACGAATACAAAACCTTGCGGCCGAACTCTACAGCCAATTGCGGCGGGTAGCCATTCATATTGGCAAGCAACGTTACCTTAATGCATTCAAGAACCTTGACGGCCACCACGGTGCGCCGCTCGACCGACGAAGCCAGGGGCGCAACAAAACCATACGCCAGCAAAATACCCAAAAACGTACCCACCATGGCCTTGGAAATCAAATCAGCCAAAATCGCCGGAGGCTGATCGACCGACGCCAGCGCTTTGATCACGCCCAGCACAGCGGCCACAATCCCGAAGGCTGGTAACGCATCGGCCACTTCCCGCAATGCTCTGGCGGGAATATTGCGCTCGTGTTCATACGCGTCAATTTCCTGATCCATAAGAGTTTCGATTTCGAAAGCGCTCATGTTTCCACTGATCATTAATCTTAAATAATCGGTAATAAACTCGATCAGCCTGGGGTCGCGCAATACTTGCGGATACTCGGCGAAGATAGGGCTGGCATGCGGGTCTTCGATATCGGATTCAATAGTCATCAACCCGTCGCGCCGCGCTTTGTTCAACAACACATATAACAGCGCCATCAGTTCCATATAGAGTGACTTGCTATAGGGGCTGGTCTTGAAAACCATGGGAAGCGATGCCACCAGCAACTTTACTGACTTACCACTATTAGACGAAATATAAGCCCCCAAAGCGGCTCCGCCAATCAAGACAAACTCGAAGGGCTGGTATAACGCGCCCAGATGCCCGCCCAAGGCAACAAAGCTGCCAAAAACAGACACCAGAACAATCACGAATCCAAGAAGAATTAGCACAGACGGACCTTTGGTAAATATATACAGTAATGATCTCTTGTTTTAAGAGTTCTAAAAGCCACTGTTAACAGGGTTTTTTAAAGCCAAATCGAGGTTCTGAAAAAGATAAGCCGGCATCACGCGCAGCTTTGCAATGTAAACATTGCAAAGCCAGCTATGGTTTTAAACAGGGAAGTAAGCAGAATCGACGCCTGAGGGCGTCTAAGGAGTAACTTTAAGCGTGCGCTGACTGCGTGTTTTTCCCGCCCGTGGAGGCGGGCGGCAAATGGCACATACAAAATCATGCGAAGGGTCGTGGGCGTGCGCCACAAAACCGCCTTTACAACGTATGCAGTTAGATAACTGCACCATACCGCTTTCGAAAAAACGAATCAGCATCCAGGCGCGGGTAAAACTTAATACAGGCTCTTCTGTTGAGTCAGGCGGGCGTCCGGCCGAGGACTGCTCTAGATATAAACGGTAGGCCTCTATAAGAGCACGTGTCTTCTTGGCCGGAGTGCACCCGTCCATAAACTGATAAACACTGTAAAAGACGCTGGAGTGAATATTGGGCAGCCACGTCATGAACCAATCGACTGAAAACGGCAACATGCCCTTGGGCGGCGAACAACCTTTGATTTCACGATACAGCCTGGCCAGACGGTCGTAACTGAGCGACGTTTCAGCCTGCAGGACCTGTAGCCGCGCACCCAGCCGGATCATGTCGGTGGCGAGCATGATCTCTTCAGCCTCTTTGGCTACGCTTTTTGTTGCCATGACGGCTGCTCCATCCTGAATTTATAAAGATTGCTCGACCACAGCACGTTGCGAAAGCAAGATAGTCGAGTGGGCCTGCTGCAAAACGCCACCCAGAACATCTTGTGTCAGTGCGGACAGCAAGCCGTAATCATCGAGCCGGAAGCGGCAAATCAAAGAACTGGAACCTGCTAGCTTGACCAACTGGGCTGGTGACAGCTGCAGGATGATGTCAGCGACATCGGAACAAAATCCCAACCGGAACATTCCAGCGGAATAATTTTCACGCAATAGACGCTGCGCAAGCATCAAATACGACAAATTTACTTCTTGAATGTCGTTTAGCGACGAATTGCCTGACACGGACACTTAAGCCTCCTTCAACAAAGCCAACACTGCTTCTAACAAAAGGCTCAAACGGGAGCCTTTCTGAACCGATAATCTTTGTTATAAGTTTAACAAAACATTATTTATGTATCGTTACAGCGCTGGTGAAAACAGCGCGTTTTTTGTCAAATAAATAGACCTAAGGCCGCGAAAACCAGGTAATTATCCATTTCCCCTGCGCAGGCTCACAACGAAACAATATATTAAATGTACTTTGCCTGGCAAAGTTAAAGTTTGATCTAAGTCAATAACCCAAATTATGTTACATAAGTGTCCTATAAAAGAGACAATACATGTCATATGTAACAAAATGATTAGATTTGGCTTGGTCGATTTTTTGCATAAATCGACTAAACGGCATTACAGTTGGCGTTTTGCGCCGCTGCGCGCCGGCCAAATCCACAAGGAGCGGTATGAGAGCTGTTGCGGGCTTTGTTGCTGCATTGATCATATGCCTGGCAGGTTGCGCAAGCCCGTCTGGCAAAAACCAAATTGGCGCGTCTTCCAATGGTGTCAACATAGACCATAAAAAACGCGACGAAGTCGTAATGACTGCACTGAGCCTTCTAAATACACGCTATAAATACGGAGGGTCTTCACCCAGTACGGGTTTCGATTGCAGCGGGCTGGTTGCCTACGTATTTGCCAAAGCCGCCAGTCAACGATTGCCGCACAACACGGTAGCTATCGCCAGACAGAGCCGGCCAATAGGCAAGCATCAGCTCAGCGCCGGCGATCTTGTATTTTTCAACACGCTCAACCGCTCGCTCTCGCATGTTGGCATTTATTTAGGCAATGGCGATTTTATTAATGCCCCTTCAAGCGGCGGCGCAGTGCGCGTCGATAATTTGAGTTCCGCTTACTTTGCCCAGCGCTTCGAAGGAGCAAGCACCCTATTCAACCGTTAATCAACGAAGATATTGTATAGCCCACCGCCTTACGTAAACTGAACCGGCAAGGTGTAATGTTCTGCAAGGGCTAAAAAATCTTCAAGTGCTGGCTCGCCGCTGGTCTCCTGATGCAAGATTTCGGCAACGCGAGGCGCCAGGCTGGCAGCCAGTCTGGCATCTAAAAACAACAAACGGGAACGCCGCGCCAGCACGTCTTCAACTGTACGGGCGTATTCGTAACGTGCGGCAAAACGTACCATTGCCTCGGTAAAGCCTTCGACAAGAAATTTATCGTGTCCGGTTAACGCTTGCACCCATTGCGCCTCTGCGCCATAGGCGTCGATACCCGGAGCTTGCGACAACGTGGCACGGCCGCCACAGCCATGGCTGCCTCCGATCAGCATAAACCGATCAGTTATACAAGGCGGCAGTGCCGGCAGTAAAGCGGCCTCGACACACTTATCGAGCACGTCCTGGGCCATGGCGCGATAAGTGGTCCATTTGCCCCCTGTAACGGTAACCAGGCCACTGGAACTTACCAAAACAGTATGTTCTCGGCTGATTTTTTTCGTACTGCCCGCTGCGTTTTCTGCGCGTGGCGGCTTGACCAGCGGACGTAATCCAACCCAGACACTGCGCACATCTTTACGTTCCGGCGCCCGGCTTAAGTATTTGCCTGCTTCACCGAGAATGAATTGCACTTCCTGTGAAAATGCTTCGGGCTCGCGCGCCAAATCATGTCGCGGCGTATCGGTCGTGCCTAAGATCACCTTGCCCAACCAAGGCACCGCAAACAAAACTCGTCCATCCTGGGTCTTGGGCACAAGCAGCGCATGATTGGAAGGCAAGAAATCACGATCGACGACCAAATGCACGCCCTGGCTGGGAACTACCATGGGTCTTACAGGCCGGCCGGTAGCCACACAGTCCTTTTCTCGTAATTGATCAACCCAGACGCCGGTGGCGTTCACAACGCACTTGGCATGAATGTCAAATTGTTGGCCGGATTCGCCATCCTGGCAATGTACGCCAACGAGACGGTTTTGCTCGTAAATAAAATCGGTTACTGCACAATAGTTCACCAGCAACGCCCCTTGTTGCGCTGCCGTTCTTGCCAATGCCAGAGCCAGCCGGGCATCATCAAACTGACCATCCCAGTACAGCACACCGCCCTTCAGGTGTTTTGTATTGACCCCAGGCAAACGCTGCGCTGTTTGCCGAGCACTTAAAAACTCGGTCGAACCCAGGCCCGCTTTACCCGCCAGAGCGTCGTAAACTTTTAAGCCCACGCCGTAAAACGGCGTTTCCCAATATTTGTAGCCGGGCATGACAAAAGCCAGTGGCGCGGACAAATGCGGTGCGTTATGAAGTAGATTGGAACGTTCATGCAACGCTTCGCGCACCAAGGCAATATTTCCCTGGGCCAAGTAGCGAACACCCCCGTGAACCAGTTTAGTGGCACGCGAAGAAGTCCCCTTGGCAAAATCATGCGACTCCAGAAGCAACACCGACAACCCGCGCAACGCAGCATCCAGCGCCACCCCCAAACCGGTGGCGCCCCCTCCGATAACAACCAGATCGTAACTTTTAGGCTGCGCCAGCGCAGTCAACAGCGCCGGCCGGTCAGTCAATAAGGGATGAGCTGGAGTCGTCATAGGTTGCAGGCCGTGAATAAAGAATAGGTTCAAGTGTAAAACAGTAAAAGAGCCCAGCGTCGGAACCCGGACCTGTCAGGCACATGTTCCAGATAACAAGCGTGCCAGGCCTAATGAAAACCCTAGGATCGATACCCGGGGTTTCGAGGTACATTCTTTGTGTCTGCCGACTATGCCCCGCACCAACGCCAAACTATGACCTACCTGCTCGCCCTAGACCAAGGAACCTCCAGTTCACGTAGCGTTGTTTTTGATGCACAGGGCCAAATCGTGGCGATGGCTCAAAAAGAAATTACGCAAATCTACCCTAAACCCGGGTGGGTAGAACACGACCCGGCAGAAATTTGGGAAACTCAATTAGCGACAGCCCGGCAAGCGATTTCCAGGGCCAATTTAAAAGCCAGCGACATTCACGCCATAGGTATAACCAATCAGCGTGAAACCACCATCGTGTGGCATCGTAAATCCGGCAAACCCCTTTATAACGCCATTGTCTGGCAAGACCGGCGCGCTGAACCCACGTGCGCCGAATTACGTGAAAAAGGGTTCGAGCCCCTAATTCAGAACAAAACCGGCTTGCGCATCGACGCCTATTTTTCCGGAACAAAACTTCAATGGATACTGGATCACGTACCGTCCGCCCGCGAACTGGCCAATAAAGGCGAACTGGCTTTTGGCACTATTGACACCTGGCTGATCTGGCAACTTACCAATGGACAGGTGCACGCGACAGACGTCACCAACGCCTCCCGGACCATGCTGTTCAATGTGCGCAATAATGAATGGGATGCCGAACTGCTACAAATGCTGGGAGTACACCCCAGCCTGTTGCCCACTGTTTTGCCATCCAGTGCCGAGTACGGAGCCGTGCCAACCGAAATGCTGGGCCACCCCATCCCTATCTGCGGTGTTGCCGGCGATCAACAAAGCGCCTTATTCGGCCAGGCCTGTTTTAACGAAGGCATGGCCAAAAACACCTATGGCACGGGCTGCTTTGCCCTGATGCACACAGGAAACAAATTTCAGATTTCCAGGAACGGGCTGGTAACCACCAGCGCGGCACAAACCTCGCCACACACGGAATACGCGCTTGAAGGCAGCGTATTTGTAGGCGGTGCCGTAGTGCAATGGCTACGCGACGGGCTTCATGCAGTCAAGAGCAGTAGCGAAATTGAAGCGCTTGCCCTTACTGTGCCAGATTCGGGTGGCGTAATGCTGGTGCCCGCCTTCACGGGCCTCGGAGCCCCCTATTGGCAACCCGACGCCCGCGGCGCCATCACCGGCCTAACAAGGGGTTCCACAATGGCCCACATTGCGCGCGCTGCGCTAGAAAGCATTGCCTACCAGACTGCCGCCCTGCTGGAAGCCATGAGCCGAGATGCTGTCGCTGCCGGGTCCGCTCCTTTATCTGAAGTGCGGGTTGACGGGGGCGCTTGCGTCAACGACTTGCTAATGCAATTTCAAGCCGATCTGCTGGGAATTCCGATTGTCCGGCCAACCATTATCGAAACGACGGCGTTGGGCGCCGCCTACCTGGCCGGGCTAACCAGCGGGGTGTATGACAATATACAAGAGCTATCAAAACTATGGCGTATGGAACGCAGATTTACCCCCCGGTTAGACCGGGAGCAGGCGCGGCAACATATGGAGCGCTGGGAGCATGCCGTTCGCCAGACATGTTTACACCAGACGTGAAACGCACGCCTGAACCCCGCCACCTCGCCTTTATGTGCAAACCCACTAAAGCCGCTACAATTGCGCCTGTTTTTTATTGATCGACCTTTCATGCCTGCTTCACCCCATTGTGCTGTACCACACTACGCTTCTTGGGTAGAAAACGACCAGACGTCAAGCGCCTTATGGTGTGCCGAAAATCACAGCCTGCCGCCCAGACGCATTGTTGTCGTGGATGATACTCTTACCGCCGATGCGGCATTTTTATTGGCTAACCAGGGCACCAGTATGCTTTGGCGAGGCGACTTCCAAAACGCAAAGCAACTCTTAAACGCGCTGGCGCGCCGCATCGACAAAAAGAAAAAACGTAAGATCAAGCTGCCTCCGCACGAAGCATTTAACCTTCACCGCTTAACTCAATCGCAGCGCGCCCGTTTGTTAAATACCGTATTAATTCAGGTAAGTCCTGGCTTTCAGGTTGATTTGCGGCGCGCCCCCGATGTAGCAGCAGCCTGCCAGGCCATATTTGGCGAAATTAACGAGCCTTTTTTATTATCGCTGCGTGCCCTGCTGGGCATTATCGGTTCGTTTGAGTGGCGTAAGAAAGGAATCGTAATTCCGGCTTTGTCGCAAAGTATTCATGTGCATTACGGTGTATTTTCACCAATACGCGGCGAATACATAGATTTAGTTGCGCGGGCTCCTTTGCCCAACGTCGATGTGGCATTCGACGTCGGCACGGGAAGTGGCGTTCTGGCAGCGATTTTGGCCCGCCGGGGGGTTTCAAAAATCATTGCCACCGACCAGGACCCGCGGGCACTGGCCTGCGCGCGCGAAAATTTCGGCCGCCTTGGCCTCGATCAGCAAATTGAACTGCAAGAAATCGACTTATTTCCAGAAGGCAAAAGTGCACTGATTCTGTGCAACCCACCGTGGTTGCCCGCTCGTCCGACCTCGCCGATCGAATATGCGATTTATGACCCCGACAGTCAGATGCTGCTGGGATTCTTAAATGGTCTGATCGAACACCTGACCCCGGAAGGCGAGGGCTGGCTGATTATGTCGGACCTGGCCGAGCATCTGGGCCTGCGTAGCCGCGATTTTCTTTTGAATGCGATCGAGCAGGCGGGACTAACGGTTCTGGACAAGCTCGATGCCCGCCCCAAGCACCCCAAAGCATTTGACGACACGGATCCGCTGCACGAAGCACGCAGCGCCGAAGTTACCTCGCTTTGGCGGCTGGGGAAAAAAGCAGCGGGCTAGAGTTCGCCTTTTCGGCTTGATTGGCGCTTTTTCCGCATCCAACGCGTTTTAAGAATCCAGACTCCGCTTACCACGAAATAAGTCAGCACACCGCTGACAGTCGCAATAATGGTGACGCCCACTACCAATGGTTTTCCCACGCCTTTAAGCCGGGCAAAAGAATATTGCACCCGATCAAAAAACCCGTCAACGGCAACGGGCTCGAGCTGGGCCTGAGCCAGCTGGGCCGCAGCCTGGGCTTCGGTTACGGGCTTTTCACCAAGAACCACTTTCCCCAAACGATATGCGCCATAGTAAACAGGCCCAAAAGTAACGGGATTGGTAATAAACGTGCTGGCCGCCGCCATAGGCACATTTGCCCTAAGCAACACAGCAGCCCCGGCCGAAACCGGAATCTGCGCCACCGGAACCAACAAGCCGAAAAAAACCCCCAGGGCCAGGCCCATGGCAATGCCTCGACGGCTAACATGCCAAAGCCGGGGATCATGCAGCAACGGCCTGATCCACTTCAGCCATCGATTGCTTTGCAGGCTTTCTTTCGTGGGTATCAAGCGGCGTAGCGTATTTCTTATTTGCATGGCATTAACGACGCGCGTCCGTTCCGAAAAGCATAGCAAGTTTTAATTGTAGTTGATCAAACTCTGGCACACTATCTTGCTTGCAACCATTACACTAACGACCATTGAACTATTTACATCGGATCACTCAAGAGGACATAAAAACATGATTCACAAAATTCTCCTGCCGATTGTCGTCTTCGCCGTTATTCTGGTGGCACTGACCTTTGGTGAAACAATAGGCCATCAAGCGCTGGCATGGTTTTCATATTTAACAGGCCTGGTCTTTCACAATTTTTCAGACATTTACTATGCGGCGCACGATTACGTGTCCATGCACAGCAATAAAGTAATTGTTGCCCTGGTGCTTACAGTCCCAATCAGTATCTGGCTGATCAGGAACCGAGGCGGTGAACTAAGCAAGCACACCAATCGCCGCAAAGTTGCGATTGTTTTGGCCGTTTTCCTGGGTTGGCTTGGTGCCCATCGATTTTATCTGGGTCAGGCAGGCTGGGGCATCGTCTATTTGATTCTCTTCTATATCTTCGCTCCACTGGTTATTGTTATTAGCCTGATCGATGCCATACGCTACTTGTTCATGACCGATGACGACTTTTTACCTGCAAAAATCTAAGAACCTCATTGTTATAAGTTCGGAACAACGCTATTCGCTTCGCGCATGCGCTTTCAACTGCTGACTTATTCCGCCGGCAACCGGCAATCGGCTCGGTTCGACGAATCGCTGATTGCTCTGGCAGCTAATGAAGGCCCGGTTGCCAGCGTATGGGAAGCACAGCAAGGCCTTGTCGTTCCGCGCACATACCAGCGTTACGAACGCTTTAACGAGGTCTGCCAGTCTTTTGAAAAGCAGGCGTGGCCTATTACAGTAAGGCAATCTGGCGGCGGAATTGTCCCACAAGGCCCCGGTATTATTAATTTAAGCCTGGCCTACGCGGTTGACGGTCTTCCGCTTGACCACTCTAATGCGGCCTATGAATTGATTTGCCGTGTCATACAGCAAGCACTACGAAAGCTGGACATCGATACTCAGCCTCAAGCAGTAACGGGATCATTTTGCGATGGCCGCTACAACCTGGCCTGGGGGCTGGGCGACGCCGCAAAAAAAATTGCCGGAACGGCCCAGTTGTGGCGTCGTGTCACAACACCGTCCCCCATGCAAATTGGGCTTGTGCATGCGCTGATACTGGCCGGGATCGACGTTAACGCCACCACCGAACGCATTAATCGATTCGAGCGGGAACTGGATAGCGGCAAGCACTATGACGCACGAAAAATTGCATCGCTGCACGAATGCCAGACTGCAACCGCCCCCTGTTGCGGGGAAGACTTTACATACGTATTAACACGCTTGCTGATTGATGAGCTAAGCGTTGAATGGGCCATCTAATTTTTTTGCAATACACATATTCAATTAGAATATGATTAACATCATTGCAATTGCCCAGGCTCTTATGGAAAACAAAACCGCCCGACTTACCGTGTTAATCGATCCCAAGAAAAAGAAAGCATTCGAAAAACTCTGTGCCAGCCAGGACCTGACGCCCTCGCAAGTAGTACGTCAATTAATCCGCGACTATCTGACGCAACACGGCGTTACCTATAGCAAGGACGCCGCCACCGCAAACCCTAAAGTTCCCGGCTTGCCAAACCAGTAAGGGGTGCGTGCAACGATTCAATACGTGCCACGGCGCCGGCAAAGGTCTCAGTCACGTTTTCACGCCCGACTTTTTCGGTGATGCCCATTTTGGCCAGCTTACGGCTGACTCGTACATTGGCCTCGGTAAAAATCACTGTGACGCCGCGTTTATGCAAATCCTGAACCACCTCTTCCAAAGTTTCCAAACCAGTAACATCAATGAACGGCACTTGACGCAAACGAATAATTAACACGCGAGGATCCGTTTTTGTATTGGCCAGCGCCTGCCCAAAGACTTCAACCGCGCCAAAGAAAAACGGGCCTTCAACGGCATAGACCAGGACATCCGGTGGTAATTGCGTAAAACCTTCGTAGGCAAACTCTTTACGTAAGCTATGGTCATTTTGCACATGAACCACAACGCTTCCCGCCATACGCCGTAAAAAATGCAACATAGCCAGCACTACGCCGATATTGACCGCCACAACCAAGTCGGCAAACACCGTTAGCGCAAGAGTGACCAATAAAATCACGACGTCGGCGCGCGGTGCGCGCCGAATCATTTTAAAAACATGCCGGACCTGGCTCATGTTCCACGCGACGACAAATAAAATAGCCGCCAGCGTCGCCAACGGTATATTAGCTGCCAGCGGCGCCAGCAACAGCAAGATCAACACAAGCGTCAGGGCATGGACAATACCGGCCAAGGGACTATTGCCGCCATTGCGAATATTGGTAGCCGTACGGGCGATTGCGCCGGTGGCGGCAATGCCGCCAAATAAAGGCGCGACCATATTGGCAAGGCCCTGGCCGATGAGTTCCTGATTTGAGTTATGGCGCGTGCCGGCCATGCCGTCGGCGACAACCGCTGAAAGCAGGGACTCAATAGCGCCCAGCATAGCGATTGCAAAAGCCGGGCCAATAAGCTCTACGACCCGGCCGAGCGTAATTTCGGGCCATTGCAATGCAGGCAAGCCGCTTGGTATTGCGCCGAATGTGCTACCGATGGTAGCCACGCTTTCAAACTTGAACATCGCCTGCACCAACGTCACCACGATCAAAGCGACTAAAGGCCCGGGCACACGCTGAAGCCGCGGCAATTTAGAGGTGTAGATCACCAACAACAACGACAAGACGGCCAGCGCCGTGGTTGCCCAGTCGAACTGCGGAAACACCTGCAACAAATGCCATAGCTTTTGATGAAAATGCTGCCCTGTAACAGCAGGCAAACCAAAAAAATCTTTCCACTGCCCCACCCAAATAATTATGCCTATGCCCGCTGTAAAACCGACAATGACAGGAGCCGGAATGAACTTGATGACAGCACCCATGCGGGTTACGCCGAATAACAGCAAAATGATGCCTGCCATGAAGGTAGCGATTTGCAGTCCATCGACGCCGTATTGCGCGACAATGCCGGCCAGGATCACAATGAATGCACCGGTCGGGCCGGCAATCTGCACTCGGCTACCGCCAAATATGGAAACGATAAGGCCTGCGACAATTGCGGTATAAAGCCCTTGTTCCGGCTTAACGCCTGATGCAATGGCAAATGCCATGGCCAATGGCAAGGCCACCACCCCGACAATTACACCTGCGACAATGTTGGACAGCCAATGAGGCCGCCGGAACAAACCAGCACGATATGCTTCTAGAAGGGCAAACATGATTCTCCATAAAGAGCTCAGGCAATGTGACTCACATTATAATCCTACGCACATGAAAATTTCCCTCCCCGGAATTTGGCTATCTGTATGTGGCGCCATGGCTCGCGCACGCAGCCGCTGTGTCCTGCTATTGCAAGCCACGATGCTCTTTCTTTTTTGCTTATCGGCTCATGCGGACAATAACTCATGGACAATCGCGGCAGTAAGCGGCGCCATAAACCGCAGCGGCGATGAAGTCGCGGTTTTATATTCGCCGCCCCGCGCAACAGTTCCTGGCGAAGCGAAAATTACCCGGGTCTATGCGAATCGCTCGTTCAAGGGAAAAGCCATCGTGCAAAGCCGGCTATGCTGGAATGGGGTCACTCAGTGTATTGCCATAAACGGCAATAATGTGTCGACCCATGTTTTCAATGGCCTGGATGCCAGCCAACCCATGTATCTGGTGCACACTATTCCCGGGCAAGGCCCGCTGACGCCGCCGGTATTTGTAAAAGGCAATGTTGTAGTCTGGTTCAAACCCTAAAATGCTGCGTTTTTGCCCCCCCCCTTACGAATACAGTTAAATTTCTGAAAAAAAACTACAATACCCGCAACCTTATTCCTTCTAGAGATTCAACGTGAGAAAAGTTGTACGTGGAAAACTGCACGGTATCCGTGTAACCGGCGCCGACCTTGATTACCACGGTTCCATTACCCTCGATCCAGACCATTGCGAAGCAGCGGGCATCCTGCCCATGGAGTTCGTCGATATCTGGAATAAAAACTCGGGCGCGCGCATCAGCACTTATGTCATTTACGGCGAACGCGGCTCGAAGTGCTGCATTCTTAATGGCGCGGCCGCACGCACTTGCCAGCGTGGCGATGAAGTCATTATTTGCAATTCGGTGTATGTTACCGAACGCGAAATTGAGGAAATCAAACCCGTCATTTTGACGTTCAACGCCGACAACTCTATTCACGAGCACCTGGGCTACGACGTATCGCGCGACGACCAGAACCGTCTGGCATTCAAGATCATCAAGTTCGATTAAGAGCTTTAAAAATCGCGCAAAAAACCCAAGACAAGCCCCATAAACGGGGCCAAGTCTTCGTCTACGTTTAACGTAGCGGATTGGCCTCTATATTCTTCGCGCATGTCATAAGCACTTTCCTGAACTGTACCAACGCATCGATTTTGTGTTTGTCCTTCTTTGTTATCAATAACAAGGGCGACGAGGATATCGGCCATTCATAGGGTACTTTTCGAACCATTTTTAATTTCTGAAATTTGCTAACAGCCGACATCGGTGCAATAGTAAGAAGGCTGGATATGGAAACCATATGAAAATTGGACAGAAAGGATAAGGACTCAACGACCGGCTGAGGCGGCGCCATGCCTCTTTGAATGAACGCCTGATCAAATGCACTTCTGCTTTGGGAGTCCACCGAGAGCAAGGCCCATTTTTGCTCGGCCAGGTCTTCCAGCGTTAGCATTTTCCTGCTTGAGAATGGGTTATTCCGCCCGCAAGCCACCTGCAATCCCATGGATAATAATTTATCGAACGAAAATTCCTGATCGGGAAAAGATAACAATGTTTTTGCATCCAAACGGCCAATTACGCAATCCAGTTCATTATTAAACAAGGACGACATTGCCTGCTCAACCGTACTTTCAATGAACTTCAATGCGATAGGAAGGCCTTGTTTCTGAATTACGGCAATCACTTCCGGAACCAGTCCTATCATCGCGGCTGGCAATGCGCCAATACGCAGGAAGCTTCCATTCTTCGATACCGTATTTGCATGTCTTGCCGCTTGCAGTTCATTGAGTATTGCCTCCAGGCGTGCGCGGGTAGCTACCCCGCTAGGCGTAAGCGTCGCCCCCTGCCGGTCCCGATTGACCAGCGACGCATCAAAGGCTGACTCCAAATCTTTAAGCATTGCTGTAATGGCCGGCTGCGTCAGATGCATCGCCTCGCCAACCTTGCGTAACGACCCATGCGTCGAAATAAGATCAAGAAGTGTCAGGTGCTTGATTCGCAACTGAGCGAAAGAGAAATGAGTCGGGCTTCTTTCCATATAAATCTTTCTTATCACGTTCAACAAATAGATGATTATGTGCTGATTGCTTGTGAGAGTAGCATTAGCCGGGTCAGAGCGTGCGAGCGCAATTTATGTCCGACGCTCTCCAGACCTATAACAAACACAATGAAAAATGGCTATCAAAGCATGGAGACCACATGTCAAAACTTTCTTCATATATCCCGAATACCGACCGTCGCCGGGTTTTGCAGCTACTCTGCCTTAGCGTTCTTACGGTTTTTTTCTCGGCTCCCGTAATTGCAAAAACGGACAGCTACCCAGATCGCCCCATCAAAATCGTAGTGCCGTGGCCTGCCGGAGGAGCCACGGATCTGGCTGCTCGCCGGTTCGCAGTGCCTCTTTCCGACAAGCTTGGCACTTCGATCGTAATAGAAAACCGTCCGGGCGCAACCGGCATGATCGGCACGGGAACAGTTGCCCGCTCGCCTGCCGATGGCTACACCCTGGTGCT
Source organism: Eoetvoesiella sp. (assembly GCA_036567205.1). Lineage (GTDB taxonomy): Bacteria > Pseudomonadota > Gammaproteobacteria > Burkholderiales > Burkholderiaceae_B > DATCVA01. The sequence continues at coordinate 8,160 of DATCVA010000226.1, read as the reverse complement.
GGCCAGCGCCGAAACCCATGCCATCAATCCATTCACCTATAACGAGCTGCCCTATGATCCGGTGAAGGATTTCATTCCCATCGCAGCATTTGCATCCAACCCATACTCGATAGTTGCCCGAACAGATCTTCCTGCCAAAACGACCAAGGACCTCGTAACGCTAATCAAAAAAAGCCCTGGAAAATACAGCTATTCGTCCGCCAGTCTGGGAAGCGCCTCGCAGATAGTCATGGAAATGTTCAAAGCCGAAGCTGGTCTCGACATTCTGCACGTCCCTTTTCAAGGTGAGGCCCCGGCCGTTACAGCTTTAATGGGCGGCCAGGTTGACATGATGATCCTGCCAGCGGGCCGGGCACAGAATTTTCGTCAGTCAGGCAAGGTCAAAGTCTACGCGGTGACAATGGATACACGTTTCGCGGGCATGCCCGATGTGCCAACGCTAAAAGAAGAAGGCTTCGACGCTATTCAAATTGCCAACTGGTTTAGCCTCATGGCTCCAGCCGGAACGCCCCAGCCCATTATTAATAAACTGGCCGACGCCATCGAAGCCACACTGCGTTTACCAGAAACCTCGGCGGCGCTGACGTCACTGGGACTTGGCGTGTTCAAGCCGATGAAACAAGCCGACTTCGCAAAGTTCATCACCTCGGAAAGAACGCGCTGGGGGAATGTCATTAAGCAAGCAAAAATCCATGTCGGAAAGTAAGATCAAATTCGCGCAGCACGATATGCACAGGGCTGGCACAAGCCTGGCCTATCCGGCTTTGCACACACCCTTCACTTTGGCCGGACGCCCACTACGAAACCGGTTGATTCATGCTTCGATCTCCACGTTTCTAGCGTCGGAAAGCCGGGTAACCGATCGCTTGATCCAGTACTACTCCAACCGGGCCCGCGGAGGTGCGGGAATGATCATCACCGAGCCAATTAGCATGATCCGGCGGCAAGACGTTCCAAACTGGGTGCGCGGCTGGAATGAGGATAATCTTGATGGCTTGCAACGCTGGGCAGACGCTGTAGAGGCCAATGACACCCGTCTGCTTGCACAGCTTGTCGACCGAGGACGAGGCCGTAATACCCCCGGACGAAACCCCGATGCAATAGGGGCGTCAGCATTACCCGATGACCTCAGTTTTACGATGCCGCATACTCTATCCGTCGACGAGATCCAGGCCATGGTCGACGAGTTTGCCTGTTCCGCATTACGCTTGCAAAAATGCGGCTTCAGCGGCATTGAAATTTCCGCCGGCCACGGGCACCTTTTTCATCAGTTTCTCTCGCCTCGCATGAATGCGCGAAACGACCGCTACGGAGGCGATCGCGAGGGCCGCACACGGCTGCTTCTGGAATTGATCGCAGCCATTCGGGCCTCTTGCGGCCCGGATTTCATTATTGCCGCAAAACTGCCCGGCGACGATGGCCTTCCCGACAGTATCGACGTCAATGAAGCCGGAGCAATCGCAGCGCAAGTCACCGCTTCGAACACCGTCGACCTGGTAACTTTCGCGTATGGCAGTCACTCACACACACTCGAGCGCCATGTACCCGACGACCACACCCCTCGGATCACGTACCTGCCTCAAATGAAAATATTGCGGCAATCGCTTGCCCAAACTCCGATCGCCGCGCTTGGCCGCATCACCGACCCGGCCGAAGCCGAGGGTATTCTTGCCCGGGGCGAGGCAGACCTGATCGCCCTGGGGCGCGCACTTATTGCCGATCCAAACTGGCTGCAAAAAGCTTCGCATGACCGCGCCCACGATATTCGCTATTGCGTTTCGTGCAATACCTGTTGGGAACGCACGACGGCACTTCGCTTGCCTATTGCCTGCGACAACAATCCCAGCCTGAGCCAGCCTGATGAAAATGACTGGAGGCCCGCACTTGCCAATGCAAAGCGCCGCATCGCCATCGTGGGTGCCGGAGTGGCTGGCATGGAGGCCGCATGGATTGCGGCCTGGCGAGGACATAATGTCACCGTTTTCTCTCGCAGCGGCGAGACCGGCGGCAAAGCACGCCAGCGAGCCGCCTTACCCGGAGGTGAGTCGATCAGCAGCGTTTATGATTATCAGTACGCTGCGGCATTGAAGGCCGGCGTTAAATTTCAGCTTGGCGTCCTCGCGACTATCGACGATATTCTTATGTGCGCCCCTGATGCAGTCGTGCTGGCTTGTGGGGCGAACATGGTCCCGCCGCTATGGCTGCCACCCGAAATACGCGAAACGGGACTAATACCCGACTTGCGTTCAGCAATGGCCAATATCGCGGGGTTGACGGCCCGTCAACCAGGAACCGCCGTCATTTACGATATGGACCATACGGAAGGCACCTACGCAGCCGCGCAACGACTGCATGAATTGTTCACCCGCGTGGTAATAGTCACACCGCGCGATGCCATAGCCAAAGATACATCACTGGTGACGCGGCAAGGAATTCTAAGGCGCCTTTACGAAAAACGGATTCAGATCGTCGTGTTGAGCGAACTGCGCTGGGACGATGGTTTTGAGGATGGCTGGATTAATGCCTGCAACATATATAACGGCGACATCACCCGCATTGACGACATATCGTTTCTGGCCTACTCCACCCCACGCAAACCCGACGTGGAGCTGTTATTGCCATTGCGCAATGCCGGGCTGGAAATACATGTAATCGGCGATTGCCGCAATGCGCGCAACTTACTGGCAGCCACTTCAGAAGGATACACGGCAGGCAATGCCGTCTGATTCCATTTCCAACACCCAGGCCTTTATCGAACCGCTTTACCCGGCAAAGCCGCCGCCGTCCAGGAACTGCTGTTCTTCGGGTGTTGTAAGCCGCCCCAGTTGCCCATTGCGATGCGGGAATCGGCCAAAGCGTTGAATAATCTCGTAGTGCTCAACAGCCCACTTCATATCGCGTGGCGCATGCTTTGTATAAAGATCAAGCGCATGGGCCTGATCATCCAGACTCTCGGAATGGCTGAACGGCACGCAGGCAAAAACCTTGAGCTCGTCGTCGATGGAACCCATAAAGCCAGAGTCGATAAGCGTCTGCGCATAATAGCGGGCCAGCGAATCGGTGGCATACATGTGCGCAGTGCCGCGAAATGCATTGCGGGGAAACTGGTCAAGCAGCAAAACCAACGCCAGGCTCGCGTAAGGACTGCTTAGCCACGCGTCTTGCTCGCGACGGGCGGCGGCAAAATGCAGCGCTAAGAAGCGCTGGCGAAATGTCTCGTCGAACGCAGTATTTTTTGCGAACCAAAGGCTGGGGCCCGCCTCGCGCCAGAAAGTGATGACGGAGGCGGCATCTGGCGTAATTTCTGAGTTCTTTGTTTTTTGCACTGCCTGCACCTATTCAATAAAAAAGCCAAGAACGACGTAGTCCATTTCTATATCAAACATGCATTTGGCCGGATTCGCCTGCCTTACAGAAGTAATGCCTGCGCTTCGCCTACGCGTTCACGCTTGATCAAGAAACCAATTACTAACATGGGAATTGTAACAACCGACATTTTTGCTGATAATTTATTAATCGCAGGCTATACCAAAACCACCTAAACTGCTTAGGGAGGCTTCCCTAGGCCTTATTACCGAGACGAGGTTACGATGACAGTCAATAAAAAGCATATTATCGCCATGGCGATCTTGGTCTTGTTCGGCGCCGGAAATGTCTATGCCGATAAACCGGATCATGCTGGCCAAAATGGTAAAAACAGTGGAAAACGCGAGCAGCCCTCTGCGCAACGCTCGTCGGAAAAAAACAACGACCGCGGCCCGCAAGCCAAAGGTCACGAAAACCGCAAACAAGATACCAAACGCGACTCCCGCTCATTCACTACCGAGCAACGCGGCAACTCATCAAAGCATGACCGGAATTATCGCGACGGCCGAAACGACACGAATATATCGGTCAACATCGGTTTTAACGACAGGCAACGCACGTATATTCGCGACTATTATCATGACGAGTTCAGCCGCGGCCACTGCCCTCCGGGACTGGCAAAAAAACACAATGGCTGCATGCCCCCGGGGCAAGCCAAAAAATGGCGCAAAGGTTATCCGCTGGACCGGGACGTCATTTTCTATGACCTGCCTCCGTCTATTCTTATAGAGCTTGGGGCGCCCCCAAGAGGCTACAGATACGTACGTGTTGCAGCGGATATTTTAATGATCGCTGTAGGCACGGGCCTGGTAGTAGACGCTGTTGCCGACCTGAGCGACCTGCTATAACCATGGAAATAAACACTGAACCAAAGCTGTTGTTGCAGTAAGCATTTCAGTTTGGCGGGGCGTGTGGCCTTCTCGGCATTACACGCCCCAGGACTGTTTTTATCGCCCCGCTTGCGCCGCGGTTATTCCATTTGCCAGGCCAATATCAGTACGCGGAACATCGAAAACCCGGACACGTACATCGCTTTCTGATACGCCCGTAGCCTGGGAACCGGCCCGGCTCAGAGCCTTGATCAAGGCTGCCTTAAGTTCGATGCTGCGCCCTTCGATCATGTCAACAACGTACATTAACGCAAGCTCGTCAAAGCTATCGCCACTTAAATAGTGGCCATCGGGCAGTTCTTGCAGCATGATCCTTACACTCGCTTTCGGAGCACCTATGCTCTGCACCACGGCGGCGCTGGATTGCTCGAGTAATTGTTTTTTCTGTTCCGCCGAAAAACCCTGGCTGGCAGTAATCGTTACATAAGGCATGGCAACTCTCAAAATGAATGAAAAAAAATACTAAATCTCGCCCTGCAAGCGGCTGCTCCAATCTTCCACGCTCAACTGCTTTACGCGCCTGGCTGCAAGACTCTGCATTTTCGGATTCAATGCGTGCAGGCTGGCAAGCTGGGTCAGGGCTTCAATGTTTAAACGATCTTGATACAACAAATATAAAACACGGCTGATCGGCCAGTTCGGATTAACGCGTTCTGTCCGAAGCAAAACATCATTGGGCCGGACCAGCCCTGGATGAAGGACCCGATAATACCAGCCTGTCCTGCCTAAAGTTTGCACCCGATGGGCCATATCCCGAACATTAAATCGAATATTCAACTTCCAGCAGGGCTGGCGAGGCTGACTGACCTGTATGACGGCCTGCCCCAGGATGAAGGTATCGCCGATAGCAACATTGTCTTCGGTCAACCCCCGGGTGGACAGGTTCTCGCCAAAACCCCCGGGCCCCAGGCTTGTTACGCCGCTAAAGTCGCGAAGTTCGTTTTGCCATGCCGCGTAATGCTCGCTGGCATAGTGATGAACTGCCTTTTCGGCCCCCCCATGGTTGCGTGTATCGCCCTGTTCGTCGACACTAAAGCCATCAAGATCAAGGTAAGCCGCATCAGTAACCGGCATCTTGTGTATGGCGCTGAGCTCGCCCCGCGGGCCGAAAGGCATTGCGGCCCCTGCTCTTAGCGATAATAATGGCCAACTCATAACTTGCCCGCCCTTTAGTACATAAGAAACGCCAACGCGCCACCCATAAACGTCTTATCAGTATTAAAACACGATCCCCTTCCTCTTAATCTTTCTTATATAGCGAGGACTTTCAATGCCATCCCCCTGTGTTGAGGTTTTTTTCGATGAACAGACTTCCACGTTCAGCTATGTTGTTTTCAGGCCAGGCAGTCCTTGGTGCGCCATTATCGATTCAGTGCTGGACTATGATCCAAAATCGGGAACCACCTCGACTGTGGCCGCCGACAAAATCATTGCTTTCGTCCAGGAAAAGCAGTTGTCGGTGCAATGGATACTGGAAACGCACGCCCATGCCGATCACTTATCGGCCGCGCCCTATTTAAAAGAAAACCTGGGAGGAAAAATTGCGATCGGCGAACATATCATGCATGTACAAAGCGTGTTCAAAGAGGTGTTTAATCTAGGCTGCGGATTCGTACCTGACGGAGCCCATTTCGATCATTTATTTAAAGACAATGAAATATTTTCAATAGGTGACATACAAGTACGGGCCCTTCATATGCCGGGCCACACCCCTGCTGATATGGTCTATCAGGTCGAGGGCTTAGGGGTTTTTGTCGCCGATACCCTCTTTCAACCTGATATCGGCACCGCACGCTGCGATTTTCCCGGCGGCAATGCGGAAAAGCTCTACCAATCCATTCACAAAATTCTAGCCTTGGACGACGATACCGAACTTTTCATGTGCCACGACTATCCACCTGAAGGCCGAAAGCCGCAATATTCAACCACGGTAAAAGCCCAACGTCTCGGTAATATCCACGTACGCGATGGCATCACCCAGGCCGAATTCGTAGCCATGCGCACCGCCCGCGACGAAACCCTGGAGATGCCGACACTTATCCTGCCTGCTATTCAGGTCAATATTCGGGCCGGGCAGTTTCCCGAGCCAGAAGACAATGGGGTGCAATATCTGAAGCTTCCGTTGAATATGTTCCGGGCACGCGATTAACCAGGCGTCCTGGCGCTTACGTGGTCCCGCCTGGCCAGACACGCCTTTATCCTGGCGGTACACGGACATCCCTTTACCAAGCACTGTATTTCGCCCAAAATGCGAGCTTGTCTTTACATCTGAAGCATTTCCCGGAGCATGAATGAACTGGAATCAAGAGCTGATAGACAGTGGGTTATGGCTGTTAAAAGCCTACAGCATCACCATAGTATTGTTTGGCCTGACGATATGGGCCCTGGCTCGGTTTACAGTGTGGGGCCGGCAATTCTGGAATTTGGCGGGTGACTATTTTTCGCCCGGACGCAGCTGGAAGCCCATACTGACGGTAACTCTGATTTTATTCCTTACCTTATGCGCCGTGCGGTTGGACGTACTGTTTTCCAATTGGTACAACAGCATGTATACGTCGCTGCAAAAACTGGATGAAGCGGCATTTTGGCTGGCGATGTGGCTGTTTGCCGTGCTGGCAACCGTCCATGTGTTGCGGTCGTTGATCGACTTTTACGTACAACAGGCATTTACCATTCATTGGCGAGTCTGGTTGAACGAACGATTGCTAAGCCGCTGGCTTGAACAACAAGCCTACTACCGCACGCAGTACCTGGATAAACCGGTTGACAACCCGGACCAGCGTATCCAGCAAGATGTCGCCAGCTTCGTCGAGATGTCGCTTACCTTATCGATGGGCGTGGTGAATGCTTTAGTTTCTACTGTTGCATTCACGCTAATTTTATGGGCGCTATCCGGACCGCTGGCCGTGTTCGGCCTGGAAATTCCCCGTGGCATGGTGTTCCTGGTATTCATATACGTCATTATTGCAACCGTCTTTGCCATTAAAATCGGCCGCCCTTTAATTTTGCTTAACTTCTTAAACGAGCGCTTTAACGCCGACTACCGGTATGCTCTGGTTCGCTTGCGCGAATACGCCGAAAGCGTGGCCTTTTATGCCGGCGAAAAAGTAGAAGGCGCTTTGTTACGCAGCCGATTTGCCCACGTAATTAGTAACGCGTGGGCAATTGTCTACCGATCGCTGAAGTTCCTTGGTTTTAATTTTTCGATTTCGCAAGCCGCAGTGGTGTTCCCTTTTATTATCCAGGCGCAGCGGTTTTTCTCCAAACAAATCAGTTTGGGCGACTTAATCCAAACGTCGCAAGCTTTTGGCCGCCTGCAGGACAATCTGTCATTTTTCCGCAATGCATACGATCAATTTGCTTCATACCGCGCAACGCTCGATCGACTAACGGGCTTTACAACTGCTATTAAAGACTCGTACGGCCTGCCCGAGCCCGACGTCCAGGCGCAAGGCAAACGTATAGCACTGAACAACCTAAGCGTTAGCAAACCGGATGGTGAAGTACTTATTAAAGACTTGACTCTTGAAGTGCTGGCGGGCGCCCCTTTGCTAATACGCGGGCCCTCGGGATCTGGCAAAACCACCCTATTGCGGGCGATTGCCGGCCTGTGGCCCTATTGCGAAGGCGATATTATCCGCCCTGAACACGGGGCTCTATTTTTATCGCAAAAGCCGTACCTGCCTTTGGGTAGTTTGCGAGACGCCTTGTATTACCCCAATGCGTTACCGGACCTGGATACCCCCTTAATGGTGCAAGACATTGCATTACAGCAAAATGCAGCCACACACCTGCAAGGTACCCCAAAAAATCTGGACAGTTTTCTCGATCCGACAGAGCTGCAAGCGGTCTCTGGCACAGTACACCCGGCTGACCCCAAAGCCCAAAAAGTATTGAAGCAAGT
>DATCVA010000225.1:0-4562 GCA_036567205.1 Eoetvoesiella sp. | reverse complement strand
TACAGGAGGTGTCTGCAGTCACAGCGGCTTGAAATGATAGGAGTGGCCCGCGACGCCCGCCTCCCCCAAACCAAGCACGATGCCCGCGTGCTGCACGGTATTGTCCGGATAGTAGAGCATGGCGCCTACGGCGCCAACGTTGGACCGCATGGCATGTGTAGCCATTTCCTCCAGCCACGTCGGCGTGATGACCTCGGTATCGTTGTTGAGAAAAAGCAACAGTTCACCGCTTGCCCGCTCCACCGCGAAATTGTTGATGGCGGAGAAATTGAAAGGATGGTTATAGCGCAACACCTGCGTGTCGGCTTGCGTCGCTTGGGAATCCAAGTACGCCAGCACACCAGCATCTGACGATTGGTTGTCGATGATCAGGATCTCGTAGTTCCGATACATCGACTTCGCGCGAATACTCTTCACGCAGCGCGACAGGTAATCTAAGCCATCGCGCGTAGGGATGATGATGCTGATTTTAGGCTGGCCTTCCAACTCGGCTCTAAATGACCAATTGCCCTGAAAGCGCGGAATTTCGACAAACTCGCCTTTTAGACCGATACGCTCAAGGTGCGCCGTGAGAGCCTTGCGTGAAGCTATATGGGCATAGTTTTTCTCTCCGGGGGCGAGCGCAGTGGAACCAGCGATCGCACGCCAATGGTAAAGTACATGTGGAATATGCACGATCTCGTGCCGCTCCACCCTTTCGATGACCCGCAACGCCAGATCGTAGTCCTGGCTCCCTTCGTACCCAACGCGGAAACCGCCCAAGTCACGCACTACCGATGTCTTGTAGACGCCGAGATGGCTGATCATGTTGTGGCCGCGAAAAAGATCCGGATTCCAGTCTGGCTTGAAGTACGGGTCGAAACGCACGCCCTTTTCGTCGATCTTATCCTCGTCGGAATAGATCAACTTGGCATCGGGATGCGCATTGATGGCTTCCACTACCATGTAAAGAGCATGCTCGGGCAGCTCGTCGTCGTGATCTATGAGCGCCAAATACTCGCCCGTGGCGATCCCGATTGCGGAATTGGAGGATTGAGAGATGTGTCCATTCTTTTCGCGGAACACCACTTTGATACGCGAGTCCTTGCGCATGTATTCCTCAAGCACGCGGCGCACATGGGGCTGCGGGGACGCATCATCTGCGATGCAAAGCTCCCAATTCGGATAAAGCTGAAAAATGACCGTATCCAGACAGCGGCGCAGCCACTTTTCAGGTGTATTGTAGACAGGCAGCACCAGCGAGATCAGAGGCTGCTTTGCCAACTTTCCAATGCGAGCCTTAATCGCCATACGATCGGTTGCATCCAGTCGATCGTAACGCTCAACCCACGCCGCGTAATCATCACTACCGTTAACAGAAGTACTGATGTAGCGCTCGTAGAGCCAGCTTCCGGCAGCACGTGGCCCGCTAAAGAGCAGTCGGGCGCCGAATCCACCAGCAACAGCTAGTATGGAACCGCCTTTCTTGCGCAACCTTCCTACCATGTAAAGGAAAGCGCTCATCTTGTCTATTTGACGCACGGAGAAACTTCCGGACACGAATTCGCCTGGCTCCGTAGAAGGGTCAAGACGCAAGGCACGCACCTGATGCAACATGCAGACCAAGCCCTCGAAGCCGCGTGTCGTTCGCAACGGCGAGAGATCGATGCTGTCTCCCTCAGAAAATCCACGACCGTAATCTACGTAAAGGCGTGGATGCCTCAACTCGCCGACCTTCTCGATCAAATCGAATACGATGAACTTCCAGCCAGCGGCAAGATGCGCATTTTCAGCGCCTGGCTGCTTGAAAGAGAACTGCGGGTCGGGCCCTGTAGCGCGCCAGCGTATACCGCCAGCTTTCTCTTTTTCTTGACAGACTAGCTGGTGCTGGGGCACGGGCTTCAAAAACTGAGGCGCCTTCTTGCATCTGCTTTCCATTTGATCATTTCCTTCTCAGCCTCGACCAAAGTGAACGCCGTTGGTTGCCCAGTATAGCGATCATTCCCTCCAGCAGCCGATCCAGTCGCGCTTGCATAGCGCTCTCGACTCGCGCAAGTTGCTGTACGTTTTGTGCAAGAGCGTAACCGATCGTTGCCGCCTGCGCCTCCACGGACGCCTGGCACTCACCGACCATGCGTGTCCACACCTCGCGCTCCTGCTTCACCACCTCGAGATTCTCCGCCATCACATCGGTCGTCGTCTGCATCGCCGCCGCTTCGTTCCGGGCGCTGCACAACCGCCCCATGCAGGGCAGGAGCACCAGTCTGCCCCGGGGCATTACGCCGGCGCAGATCACCGTGTACCGCCAGCACGGCACCAATGAGCAATTCTATTCCGACTTTAAGACAGACATAGGGCCTGAGGAAATGCCCCCGGGCCAGTTCGACAGCAACTACCTGGTTTGCCAGCTGGCCTGCATGACCATGAGCCTGTTGCGCCTGATCGGCGTACATACGCTCACTGCAAGGATGCTTCCGCGCGCCAGAAGACCCAGCGTGGGCGCGTCAAGCCCGTGCCTGCTCGCCCAACTCCCCCGAACTAGCCGAAAGCCCAGCCGTCGCGCCGCATTCCCCTAGCTGTTCTCACCGCATAGTGAAATATTAAGTCTTCGACGTAAAACCCTACCCGCCACTCTTATTTCGTCGCGGGAACCACCAGAGGCGACGTTCGCCTAACTCACGCAGCTGGGCCGAAATGGTTGCCATTGAAGCCTCGCCAGCCTGCTGGATCGCCTCATGGCGCTGCACGCTCAGCTCGTAATCCTGGGCCTGTCGCTCTGCAACCTGGACCAACGCCCGCTGCAATTCGACAATCTGCGCATCCAATTTCTCATCGGCCGCCTCGTGCCGCTCGTCTGCAGCGAACAACTGCTTGCGCAAAGCATCTATGGCAGCATCTTGCCGCTCCGACAATAGAATCGCCTGTTGGCACAGTTTCCTTTCAACCTGCTCACTTATCGCCGCGATACTACCAGGCAGCGAAGACACGCCCGTGCGCAATCCGGACATCTCAAGCTCCAACGGCGCCACCTGTCTGCTGACGGCCTGGATCACCTTGCGCTGCGCATCCTGCGAACGCTCTACAACCGCAGACAGGGTCTTATCCACATGGCTATGGATAGATTCCCAATGCTCCAGGTTTGTTCGTGCAAGAGCATCGCTCAGACGGGCCAATTGATGCTGGATGGCGGCATACTCCCACTGCCCATCCATAGCATCATGCGTAGCCGCTATGGCCTCGTCAGTGGCACGCGCCAATGGCAACAGCCTCGGGTCTGCCAGCACGGCTTCGTATTCGAGCTCAACTTCCAACCTGGCTGGCTGAGCAGGGTCCAATGCTGCCCAAACATCGCCTATGTGCATTTCAAAATATGGATCTGCATGCAAGGCAACGAACCGCAACCAACTTTCGCCCTTCTTCGGCAGGATCATCCCATTGGTCAGACCAACCTTGTCTGGACTGGCCAGATTCACGCGCGCGGCGCCTTGAACCAACAGCAGATTGGTCAACGCAAACACCCCGGGCACGTTAGCCGGATCCACACGAATTGCTGCCGGGCAGGAATTCGCCGGCAGTTCGAAATCGAACTTGGCTGGGCCTTCGCCCTTCCAAGCCACTGAAGTTGACGCTGTTTCGCTGAAACCTTCGTTGCGGCCCCGGTAATAAAGTTGGCATTCGATCCCGATCGGCTCTACCGAACTTAGGACCGGCGCGTCGGACTTTTCGTCGATAATAGTTGCAGCCAGCGCTTCAAAATATCTTTGCAACGCTCCTTCATCAGCCAACGCCTGTGTCATGAACATCTTGAAGGCCGCCGGCACGTCCCGCCCGATTTCGACTACCGCCAGACCGTTGCTGTGTCGAAATTCAAGGCACCGATACCTCTGCCTTAGCTCTTCAACCAGTTTCCACACGCCAAAGCCCCCCTCACGTACCGTGGAGTCGTGGAAGATCACCACGGCACGCTCGCTAAGCTTCGGCAGCCAGGATTCGAAGTCGTGCCGTACAGCCTCGTAAGTGTGCAGGCCGTCGATGTGCAAAAGGTCGATGCTCTCGTCTTCAAACGAGGCCAACGCATCATCAAACCACGCGCGATGCAGGAGAGAGAAACTGCCATAACGAGGCTCATGGTAAGCTTTGAGTGTGTTGTAGACATCCTCGCCATAAAAACGAGCATGCGGATCGCCTTCCCAGCTATCAACGGCCACAGCTTTTGTGGTGGATTGCAGTCCAAGATGTTCAATGGCCTGGCAAAATGCCAAGTAAGAATTTCCGGAGTCCGTACCCAGCTCTACAAGCAGGCGCGGCCTTAGCAAGTCAACGAGCAAATACGCAAACGGGATATGACCAATCCACGCATAAGGGTACGTGATCCGTGGTCTCAGAAAAATAACTGGATGGTCTTGCATGCGGAATGCTTGGGTCATGAGACTTTCTCTAGTTCAATGGAATGCATTGGCAAGCCAATGATCCCGACCGGCAATCCCTGCCCCAATGCATGCAGGCTCAGCGCTTCGTGCAGCCAGTGTTGGATGACATGCTCGGCCTGCGAGCCGGACGCCACACCCGCAGTGATGAAATAG
>DATCVA010000224.1:0-5473 GCA_036567205.1 Eoetvoesiella sp. | reverse complement strand
CGTGTGGACACATGCCAATGCGCTCTGGGGTGCAAAAATCGGTTCGATGCAGCAGGCATTGCGACCGGACGACGTGTATCAAATCTTCATGCCGCTTTTTCACGTGGTCGGCCTGTCCTGGGGCGTGCTGTCCGCGCTGTGGGTGGGTGCAAGCGTGGTGCTCCAACCGCGCTTTTCTGCTTCGCGCTTCTGGCCAGTGGCCATACAGCACCACAGCACGGTTGCTGCGCATGTACGTTTCATGACCAATTTGCTGATGCAACAGCCGGTTCCTGCCAGGCACCACTTCCGGCAATGGGGCACCTCGATGTGGACGCCGGAACAGGAAGCCCATTTCGGCGTGCGCATGATCGGCTGGTGGGGAATGACGGAACTGGTGACGCAGGGCATCATCGGCGACCCCACGCTATCGCAGCAACCATACAGTATCGGCAGGCCATCAATCGGAATCGGGGTGCGTGTAGTGGATGAAGCGCAGCAGCCTGTGGTGCCAGGCGCGGCGGGTCAATTGCAAGTTCTAGGTGTGCCGGGTTTGTCGATATTCGCCGGCTATTACGGCAATGCGCAAGCCACGCGGGACGCCTTTACAGACGATGGCTGGTTCATTACAGGTGATATCGTCACACTGCATGCGGACGGATCGATCCAGTTTTCCGACCGGGCCAAGGATGTGATCAAGGTCGGCGGTGAAAACGTCTCGGCAGCCGAAGTAGAGCGTATCGTCGCTACCGTACCCGGCATCAATGAATGCGCTGCCGTGGCGCAGCCCGACAGCGTGTACGGCGAAGTGGTGGTCGTGTTCGTCACCTTGCTTCCGGATGCGCCCACAGGCGTGGGCGACGCGGTGATCGCATCTTGTCGCACGCGCTTGTCGAAATTCAAAGTGCCACGGGAAGTGATCGTACTGGACAGCATGCCGCGGGCAAACGTCGGCAAGATCGCCAAGGTCGAACTGCGGTCGCGATTGGGCTAAAGTTGAACTGGATCAGCGCTGGCGGCCCAACTGCGGTGGGTCAACCAGTGCTCCAGCATCCACAATCGGTCCACGCCCCAGAACGGTTCGCCATCAACGATGAAATACGGCGCGCCGAACACGCCAAGATCGATGGATGCCTGCACTTCCGCGCGCAACGCCTGCTTCAATTCCGCACTATTGATGGCAACCAGCAAGGCGTCTGCATCACCGCCCAGCACTGCCACTTCGTGCGCCGAAACTTCGGCCGGGGTAATGTCGAGCCCTTCTACCCAAAGACGCCGATACATAGCATGGGCGAAGGCTACCGCCTGTACCGGATCTTGCGCTTTAAGCCAGAGAAAGGCGCGTAAGGCATTCACCGACTGCACGCCCGATAGACCATGGTCAGCAAAGGGCACGCCCAGCAATTGGGCCATGCGGACCTTGTCGTGCCGGATGTAGTCAGATTTCAAGGGTGTTTCCATCAAGGGCTTCATACCCATGATCTGCATGACGGTCACGCCTAGTAGCATGGGCCGCCAGTCCACGCTACGGCCATGCCTGGCCGCCAGCGCCTCGATTTGGGTCGAAGCGAAATAGCCATAGGGCGAAAAGAAATCAAAGTAAAACGCAATGGGCGACTGCATGTTATGTCTCGTTTTGCTGGGGTGGGCAGGACGCGCCCGATGCGGGGTCCGCAGTTACAAACCATTCAGAATGCTTTATGATACTAAGCCATACTTAGTATTATGAAGTTTACAGGCAACATGACTCAACCATCCATCTTTTTTCTAAGTCAGCAGGTATTTCAGGCAGTCAGGCGACGACTCGAAATCGCTCTACAAGCCGAAAACCTCACACCAACCCAATACATGGTGCTTAGCCTTATCCGCACCGACGCGACCAGTTCCTCTGCTGTTTTGGCCAGGCAAACGAATATAACGCCTCAGTCCATGGGCGAGCTTATCAAAGCGCTCGAGCTAAAAGGACTGGTAAGCCGAAGCGATGACGTGGATAACCGTCGCGTAGCCCTCCTTCAGCATACCCCTGCGGGAAAACGCAAATTAACCCGCTGTATAAAACTGGCAGCTACCGCTGAAGAAGACTTCCTGGACGGACTTTCCACGTCGGAAGCAGAACAGTTGCGAGAACTTTTACGGCGAATTCGACAAAGAGAGTTCGGTAGTCAAGGCGAGCAATTAACGATCGCACGTTAAAACCTTCCCGCCGATGAAGCATGTTGCCCAATCATGCTACTGGCCTATGCCGTAAAGTCCAAAAAAAAGCTATAGCCACCAGCAGCACCCCAGCCCCGCCGATAACCAGAACATGACTTGTTCTGGTTATCATCAAGAGCATACCGCCGGCGCTGACTCCTGTGGCCTGGCCTAAATAGAAACTGGCGGCGAAGGCTGACACCGCTACTCCCCGTCGTTCCGGCGCCATCTGTGTTGCATTAACCTGCAATGTATTGTGCAGAAGATAAAAGCCAAAACCCGCAATGAAGCAGCATGGCACCATCCACCACCACGCAGGCGCCAGGCCCATTGCTATCAGTGAAATACCGGCCAGCAATCCTCCAACACATACCACGCCCCGCTCGCCAAATTGTCGCAACACCTGTTTCGCACAAAGCACGAACGACAAACCGCCCAGTCCAAAGAGCATCAATAACGAGCCAGCAGCCGTTAACGACGTTCCGAAGACTTCATAAATATAGGCGGGAATAAAGGAAAGTGCGCCAAAGATAAATGTCCCTTCCAGAAACACACACACAAGGACGATCTTCGCCCATGGATTGGCAAATACCTGCCGAAACTCGCTGATTGTCAATCTGAAGATGGAAGGGGCCACCCTGCCCACCCTTCCTGTGCGAGCAGGCAAACGCCGGTTCAAATACAACAAGGCTATACCCGTTGCCAGGAAGGTTAATGCCATCACAAAAAAAGGCAGGCGCCAGCTGAAATTATCAGCAACAAGCCCGCCGAAAAACGACCCTGCAGAAACCCCCAGGATTTGCCCAACCATAAAACGGGCAAGGACTGTCTGACGATGCTGGTATGGCACAACATCGCCGATCCACGCCATGGACAGGGGTATGACAGCGGCTGCGGTAAGACCTGCCAGAAGACGGCCGGCCAGCAGCGTCGAAAAGTTCAGTGCAAAACCACAAAGCAATGCACTGAGTGCGCTCGCCACGCTTACCAATGCAATAACCCGGTACTTCCCGAACCGGTCCCCCAAGGGACCAAATATGATTTGCGCAATGCCATAGGCTATGGCAAAAAGGGTAACCGCTGCAGACGCAACGCCAAGCGAGATATTAAATTCAGTGGCGAACAGAGGCAGCAAAGGATCAATGATCCGTGCAGATACAGATACCGAAAATGCGGCCAGCGATAAAAGCGGAATCGCCATCAACGGCAAGGCATCTGTCCTGGCGGCATCTACACCGGCTTGCCTCGCCATGGTATTACTCATGCGATTCGAAGGAATTGTGCACCCCTAATTTACGGTTAGCGGGAACGGCGACGTCCAGCATTCTGGGCGGCGCAAGCTGAAGGTTTGCCATTAAATCAATAAAATCGTCTTTCCGCCGCCCCGCAAAGCGCCTATTATTTTTCTTTTCCCAGGCAATCGACGAGACGAAATGACCGTTGTAATCGTGGCCAGGCCAAACTAAGGTGTTATCGGGCAATGCAAACAATTTTTCAACCACACTTTCGTAAAGCGCTTTTGCGCTGCCTCCCTGGAAGTCCGTACGGCCGCAGCCGTTTATCATTAAGCTGTCACCCGTGAACACATTATCGTGCCACAGGAATGACATGCTTCCTGCGGTATGACCGGGCGTACACAGTGCTGTTAACTGGTCCGTAACGCCAAAGCGTATAACTCCCGACTCCTGTAGCTGTATATCAGCGCCCTCAAATCGACACAGATCAGCCACGGCAATCTTGGCGCCAGTCGCCTGACGGAGCCTGCCCGCGGAGGTAATGTGGTCGGCGTGTACATGCGTTTCGAGAATATACATCAGCCTAAGGTTCAGGCGCTCTAGCTGCAGAAGATCCCGTTCGTAATGCCTGTCTACCGGATCAATAATAATGGCTTCGTTGCTACCCTGTGCCACCACAATATATGTGTATGAGGATGACTCGGAATCAAATAACTGTAGTGGCCGCATGCTAGTGTCAAAAAAGGTTCACGGCGCCCCGTAATGGGCGTCCGAGACGTGCTTTGTTTATTAGTTTGAACTGGAACACCGTTTGAAATGAGCGTCTAACGCCGCATTAAAAGCGATCGGATTTTCTATGTTCGGCAGATGTCCGGCAGAAGGTACCGACACAAAATCTGCATTCTTACAGCTTTTTGCAAATGCGCGCATGATATCGGGCAGCACGCCATCGTTCTCGCCGACAATGAAGGTGGAGGGGGCCGAAAATGAAGAGGCCGTGTCACGATAATCGTAAGCCTGCAATGCGCGCGCCGTGGCAACAAACCCTTCTACCGATGTATGTCGAATCATCGTCCTTATACGTTCTGCTGCCGCTGTTTCAAGAAAACAGGATCCGAACCAACGCGCCATAGTGGGCTCCACCAGTGCCGACATCCCCTCGCTACGAGCCGTTTCAATACGGTCGTCCCAGGGCCGCGCAAACTCCTCGGGCGAGTCTGGCCGTGCGTCGCATATGACAAGGCTATGCAAGCGATCAGAATACCTGTGCGCCAAGTCGAAACCAAGAATTCCACCCAGCGACAGCCCTACGAAATGCATCCGTTCAAGACCCAACGCATCGAGAAGAGAAACAAGATCATCCGCCAATAGGCAGGTAGAGTAGTCACCGCCAACATGGAGAGTTTTCCCATGACCCCGGCTGTCGTAGCGGATAACGCGAAAATTCCTGTTCAGGGCGTCGGCCTGTTGCTGCCACATACCGGAATCGGTCATAACTGAATGGCTAAACACGATGCTGGGAGCATCAATGGGGCCTTCGTCAATAACGAAAAACTTATGTCCGCCGACGTCAATGGCCCCTTGGTGGCGACGCTCGTTGCTATTCATGTGAAAAAAACTCTGCCGATGTCAATAAAGTCTTGCTTTGCTCGGCAAGCAATGGGCCTTCGACTTCACTTTGAAGTTTGATCTGCCGCCATTCTTCGTCTGCAGCGAAAGCTTCCCATGCGGCAATACGCGCCTCTTCTGTAGGAAAGCGCGTTAAATAGAAGAAGACATTCGCTTCCTCTGGTGAGACCCAGCAATTTGTTACCTCGATGTCCAGCCGCTTGAATATGGGCAGTGTCTTTTCCACAAAGCGAGACGTCAGGGCACTGTACTTACCCGAATGCGCGGTGTATTTCTTCAGTTCATAAATCATCTTTGTTTTCCTCTTTTACACAATGCGGACCGGTTTGGACAGCTGCTTCGGGATGCGCGCCCCACTCGGACCACGAGCCGTCGTAAACGAATACGTCGTCTTTGCCGATTTCATGCAAGGCAAGGGCAAGCACACAGGCCGATAC
>DATCVA010000223.1:0-3752 GCA_036567205.1 Eoetvoesiella sp. | reverse complement strand
GGATGGTGGTCTGTTCAAGATGCATCCGCGCAGCAGGCGGCCGAGCTCTTGCAACCCCGTAATGGCATGCGGGTGCTGGATGCTTGTGCCGCTCCTGGGGGTAAAACCGCCCACTTGCTGGAACTGGCCGATATCGACCTGCTGGCGCTCGATACCGATAAAGTGCGTCTTGATCGAGTCGGGGAAAATTTGAATCGCCTGGGTTTAATGGGCCCGAAGGTATCGTTGCAGTGTGCCGATGCGGCTAACTTGAAACAATGGTGGGACGGGCAGCCGTTCGATGCCGTGCTGGCCGATGTGCCTTGCACGGCATCGGGCATAGTACGGCGCCATCCCGATATTCGCTGGTTACGGCGCGAGGCGGACATCGCCAAAACGGTTGCCCTGCAACGTAAAATTGTTAATGCTCTGTGGGAAACGGTCAAACCAGGAGGCCGGCTGGTGTACGCGACTTGCTCCATTTTTCCACAGGAAGGCGAGCAGCAGGCAGCACGATTTTTGGCTACACACCCCGATGCAAAACGTTTGCCGGCGCCGGGGCAGATTTTGCCGTTGTCCGATGGGGGGCAGGCAAGCCGGTACGATGGTTTTTTCTATGCTCTGTTTGCCAAGGAGTAAGTCGCTGCAATGACTCTTCGACTTTTTGTGTCCCTGTGCTTGTGCGTGACCCTTGCCCTGCAGGCACAGACGGTGGCATTCGCCGGTTCGGAGCAGGTGGTTGAGGTCAATCCGGTTGTTCGCGATGGAAAGCTTTATATTGACGCCGACGTCGATCTGGACGTTACAGGCGATTTACGCAATGTGGCTCAAAAAGGCGTGCCTATTTATTTTACGGCCGACCTGAGAATAGTGGCGACACGCTGGTGGTGGTTCGACAAGGTCCTGGTCGATGAGCAACTGACCTGGCGTGTGGTTTATAACGCGTTGACGCGGCAGTGGCGTATTGGCGCCGGAGAACTCTCGCTGCCCGAGTCCTCGCTTGATAATGCGCTGTCGTTAATACGAAACATTCGTGGCTGGGGGGTGGCCGATATCGATAAACTCGAACCCGGACAGGAATATTACGGGCGCATCCGGGTGCGTCTGGATACTTCGTTGTTAGCCCGGCCCTTTCAAATTGATGCGCTTAACAGCAGCGCCTGGTCCCTAGAGACTCCATGGAAAGATTTTTCGTTTTCAGTCTCCGCCGACTCTCGCGACCCATCGTAAGACTGGGGCTTCGCATCGCGCTGGCGGTTGCGGCCAGCAGCGCGCTGGCGTTGCTGGCCTTGCTGGGGTGGTCTACCGGGAATGCGTCCCGTTATGCCCAGCACTACGATACCTTATTGCTGCTTAATGGTATTTTTGCCGTTGCGCTTATCTTTTGGGTATTGGTGCTGGCGGGACGCCTGGCGCGTCAAATCCGGCGGCGCCAGTTTGGGGCCCGCCTGACAGCCCGGTTTGCTTTGTCGTTTGCGCTGATGGGGGTGTTGCCCGGAGCGCTGATTTACGTATTGTCGGTGCAGTTCATGTCGCGCTCAATCGAGTCGTGGTTTAACGTCCGGGTCGATAGCGCTCTCGAGGCGGGGCTTAACCTGGGACGTGCGGCGCTTGATTCACAACTAAGCGATTTACAGATACAGGCCAAGAGCATGGCTTCCAAACTAGCCGATACCAGCGACCATGATATGGCTCTGGCAGTCACCCGGCTGCGTGAAGTCAGCGGTGTGGCCGAGGTTATGATATTTAGCGGCAGTGGCCGCATGGTGGCGTTCTCGTCATCGAATTATGGCCAGTTGTTGCCCGACGCTCCGCCGCCGACCGTGCTGAATCAGCTAAGAGTTTCGAATGTTTATGCCGCGGCAGAGGCTGATGACGTTAATGGCGAACAACAAGGCTCGAACGGCGAGCCCGTCAACACCGGCTTGCATTTGCGCGTTGTTATCGCGATAAGCCCTGTCGAGCGTTTGTCGTCGGCACTGGGTATTGCTCAAGAGGGCCGCTGGCTGCAAGTGATTCAGCCCGTGCCAGAACAGATCGCCCGTAATGCCAATCTGGTTCAGCAGGGGTTTCGTGATTATCAGGAATTGGCCTTGTCACGTTTGGGTTTACGCAAGCTCTATGGCATTACCCTGACTTTGGCTCTTATTCTGGCGGTGTTTGCAGCCGTTGTTGTTGCGCTGGCCTTGTCCCGACGTCTTGTCCGGCCATTGTTAAGGCTGGCGGCGGGCACGCAGGCGGTGGGTGTGGGCGATTACCGGCCGTTGCCGGAGCCGCCTGAAAAAGACGAAGTGGGGCAGTTAACGCGTTCGTTCAACGCCATGACGCGCCAGCTCGACGAGGCACGCCATCTGGTCGAAAACAATCGGCAACAGCTCGAACGCTCGAATGTTTACCTCGAGTCGGTGCTTAGCAATTTATCGTCGGGCGTGCTGGTATTTGACGAGGCGTTTCGTGTGACGCTGTTCAACCAGGGGGCGCAATCTATCTTGCATGTTGACCTGCGCTCGGTAAAAGGGCGGCCGCTTGAAACGATAGATGGGGCTTTTAAATTGGCCCATTTAATTCGCCAGGCCTTTGCCGCGCACACGGCCGTGGGATCGGAGCGTTTATATTGGCAGCAGCAATTCGAACTCGAGCTTGATGCCGCCAGCGATAATGAAGCTAAAAAACATACAGTAACTCTGCTGGCGCGCGGCACCCACCTTAGTATTGATGGCCGTGGCAATGGTTATCTGGTGGTGTTCGATGACATTAGCGAAGTTATTTCCGCCAACCGTACGGTGGCATGGGGCGAGGTTGCACGCCGCCTGGCGCACGAAATCAAGAATCCGCTTACGCCCATACAGCTTTCAGCCGAACGTCTCGCCATGAAGCTTTCCGACCGTTTAAATGAGGCTGATGCGGCTATGTTGGCCCGATCTACGAATACCATCGTTAATCAGGTGGCATCGCTCAAGCAAATGGTCGACGATTTTCGCGAGTACGCCCGCACGCCACCTGCGCAAATGCAGCATATCGACATTAATAGTCTGGTTGCCGAGGTGTTAACCTTATATGGTTGGGATCCGCACGGAGGGGTTGTGCGCGATGATGGGCAAAGTGTCAAAATCGAGGCCGATTTCGATACCGAGGTGCCGATTATCGATGGCGACCCTACGCAGTTGCGGCAGGTGGTACATAATTTAATGGCCAACGCACGAGACGCAGCCAGTCAGAACCAGTCTTTGGCTGACGCCCGTATCTATGTACAGACTAAACTAACGCATTCGCGTACCGATGTTGGGGCTGAACGTCAGGCGGTACGTATAACGGTTTCAGATAATGGCCCGGGTTTTGCGGCGCAGGTTCTGTCAAGGGTGTTTGAACCTTATGTTACAACCAAGGCGGCGGGGACGGGTCTGGGGCTGGCTATTGTTAAAAAAATAATCGAGGAGCACGGTGGCCGAATCGATGTTTCGAACCGTCGTGAAGGGGGGGCACGCATCTCCATTCTATTAACTCGCCTTGCGTATCCGCAGTCTGCTCTGGACGTAGACGCGCAAGGGAACGATAATGCGCAAAAAACATAGGTGATGCTTTATGGCCAGAATTCTGGTTGTTGATGATGAAATTGGTATCCGTGAGCTTTTGTCCGAAATTCTTTACGATGAAGGACACACGGTAGAACTGGCGGAAAATGCGGCGCAAGCGCGGGCTGCGCGCCTGCGTGCGCGGCCCGATCTTGTGCTGCTCGATATCTGGATGCCCGATACAGACGGGGTCAGTCTGCT
>DATCVA010000222.1:0-5327 GCA_036567205.1 Eoetvoesiella sp. | reverse complement strand
CAGCCTGGGTTGCGTTTTTGTCAAAAACGCCGTCGGCAGAAAATCGAACTTCACCCCAAGGCCCTGCAACCAACGTATCGTGTCCGGCACCTGCTCGGCAAAATTGCCGATTACTTCGGGATCCGGAATGGCCAGAGAACGCGTTACATGCGACCACGACGCCCGGTCTTGCCCCATTTCGGCAGCCATGTCGGGATCCACATAGGGTCCCACGTTTTCAGCCAGGTGCATTTCAAAATCATCTGAAACCTCATCAATCGCTTTCATGCGCAGATAGGCTTCGGTATAACGGCTTTGGCCCCCGCGCTCCTCTTTGGAGGCGCGTTCAAGCACAGCGGTTTTAAGGCCTCGCTCGGCGGCCGAGACTGCCGCCGATAAACCGGCTACTCCGCAGCCCGCCACCACTACATCAAACGTTTTTTCCATTGCTCCACCCTGTAGAATATTCGCTAGCCGTATCACACGGTACACTTTGCCAGTGTAGGTGGCTAAACTAGGTTCAGACAGGCATTGGAACCTAATGATCTATTAGAAAAAATTGAAAAGGCGTGACCTTATGGACAGATTGTGGGGAATGGAAGTTTTCGTTCGCGTGGTTGAATGCGAGAGCTTTTCACGGGCGGCTGAATCACTTGACCTGGCCAATGCCACGGTCACATCAAGCGTCAGGAATCTGGAAAAGCATCTTGGGGTCACATTGATCCAGCGCAATACTCGCCATTTGCACCTGACAGAGGAAGGGAAACTGTTTCTTCCCAAATGCCGCGAAATACTCCAGGCAGTGGCCCAGGCCGAATCCGATGTCAAAATCAATGCCATCGAGATTGCCGGCCCGCTACGCATTGAAGCGCCTTTTGCCATTGGACAAAGCCTGCTGTGCCCGGCTCTGGTTCAGTTCACCAAGCGGCACCCCGAATTATCGATTGCCGTTACGCTGACCAATACGCCGCAAAAGCTCATTGATCGCGGCACCGATGTTGCCATTCGCATGGACCGCATCGAAGATGCCGATCTGGTCGGCCGCCCCATCTATGAAGCCAGACATATTGTCTGCGCTGCGCCGGCCCTGGCAGCGGCTCTGCGCGAATCGCACCCCGAAAAGCTTGACCCTGCACAATGTCTTGGCCTGTTTGAAGAAGGCAACTACCGTCCCAACGACTGGATATTTACCAAAGGCGACGAGCAAGTCGTATTACGCCCCCAGGGAGCGCTGCATTTCAACAACACGCAGGCGCTAATACAAGCCGCCACACAAGAGGCAGGGTTCATATACGTATTGGATATTTTCGTAGCCGACCTGATCAGTCAAGGAAAGCTCATCGAGCTTTTCCCTGACTGGAACACAGTTGTACGCACCTTCCATGCCGTAACGGTAAAATCCCGATTCGTCTCACCCAAAGTGCGTACATTCATCGATTTTCTTCTTGAAATCTTCGATGAACGGCGCCGGCCCAGCATTAAGACCCAGGTTGAAGTCGGTCCAGGCCGTAAAACGAAAAAATCTCACTGACACGGTCCATTTCAGGCAGTTTGTGATAGTAGCCGTTGCGACACGGCTTGGTACCGCACAATTTTCGCAAATCAGCCATGGCTTCGGCCTGCTTGATCCAGGTGGCAAGTGAATCCAGAACAGGAACGCCATCCACCTCTGTTACGCCATTTCGCGCCAGCAATACATTCATGGGGGCTTCGCCAGGAATGATCACATCGGCGCCAGCCGCGATCAGCTTGCGCGCGGCGCTTTTGAAGCGCTCTATCAACTCGGTGGGGTCATCAAACCCTTTAAGCACGTCGTTGAAGGTGAATCCTACCGGCATCGCGCCCGCGAACCTTGACTCCAGCCCATGCCCCTTTGCGTTCTCGGCAATCAACTCGTTTAAATCGTCGATGAAAACCAGGACTCCGAATTTACGCCCCAGCATGCAGGCGGTCAGCATGGCGGATTCGCCATACCCCACGACGGGGATGTCCACCATACCGCGAATTTCCCTTAGGGCGGGCTCTGGCAAGGTGCTAATTGCGTAAACGTCATAACCTTCACGCTGGGCTTGCACGGCGCCCAGCATGAATTGAAGCCCATGCACATACTGCAACGCGGCATGCCGAATATCGGAGCCGGGATAGTTGGACCGATAAGTGCCCGGATGCATGCCATGCAGGATTATTTCTGTGCCGGGCCGCGCCACGCGCGCAAAATGTGTTTTAAGAGCGTCATGATACGCCCCCAAATCATCCAATACTGTAAAGCTTTGATGCCAAATTTTCATAGTTCTACCGATTTTTTGCGTTAAAAAACTCTGACTGTGCCGCGCCTGGAAGCTCAATCAATTTGTACATTGGCGCGTTTAACAACCTCGGACCACTTATTGACCTCGGCTTTGAAAAAGGAATCGAACTGAGCTGACGATGAGCCAACTGGTTCTGCGCCTACGGCGCGTAAAGTTGCGCTGACTTCCGGAGTTTTTACTGCGTAGACTGCCGCTTCCTGAAGCTTATTAATGACAGCGGCGGGCGTTCCGGAAGGCGCAAATAAACCAAACCATGACGAAGCGTCATAGCCCGGTACGCCCGCCTCGTCCAGGGTGGGAATGTTCGGCGCCGCAGACGAGCGCTGTTTAGAGCTGACGGCCAGTGCACGCAATTTTCCGGTTTCGACTAATGGCAAGGTCGTGATGATATTGTCGAAGGTAAGAGGCACCTGGCCACCGAGCACATCCACCATGGCTGGCGCTGCCCCCCGATATGGCACATGCGACAAATTAATACCTGCCCGGCTGCTGAAAAGCTCGGTGAACAAATGCGAGCCAGAGCCATTACCGGCGCTGGCAAAATGAATGGCCTTGTCCTTATCGGTTTTCTTGGCTGCATCGATCAGATCTTTCACCGAATGAAATGGCGACGAGGGATGCACCACCAGCAAAAAAGGAGCCGATGACAACTGGGAAATGGGTGTCAGGTCCCTGACGGCGTCATAGCTTAATTTTTTATACAGGCTGCCATTAATGGAAAGCGATATTGTTCCAAACAAGACCGTGTATCCATCGGGGGCTGCTTTAGCAACAGCATCAGAAGCAATATTGCTTGCCGCACCTGGCTTATTTTCAACAACAATGGGCTGTCCCAGGCGAACCGCCATTTTGTCGGCCACCGCGCGGGCGGCGACATCGGACGCACCGCCCGCCGGAAAGCCCACGACAAGATGTATGGGCCGTTCGGGATATTGCGCTTGCGCCTGCGAAGCGATTCCCGCGGTAAAGGTCAACACAACCGCGGCCGCAACCAGCGTCATGCGTTGTCTTTTTATTAATAGTTTCATGGCGTCCTCCTAAATAGCATTAGCCCAATTCTGCTCGTTCATGCTTGAACAGAACACAGGCAAATCCCGAAGACGTTATTCATTTAACTTGAATGATCTTTTAATTGCTGCAGCCGTACATCGGTTGTACCAGGCAAATCGCTTGATTGAATGCTTACCCGCCATGGAAGATTCATATTTTTCGAAAACTCTATTCGGCGCCGGCCGCTTTCATTGAGCAGTCTGGATTGCTAAAACTAAATAACGCACGGCTTACTTTCAAACTGAAGAAGGCAAGACGCGCCCGAAAGCTCCGCCTACCTGGCCGTGCTTTCGAAATTAAAACAAATCAATGAAATCCGGAGACCACATGACTTTAACGCTGCAAAACAAACAGCCACGTACTAACCGCCTTTGCACCCCGCCAAAAAACGCCATCAGCCCAAGGAAAATGCCTGCCTCCTTAAGAAAACACCTGAAGCTTTGGCCGACAATCTTGCTGGCCTTGTCCGTCAACACCCTGTTTGTCGCCAACGCAACCGCCCAGGACACCTATCCGTCCAAAGCAGTCACCATCGTTTCCCCGTTTTCCGCTGGTGGCGGTACCGACTTTATCGCACGATTGCTGGCGTCCGAGCTTGCCAAGGGACTCGGTCAAACCGTCGTCGTCGAAAATCGCCCCGGGGCAAACGGGATGATCGGTTCAGACTACGTCGCCAAAGCGCGTCCCGATGGTTATACGCTTGTACTGGGAACCGTCGGCACCCACGGAATAAATCAGGCGGTGTATGACAAGGTTCCTTACGACACCATAAAAGACTTCGCCCCCATTTCCCTGATTGCTCGCACCCCAATGCTGGTTCTGGCTAATCCGGGCGTCAAGGCCAACAATGTTCGCGAGCTGGTTGAAGAGGCCAGAAAAAAATCCGAACCGATGATCTTCTCGTCAGCGGGAGTAGGCAGCGTCGGGCACGTGGCGGGTGAACTATTTGCCCAGGAAGCGGGCGTAAAGTTGTTGCATGCTCCATACAAAGGGGCGGCGCCCGCTGCCGTCGACTTGGTCGGAGGCCAGGTACCCCTGATGTTCGGGACACCGGTTTCAACAGCACAGTACGTAAGCTCGGGCAAAGTCAAGATACTGGGCGTTACCTCGGCTCACCGCTCCAAGCTGGTCCCCGAGGTGCCTACATTGAACGAACAGGGTTTTAAAGATTTCGACGTAAGCACCTGGTACGGCCTTCTGGCGCCCGCCAACACGCCCCCGGCAATTGTCCAGCTGCTTGCCCAGAAAACCAAAGCATTTCTGGCGGATCCCCAAATTCAACAGCAGTTGTTGCAACAAGGACTGGAAACCGTAGGCAACTCGCCGGAGGAATTCACCAAGCTGATCAACGCAGAAGTAAGCAAGTGGGCAAAAGTAAGCATTCCCAAGTAACTACGGTCTCAGGCCAAGCTAAAAACTCAATTTAAATCGGAGACGTCATGAAAAAACAATGGCTTGCCACTGCCTTGTCAATAGCCGTACTATCGTTGGCCCCGGGCGCGTCCGCCTTGGCACAGTCAAGCGCCTACCCCGATAAACCCATACGCATAATTGTGCCGTTTGCTGCGGGAGGAAGCACCGACATTCTTGCCCGCATGACGGCCGACACTATTTCCACCGCGTTAAAACAAGCTGTGGTTGTCGAGAACCGCGCCGGGGCCAGCGGCAATATCGGCATGGAAGCCGTGGCTCGTGCTCAGCCCGACGGGTACACGCTGTTATTTACCAGCACCAACCTTACGCTGAACCCGGCCGTTATCGACAAAGTTCCGTATGATCCCGTAAAGGACTTTTCCGGCGTCACCATGCTGGCATTCGCCCCACTGCTGCTCATTACCCGGCCTGACTTTGAAGGCGGCACACTATCTTCCATAGTCAAATATGGGCAAGATAATCCCGGCAAGCTGAATTTCTCGAGCAGCGGCGCAGGCGGCGCACCGCACCTGGCGGGCGAAATGCTGAAGATGCGCAAGGGCATTAAAATGACAC
>DATCVA010000221.1:0-8192 GCA_036567205.1 Eoetvoesiella sp. | reverse complement strand
GGCAGGCGCATCTACCCACGATTTAACGTGTGTCAGATAGGCGGCGTTAGACAATAAACCTGCAAAAAGATCAACAAGCAAGGCAAGCCCATACCCTTTGTGTCCGCCGATAGGTAGAAGGAACCCGTCCAGAGCCGCTTGCGGATCTGTTGTAGGGCGACCTTCCTTGTCCGTGGCCCAGGTGTCGGGTATAGACTCGCCAAGCTTCATCGCATTACGGATTTTGGCGCGGGCAACCACACTTAACGCCATATCGAGTAAAAACGGATTGCCCCCAGGATTAGGCACCCCAAAACCCAGCGGACTATTGCCCAGGCGCGCGTCGCTGCCGCCCCATGGAGCAATCGTGGTTGTCGCGTTGCTGCCGATAATGCTAGCGTAACCCTCTTGCGCTGCAATTAATGAATACGGTGATATTGGGCCGAAATGGTTACTGCCGCGGGCCAATGCCACCCCCACACCACACTCTTGCGCAGCCTGCATGGCCGCTTCCAACGCGCGCATGCCAACCAGCGGGCCGATGCCGTTGTCACCGTCGACCAATCGCAATGCCGGCGCGGGACGTTCAATCGTTATATTGGGCCGGGCGTTGATGCCGCCTACTTGAAGCCGTTCGCCATAAGACTCAATACGGCTCAAACCGTGCGTGCTCAAACCAAACAGGTCGGCAAGAACCAGAATTTTTACAACTTCAGCGGCGTCCGCAGCGGGTAGCCCAAGCCCTTGGAAGGCGTTGATTCCCAGCGCTGTAAGATCGGCTTCAGGCAATACAGTACTTTTATTAGCGTTCATGTTTTCTTCTCGTCGTTCTTATTGACACCATGGGATACGGTTGGTCTGTCATAACTTAGACTAAGATTATGCGTAACTGACACTATCTAGTAAAGTGCAAAAAACCGTTTGATTATTGCTTAAAACACATGAAATTCGACCTTACCGATTTACGCGCTTTCCTGGCCGTAGCCGACCTTGGCAGTTTTCGCGCGGCATCGGAAGCGATGTACCTGTCGCAATCGGCTTTGTCGCGCCGCGTCGACAAACTAGAGGCCGTGCTGGCCGTCAAGCTGTTTGAGCGAACCACCCGGAAAGTAGAACTCACTACCATCGGGCGCGGCTTCGTTCCCCGTGCCCGCAATGTGCTTAACGAACTTGAGGACGCATTGATAGGGATTCAAGACGTTGCCGAAAGACTGTCCGGAGAAGTCACCATTGCTTGCGTGCCTTCAGCCGTGGCCTACTTCCTGCCTGCGGTGATTCAGCAATACCATAAGCGCCACCCACGAATCCGAATCAGGGTTATCGACGAGTCATCCACCGCCGTCCTGACGACCGTAGCGCGTGGCGACGCCGATTTCGGCTTAACCTACATTGGCACACAGGATGCAGACATCGAGTTCTACCCGTTGCTGGAAGAGCCCTTTGTCGCGGCGGTTCAACGCGACCACCCGCTTGCACGCCGGCGCAAAGTTAGCTGGAAAGAATTATCGGAGTACGAATATATAAGCCTTGCGCAGGGTAGCGGCAACCGCTTCCTTATCGACCAGGCCCTATCGCAAAGCCAGCAACGCCCCCGCTGGCTCTATGAAGTCCAGCACGTGCCCGCGCTGGTCAGCCTGGTCGAGGCCGGCCTTGGGGTTGGCGTAGTGCCCCAATTGGCGATGCCTCCTCGAAATCACGCAGCCCTGGTCAGCATTCCGTTGACTGAGCCCTCGGTATCACGAACCATCGGCTTGATTCAGCGGCGCGGACGAGTCCTTAGCCCAGTTGCACAACTGCTGTTTGACCTTGTGGCGAAAAAACGGCGATAAGGGCCACCTCTTATTCTTCACAGCATTAATACAAGAATGAAAAACAGATTACGATGGGGCTATCGACAAGGGCTTTAAGCCGCGTGGGCAATTAATAAACCAGGAACACAAAATGATTGATGCATTAACAGCCGGCAGGCTCTATGGCGCGGCCAAACAAGGCACGGGCAAAACAGGCGACACCTACACCACGGCCAAGGTAAAGGTAGCGACCGGCAACGGCGACATACTGCTCTGCAACGTAATCGCTTTTGACGAACATGTGCAGGCCACGCTATTGGCGCTGGAAGATGGCGACTCGGTAGCCATGTCGGGAAGCCTTACCCCCAAGGTGTATCAGGACAAGGCAGGCGACCACCGGCCTACCCTGGACTTAGTGTGCCATGCCGTGCTTACGCCCTACCATGTGCAGCGTAAGCGCCAGTCGGTCCACGACCATGACGACAACTGAAGGATCAGTTACTCGATGGTAACAAGAGACTTCATTAAGGAATAACCCCAAGGCGCTTAGGTACAATCTAAGCGCCATGAAGCATGCTGCACTTGTATTTACCGCCTTACTCGCCCTGTCCTCTTTTACCGCCAGCGCCCAGACTGATCTCGTCACACGCCGTGATGCAGTCGGGCATCGCGATTTTCGTAAAGCCAAAGAAGTTCTGCCACGTGTTCACGCCGGCCTGAACACGACCTTTTACTGCGGCTGCCGGTACACAGGAAAAACCGTCGACCATAAAACATGCGGCTATAAAATCCGCAAGGACGCTAACCGCGCCAGCCGCCTCGAATGGGAA
Organism: Eoetvoesiella sp.; assembly: GCA_036567205.1. Lineage (GTDB taxonomy): Bacteria > Pseudomonadota > Gammaproteobacteria > Burkholderiales > Burkholderiaceae_B > DATCVA01. Next base: position 5,593 of record DATCVA010000221.1, on the reverse strand, counting down.
CATGTCGTTCCAGCCTGGGTTCTTGGACACCAGCGGCGGTGCTGGCAACAAGGCGGCCGAAAGCAATGCACCAAGAATGATGCCGTGTTCCGCAAAGCCGAGGGCGATCTGCACAATCTGACGCCCGCCATAGGCGAAATCAATAATGATCGGGCCAACTTTCGTTTTACTGTGTGGGACAACAACCCCAGCATGTATGGGCAGTGCGGCATGACTGTCGACTTCAAAAAACGCCGAGCCCAGCCCCCGCAACAGGCTCGCGGCAAAATAGCCCGAACCACGTTCTATATGGTCGAGAGATACAAACTCAACATGAATGCACAAGAGCGCCGGCTGTATTGCGTATGGGCTAAAACGTATCCGGTAGATAAGGCGGAGCGCATCCGCAACCAGCGCATCGCTGCTATCCAGGGAAACAGCAACCGCTTCGTGGCCGATGCCAATGCCATTAAAAGCGTGTGCAAGTAGCCTTATCAAACTAGCTGATGTAGCTGGTATATGTGCGCTTTGATCATATAGACAGGCGTCATCTTGCTATACAGCACCGACATCGAACGCATTTGCCGCCTGCAGACTATATAAGGCGCTGGCTATTGAACCAGATGCCATTATCGGGCTTCCGGTTATGACGTCATAAAAAACCATATTCGCAAGCAGATATAATGCCCTCCCTCATTGCGATGGTCCCGGGCAGTTACCATGCCTGTTTTGCAGCTTCAACAGCAAGTTTGCACCATCCGGCCGACGCAGCGGCATGAGTGGCAAAATTTGATGGAGCAGGTATGTACAGTCAACCCATGACACGCGACGAGTTAGCCCAACACATTCCGTCGGGCGGGTCTGAAAATCAATCAAAAGTAATTTCTGAGTTCATTCGGCAACAAAAAACGGCTGGACGCCTGATAGAGCGAACTGTGTTTATCGATCCCGCCAAATCAAATAAGAAAAAACGGGTCTTGCAGTTCGTAGCGGTCAACCTGGAACTTGCGTTTTAAGGTTTTTAGCGGCCGTAATCAAGAAGGTTAAAATTACACACCACCAACCAATTTGAGTAAACAAGAATGGCAAGCAAGACCCGTTTTGAAGGAACCGAAGCTATTGCCGGCTTTATTCGCGATACGAGACTTCCGTTCGAATTAGACCAGGCGGTCAAGGCCGAACTAATAGTGTCCGCAAAAGCAGGCGATAAATGGCGGCTGACAAGAGTTCCTCTATCCATTGAGTTTCGCTATACCGACGGCGCCCCCGAGATACTGATAGAGTCTATCGTCCGTCCTTTTTACAGAACGTACCGTCCAATGCATGGCACTCGCTTCATTTACGACTCCCTAAAGGCAAAACTGATCATCGAGGGAAATCTAAATAAAGGACGAGGCGATCCGTACGAAATCAGCTTATATCCCAAGCGTTCCGCCTAAACCAATGAAGCCGGCTTCAACCCGCCAAGATATAAGCATCCACACTTAAACTTCAACCTAAAGGCTGATAATGAAAACCTACGTGGCTTTAATGTTCGCGAAACCCGAAGACATCAGCACCTATGGCAAGGAAGTTGCGGAAGCGATCAGGTCCGTAGCCGGATCCCGCATGACCTATGTCGAAGGTGGGGCCCATATGGTCGCCATCGGGTTCGCCACCAACAAGGAAGAAGACCTCATTCGGCGTACCTTTATGAAGCTGAGCCGCCCGGAGCAACGCACCTGGGTGCTTCCGCTGGATTCTGCGGTACATGTCGACCAGGCTTTGATGGACTGGGCGAAAAAGCAGGTGCCTGAATCACCGTTCTAAGAATGCCGTTCGGGTACACTTGGCAGCCTCCGTTTGCCTTTCGAGATTGTCTCTATGTTGATAAAAGCCCTGCGTGTTGGTCTAGGCCAACTGATCGTGCTTGGCGACGCTGTTAGTCGCCCGCGCCCGCAACGCCGTTCGGCCCAAGGCCAGACGCTAGTAATTAAAGAAGCTGCCAGCCTGTCACTTTATCAGTTTCATGCCTGCCCTTTCTGCGTCAAAACGCGACGCGCCCTGCACCGGCTGAATGTACCGATAACGCTGCACGATGCAAAAAACGACCCGGTGCAACGCGAACGTTTGCTGGCGGGTGGCGGCAAGATCAAGGTGCCGTGCCTGCATATTCAGGAAGAAGGCCAAGCTCAATGGCTGTACGACTCGAACGCAATCATTGCCTATCTTGAGCAACGCTTCGCCAAAATCGTCTGATTTATTTGTCTGGCACTGTACCGACCGGCTTGCAGTCACTGCTTTACACTTAGCGGCATCGCCGAAAAATCAAAGCCCCCTGTTTGTGATTGCACCGATACAACGAGCTTCCGACCACTTGCGAATGCTGCCATGAAACGTGCTTTATTCGTACTTTCTGTTGTCGATGCGCGCGGGACGATTACGTAAAAGACATATGCCCCCGCTACCCAAACTCTGTTAGCGATGCTGTAGCCCATTTGCGCCACATTCTCGCAGGCGTAAAATCCACAAATCACAAATAACCAAGGGATTAAAAGTGTTTCCATCCAGGCTAACTTCCGGCTATCAGTCATTTTTAAACGGTCGCCTTTCTCGCGAGCGAGAACGTTATGAAGAACTCGCCGAATCTGGGCAGCACCCCGAAATCATGGTCATCGGCTGCGGCGACTCCCGCGTTGCCCCAGAGACAATCTTTGACGCGGATCCTGGCGAAATATTTGTAATACGCAATATTGCCAATCTTGTCCCGCCCTGCGAATCCGATACGGAAACTTCATTTCACGGCACAAGCGCTGCGATCGAATTCGCTGTAAACGCATTGAAAGTTAAACATATCGTGGTACTTGGTCACGCAAGCTGTGGCGGCGTTTCAGCTTTTGCCAGCAATGCCGCCCCATTGACGAAACGCGACTTCATCGGCAAATGGATGTCACAAATCGCTCCAGTTGCCGAACGCGTGGGTCCTCCCACCGAAGACAGGCAAGGCTGGATAAGGCAACTCGAGTGGGCTGTTGTCGATTACAGCCTGGAAAATCTGATGACATTTCCTGCGGTGCATGACGCCGTTGACGAAGGAACCCTCACGTTGCACGGCGCTTACTTTGGCGTTGGCACAGGCGTACTTTTCATTCGCGATCCAATCACCGGACGCTTTGCACCATATAGCGAAGGCAGCTAGCCATCATCATCGACGCCGTGCTCATAGAGGTATTGCTTCACAAACGGGAAGGTAATGACACCGACGCCCTCCATCAGGCACATGGCTTGCCCCGTAACGACACAAAGCCTGATGGGTATTCAACCGAACGGCCCCGATGATGCTTATGGAGAAAAGTCATGGAACAGGATCGGAAATCCGGTAAACCTTCGCAACGAGACCCCGAACAAGGCAATAAGATAGACCCCCGCCTGAGGGAACCCTATGGGCCCGAGGGGTATCGGTCAGGCATCGACGATCGCGGCCCTGCGACCAAAAAAAATCCTGGCCATCCAAATCCCGCCCATAACACACCGGGTCACATTCGCCAAAACCAGCCAGGCCAGCAAGGCCCGGGACAGCCCGGCCAAAGCCAGACACAGAGCTACCCAGGCACCCAAGGCCCCAAGGCGCGCGATCTTCAGCAAGATAGCGATACAGCCGGGGAGCAAGTAAAAGGCAAGGTCGAGAAGAACGCGAACGCTGCACAGCGTACAGCGGGCAACGCAGATGACGTTCAAGATATACCGAAAGAATAGACATCCTTACGATAGCAACCTACCCTTTTCGGGAGCCGGAAAAACGAGGCGTCTAGCAATTGCCTTTCTTGGCCTGCCCTGGCGGACAGAATCCGCCTCGATCGCCTCCATGCGGATCAACAACAACCGATCCAGATGGCGTATAGACAGCACACCCGGATAGAACGGCCACCGTAAAGGCAAGCAGGGCAATTAGTTTCATTAGAGATCTCAAAAATTTGAACCGACTGCGATTCTAGCTACTTCCGCCTGCTCGCGCCTTACGAAACGTAACTGGAGGGCGCCCGGGCATGCCCGACCAGTTGAAATGCGGCTTAATCATAAGCCTGGCCTCACGAATAACAAGGGAGGTAAAGACTATTCCAGACGAAAATCTTCAAGTGCTATTTTACCGGCGCGATTCGCTTCGTCTTCAGTTGCGTATGTCTGTTTTGAGCGCTGAATCTGGGGCATAGTACCGACAGTAGAGTCGACAGCGGTAATTACCCATTCGTATTCGCCAGCCGGCGTGCGTTCAACGTTTAAGGCGGCTTTCAAGGTTCCTGACATATCAAATCCCTCCTAAAGTTACTACCATCGTACATCAGCACAGCAAGAAGCGACACTCGCAAGCTTCGTCCGCCTGACTTATCCCCAGCAACTGTGCATAACCCGATGGATAACCGGGGGTTACTTCGCCGCAGCCCAACAAACACGCGCCTTGCCGCTTCCTGATTAAGGATTGTCATGTCTGCCCTTTTCGCCATCCGTCGGCAAAGCGATTGCAGCAAGCCGCCGCCGTACCTGGACTGCCATCGTGCTGAAGGCGGCCGATGCCGACATTCGATATAACTGCCGCTTGCGTAGCGCTGAGGCCTATCAAACGGCCCTCTACAAAACGGCGATGTTTCGTTGTTCGTTCCACGTCCGTCCTCAGTTTTAGCCCAGTGGCTACAATGAAGGCTTATCTAAGGAGTCTTATGTTGGAATTTCAGCCCGGAGCACGGGCGTATCTATCGGAAATCCGGGCCCTGTCGACAGACAAGGACAACAACGAAGTGTTTGTAGGCATGACAATCAAAGAGTCGGTCTGGTACCAGAACTATCTTGAAGAGTCATTCAGAGGAACTGCCGATCGATCCGATGGATCGGAAGAACGGTATCTTGCTCTACACGACAAGCATGAAGAGGCACGACGGACTGTATTGGCCGGCGAATCGCTCATGCGAGCCCAGGACCCTGCTGTTCAGTAGCACTTGCCTTTCGATTGCGCCCCACGTTCTCGCGACATTCGGCGCAGTTTCTGGTTTGAGCCGCAGCATCAAGCATTCTGTTCGGTGATATCCGTAGCGAGCAGCATGCTTGATCTCCTTAACAGCGTCCTTTCTTCGCCTGCCCCGGCGGGCAGAAGTTTCCGCCATCACGATAACCGCGGCTTCTCCCATAGTAGTCATCATAATAATAATCACCATGGTAATAGCCGCTATCGTATCCCCACCCGGTGCCGATAGAGACCGATGCACCAGGGGTACGGACAGAGCACCCGGCCAGCAAAGCCACGCCTAGAATCATTACGAAGATTTTCATATTTCAGTATAGAAGCAACAAACGCGCAAATTTTAGGGCATCAGCGAGTCTTCTATATGTGCATGCGTAACAGAATAGAACACAAGGAAACCGTGATCACCACACCCAATTTACCGCCGCTGCCAGATGATCGCCCACGAGATATGGAAGATATCCACTAGTATGGGCGAGAGGGCCGAATTCTCAAGCCACGCCGTTAACGTCACGCATAGTGTCAACCACCGTATTGGCATCACGGCTTATGAAATAGCACCTCGAATGCCAGCAACTGTGTGAGCTGACGGGCATTGAAATTATCATCCGACACCAGCAC
>DATCVA010000220.1:0-4240 GCA_036567205.1 Eoetvoesiella sp. | reverse complement strand
TGCCTGCCTTCAAAATTACGGTTGGTGGTCGACGCACAGCGCTGGCCTGGCGCAAGCACATCGTCGTTCATGGCCAGACACATCGAGCACCCCGGCTGGCGCCACTCGAAGCCTGCCTGCACCAAGACATCGGCAATGCCTTCGGCCTGGGCCTGATCGCGCACCGCCCCTGATCCAGGCACCACCATCGCCCTGACTCCCGCTGCAACCTTGCGGCCTTTGACAATGCCGGCTACAGCGCGCAAATCTTCAATGCGCGCATTCGTGCACGAACCGATAAACACATGTTGCACCGGCACGCCTTCAAGCTTCTCGCCGCTGGACAGGCCGGTGTAGAGCAAGGCACGCTCGTCTGAAGGGTCGGCGCTGCCATCGGCGCGCACCGCCGGCCAGGGCACTACGCCGTCAATAGGAATAGCCTGATCGGGGCTGGTGCCCCAGGTGATATAAGGGGCCACGTTGCCGGCGTCGAACCGATGCTCGCACTCGAACATGGCGTCCTCATCGCTTTTTAGTAATGCCCAGTGCGCCAGCGCCTGATCACGTACGGTGCCGTGAATATCGGGCGCGCGTGCAAGCACATAATCGACGGCCCGCGCATCGGGCGCAATCAATGCCCCCCTGGCTCCCGCCTCGACCGCCATATTACATAAGGTAAAGCGTGCTTCAATCGACAGCGCATCAATGGCGGAGCCGCAAAACTCGACAACATAGCCGCGCGCGCCTTGCGCGCCGATACGGCTGATAATCATCAATATCAAATCTTTGGACGTTGTACCCAACGGTAAAAGGCCATCGACACGAATGCGCATATTCTGCGCCAGCCGATAAACCAGGGTTTGCGTCGCCAGGACGTGCTCGACCTCGGATGTGCCAATACCGAAACCCAAAGCGCCCAATGCGCCGTAAGTCGTGGTGTGGCTATCGCCGCAAATCACGACCATGCCAGGGCGGATCATGCCATGTTCAGGCGCCACCACGTGCTCGATCCCCTGAAGGGCATCGTTCGTATCAAACAATGGAATGTCGTGCCGATCGCAATTGCGCTTTAGATTACTGGCCTGCAAAGCCGATGCCGGATCGGAAATAATGCGGAACTTAACGGGGTGAGTCGGAATGATATGACTCACCACCGCCACGTTCTGGCCGGGAACAGGAACGCTGCGTCCTTGTTCGTGCAGCCCGGAAAACGCCTGCGGACTGGTGTATTCATTCATCAAGTGCAAGTCGGCATAAAGCAGCACGTTCTGGGAATCGAGCGTCGCCACCGTATGCGACTCAACAAGCTTTTGGTACAAAGTGCGCGCAGTCATCGCGTAATCCTGATTTCAAAAAATTCCAAATACATCGTGATTAGTCGACCTTGATGCCGGCGTCTGCAATCAATTTGCTCCATTTGGCCATATCGCCTGCCAGCAGCTCTTGCGCCCCGGCCGGTGTAGACGGCGCGGGATCGTAAGCTTCCTTGATCATGCGCTCTTTGAGCGCAGGCAGATTCAATGCCTGATTCAACGTTGAGTTGAGCTTGTCGATCATGGGCTGCGGCACTCCGGCTGGCGCAACAATCATGAACCAGGTTTCAAAATTGTAGCCAGGCAACCCGGCCTCGGCGATAGTGGGCACATCGGGCATAAGTGCTGAACGTTTAGGGCCCGTCACCCCCAGAGCCCGCAGTTTTCCGCCCTGTACCTGCGGCAAGGCAGCCGACAAAACGGGAAAGCTCATATTGACGTGGCCGCCAATAGTATCGAGCATGGCGGGGCCGCCGCCGCGATATGGAATATGCACGATATCCGTCTGGGACACTGATTTAAACAACTCAGCCGCCATATGAAAAGTGCTGCCGCTGCCAGCGGAGCCGTAAATGAGCTTGCCCGGCTCGGCCTTGGCGGCACTGATCACTTCCGACACCGTTTTGGCCGGCAAGGCGTTATTGACCACCAGCACGTGCTGCGAGGTTGCCACCGTACCGATTGGAGCCAGGTCCTTGAGTGTGTCATAAGGCATCTTGGCGTAAAGCGCCGGGTTAATCGCCAACGACACCGTCTGCAGACCGACGGTGTAGCCATCGGCTTTGGACTTGGCCACGACATCAACCCCAATATTGCCACCCGCCCCTGCACGATTTTCAATAATAATCGGCTGCCCCAGGGCTTTGGCCCATTCGTCTGAAATCAGCCGAGCCGCGATATCGGCACTGCCGCCCGGTGCATAAGGCACAATCAGGCGAACCGGATGTTCGGGATAAGTCTGGGCAGCGCCAACCAGCGGCAGCATTAAGATGGCGCCGCAAAGCAATCGGCGCACAGCGGGAAATTTATGCATTGATGTCTCTCCTGAGTATTCTTAGGTTGTCGGCGGCCAGAACCGCCACATCCGAATGGTAATATGTTCCTCCATATAAATAATGTCGAAATAAACATTACATTATTTCTCTGTACGACCTAATGGAACTGGCAAGGACAACAAGCAATGGATGCAGTCTCCGACCTGGGTTTCTTCGTTTTACTGACTAAATACGCCACCCTGGCGCGCGCAGCACAGCAACTGGGCGTAACGCCGCCCACGGTCAGCAAGCGCCTGGCCTCTCTTGAACAACGCCTGGGCGTGCGCCTAATGAACCGCACAACACGGCGCATCAGCCTGACTGCCGAAGGCGAGGCGTACCTGGCGGAAGGCTCACGGCTGCTTAATGAACTGAACGTACTGGAACAAACCGTGGCAGGCGCCCGCGCCGTGCCGCGGGGTCTATTGCGCGTCCATGCAACGCTTGGATTCGGCCGGCGCCATATTGTGCCGGCGGTATCCCGATTCGTGCAGGCGCACCCCGAGGTCGAGGTGCAGCTCCATTTAAGCGACCAACCGATCAATATGGTGGAGCAAGGATTCGATCTGGCCATCCGCTTTGGCGACATCCCCGACTCGCGCCTAACCGTGCGCACCATTGCTTTTAACCGCCGCCTGATCTGCGCGGCGCCGCAGTATCTGGAAAGAGCCGGCGAGCCTTCCCACCCGGCCGACCTGCAGGCGCACAACTGCATCATCATTCGCGAAAACGACGAAACCTATGGCACCTGGCATCTGTCGCAAGGATCACGCGTCGAAACAATCAAGGTGCGCGGGCGTGTCAGCACCAACGACGGCGAATCAGCACTGGCCTGGGCATTGGATGGTCATGGGATTTTGCTGCGCTCGGAATGGGACGTTGCCCCGTACTTGCGTTCGGGTCGCCTGCGCCCCGTACTGCAAGACTGGATGCTGCCCAGCGCCAACATTGCTGCGGTGTACCCGACTCGCCAGAATCTGTCCGCCCGTACCCGCGCCTTTGTAGACGACCTTACAGAGTGGTTTGCCGCCCAAAGACAGACTGACAAAGACTCGATCAGCCTTTGGTAACGGCGGCCCAACGCACAGACGACGCTTCGTCGACCCCAGTGTCCCGACTAGTCAGAAGCATGGCTGTTTCCTGTCTCGACCAGACGAAATACAGCGCGATTCAGTTTTGGTCAGAGGAAGAAACCGCATCCCAGAAAATTTCCGCTGTCCGGCCAATTTTTAACCGATCACGATAAAGCCGTACTTGCAAGGGAACCCGCCAGTTCTCTGGGCCAATAGGCGCCAAACGACCCGACTCGAGTTCATCGGCAATTAAAGACTGCGGCAACCACGCTATGCCGCGGCCGCCAAGCACCATTGTCTTAAGCACCGAAGCCAGATGAGCCGTGAAGATAGTCTGGGCAGAGATGCGATCCAGCTCAGGGCCAAGGACCGCGCGCAAAATGCGGCCAATACCGGATTCAGTGCTGTAACTAAGCATCTGTATGGCGTAGGGCTGGCCGTTTGTCCCATGATGCAGAGGCTGCCCGTTGTCATCCGCCAACGATACCGGAATCAGAGTATCAACTCCAAGCTGGATGGACGGATAACCTGCAGCTTCAAGCTGTCCTTTGACAAGCGGATGCGTGTGGCTCAGAACGAACTGAACCTTGCCTTGCAGCATCAGGGCTTCGCAACGCTGCAACATATCGGACACGCACTGCATGGCGCCTACGCTTACTCGCGACTCCAGACCGCGCAGCCAGTTGGGCATAAAGGTGAAGGACAGCGTGTGTGTCGCCGCAAACTGCAAAGTTGTCGCCCACGACTCTTCCACGGCCTGCGCCTCTGCTGGAAGACGCGCCACCTGCGCAAGTAAATCCTGAGCGACGTTGCGAAACCACTCACCCGTCTCAGTAAGCGC
>DATCVA010000219.1:0-14618 GCA_036567205.1 Eoetvoesiella sp. | reverse complement strand
ACGTTGTTTAACCGGCTTACCCGCTCGCGAGCGGCCCTGGTTGCCGATTTTTCGGGCTTAACGCGAGATCGCCACTATGGTGAAGGCCGGATGGGCGATCGCCCATTTCTGGCTGTCGACACTGGTGGCTTTGAGCCTGTCGCCAAAGACGGCATCTTGCTCGAAATGGCACGCCAAACCCAACAGGCAATTGCCGAGTCAGACGTGGTGATTTTCCTGGTCGATGCGCGGGCCGGGGTTAACGCCCATGACCATGAAATCGCCCGGCTGTTGCGTCGCACGGGCCAACGAGTCTTCCTGGCAGTCAACAAAGCCGAAGGCATGCGGTATGGATCCGCTACGGCCGAGTTCCATGAACTCGGCCTGGGCGAACCACATGCCATTTCCGCTTCGCACGGCGATGGCGTGGCCGAGCTGATTGATCAGGCGCTATCGTATCTGGGGCCGGTCCGGAATGAAGACGTGTCGCCGGTGTCCGAGGCGGATTTCAACGAATTCGATCTTGAAAACTCTGAACTCCCGGAGGGCGAAGGCGAAGAGGCCGGGCCAGAGTCGGTGGATCACCGCATTAAGCTGGCAATCGTGGGCCGCCCCAATGTTGGGAAGTCCACGCTTATCAACACGCTGCTGGGCGAAGAGCGGGTTATTGCGTTCGATATGCCCGGCACCACTCGCGATGCAATTGAAATCGAGTTTGAGCAGGGCGGTGTGTCTTACACCTTGATTGACACCGCTGGTTTACGGCGTCGGGGCAAAGTGTTCGAGGCAATTGAAAAATTCTCGGTCATTAAAACGTTGCAGGCCATAGAAGCATGTAACGTAGTGGTATTAATGCTGGACGCACAAGCTGAAATTTCCGACCAGGACGCCCATATAGCGGGGTTCGTGCTTGAAACCGGCCGTGCCCTGGTTGTCGCCATCAATAAGTGGGACGGCCTTGATAGCGAAGCACGAGAACGCATTCAACGTGAGTTCGATCGTAAGTTGCGATTTTTATCGTTTGCCAAAATGCACACCGTTTCCGCGTTGAAAGGCCAGGGCGTCAAGGCTTTGCTTAAGTCGGTAAATGCAGCCCATGCAGCCGCATTCGCTAAACTGTCGACGCCCAAGCTTACGCGCGAACTGCATGCGGCGGTCGAGCAGCAGCAGCCCCCACGCAAGGGAATTTTCCGCCCTAAAATGCGCTATGCGCATCAAGGGGGGCAGAACCCGCCGTTAATCGTTATTCATGGCAATGCACTCGACGCTATACCCGATTCGTACCGCCGCTACCTTGAAACGCGGTTTCGCACAGCCTTCAAACTTGATGGAACGCCTCTGCGCATCGAGTTTAAATCTTCACATAATCCTTACGTACAGGGGACCTGAGTGAGCCGTTTCTGGAGCGACCATGTCGCGGATCTAGCACCTTATACGCCGGGCGAACAGCCCAAGGCGGCCGATTTGCTTAAGTTAAATACTAACGAGCATCCTTATGGGCCGTCACCCAAGGCTATTGAAGCCATCAAGGCGGCTACCGACGATCGGCTGCGTTTATACCCCGATTACGACTCTGTTGCCTTGCGTGCGGCAATAGCAAAGCTTAATGCAGTACGGCCCGATCAGGTTTTTGTGGGTAACGGTTCAGACGAAATTCTGGCGCATGTTTTTAATGGGTTGTTCAGGCGCGCCGGGCGTCCATTGCTGATGCCCGACATTACCTATAGTTTTTATCCGACCTATTGCCGTTTATACAACGTAGCGCATGAAATTATTCCCCTGGACGACAGTTTCCGGATTCGGGTGTCCGACTACACTGCTCCACGAGCTGTTGCACCTGCCGGTATAATTTTTGCCAATCCCAACGCGCCTACCGGTATTGCGCTTTCTCTGGACGAGATCGAGCAGATTGCTGCGGCTAATCCAGATACACCAGTCGTTATCGACGAAGCGTACGTCGATTTTGGCGCGGCATCGGCTGTGTCGCTGCTGGATCGCTACGACAATCTGGTCGTTATACAGACTTTGTCCAAATCACGCTCGCTGGCTGGTTTGCGGGTTGGTTTTGCCATGGCCAGCACGCGTGTCATAGAGGGACTTACACGTGTCAAAGACAGTTTCAACTCGTATCCTCTTGACCGGCTGGCGCAAGCAGGCGCCCTGGCCTCTATTCAGGATACCGATTACTTTGAACAGGCTCGCCAGGCTGTTATAAGCGCCCGAGACCAAATGGTGCAAGGTTTGCACGATTTAGGGTTTGATGTGCTGCCGAGCAAAGCTAATTTTGTGTTTGCCCGTCACTCGGGCCACTCGGGCCAAGATCTTAGCCGGTCTTTGCGCGAGAACGGTATTTTGGTGCGTCATTTTAATTTGCCGCGCATTGACCGGTTTTTACGTATTACCGTGGGAACTCTGGCCGATTGCGAGCGTCTATGTACCGTGCTGGCTCAAATATTAAATAAGGGCCGTTAATTCGCGAGCACAAAAATATACACCAAAGCGGACCCGTTTCGTGGCACAGCAAGGGAAAACCCTGTAAAGTACACGTTTCAGGTACACCATTTTAAATAACAACACAATTGGAGCTAAGCCAATGAGCAATAAAGGGCAAACACTACAAGATCCGTTTTTAAATGCTTTACGTAAGGATCACGTGCCCGTATCAATCTACCTTGTCAATGGGATTAAACTGCAAGGACAGGTAGAGTCGTTTGACCAATACGTCGTATTGTTGCGCAACACCGTAACACAAATGGTATATAAGCACGCTATTTCTACCGTTGTGCCGGCTCGCCCAGTTAATTTTCAGGTGGATGAAGCGGCTGAGTAAACTCAGTCTGGTTTCCCGCCTAATGAAACGCCCGCCGTGTGCTCAGTGCCGGCGGGCATTTCATTTATAAGGCCTCTATGAAAGCGTTAATCGTAAGCGTCGATTTAGGTAATCCCGACTTCCAGGCTCATGCTGACGAATTTGTCATGCTGGCCAAAGGCGCGGGGGCCCAGATCGTAGGTACGCTGATTGCGCGCCGTTCAAGACCTGATGCAGCCTATTTTATCGGTTCCGGAAAACTTCAGGAAGGCGTTTTAATGGCCGATGAGGCCGAAGCCGACATTATCCTGTTCGACCAACCGCTTACGCCGGCGCAACAGCGTAATCTCGAGCGCGGTTTTAATCGGCGGGTGGTCGATCGTGTGGCGCTCATCCTTGATATTTTCGCTCTGCGCGCTAAAAGCCATGAAGGTAAGCTGCAGGTCGAGCTGGCGCAGTTGCAGCATCTGTCTACCCGTCTTACTCGAATGTGGAGCCACCTCGAGCGGCAGCGTGGCGGTATTGGAATGCGCGGGCCGGGCGAAGCCCAGCTCGAAATGGACCGGCGCATGATTGGCGACAAAGTGCGCCTGCTAAAAGAGCGCCTTGAGCGTGTTCAGCGTCAACGCACCACTCAGCGGCGGGCGCGTTCGCGCGGCGGTATTTTATCGGTGTCTTTAGTGGGCTATACCAACGCTGGTAAATCCACACTGTTCAACGCGTTGACGCGTGCCGGGGCCTATGAGGCAGACCAGCTTTTCGCTACGCTGGATACGACGACGCGCCGGATATGGTTCGAGGGCGCAGGTCAGGTGGTTATTTCAGACACGGTAGGATTTATCCGTGATTTGCCTCCTACCCTAATTGCGGCTTTCCGGGCCACGCTTGAAGAAACGGTTCAGGCCGACTTGTTATTGCATGTAGTCGATGCTTCAAGTGCACAACGCGACGAGCAGATTGCAGAGGTGGATAAGGTTTTGGCCGACATCGGTGCCGATGAAATCCCCAGGATTCTGGTATATAACAAAATAGATGAAGCGGGCTACGAGCCCCGAGTGGAGCGCAATGAACATGGTAACATTGCGCGAGTGTTTGTTAGCGCTCTAAAGCGCGCCGGTTTAGACGGTTTGCGTGGGGCAATTGTCGAATCAGGTCAGATCGCGGGAAATAATGCGTTTAATATCGAAAATGTTTAATTTAAATGACCCGGGCTGGGGTCGTGGCAACAACAATGGTTCAGAGCCGCCGCGCCGGCCAAATAAAGGCGATGGCCCGCCCGACCTCGACGAGGTCTGGCGCGATTTCAATAATCGTCTTGGCGCGTTGTTTGGCCGCAAGACCAAGCGTGGAGGCGGCAATTTCGGCGGAGGAAGCAATGGTGGCGGTACGCCAATGCAAATGCCGAAAGGTTCGCCCAAAATGGTCGGCGTTATTGCGCTGATTGTTATCGCTCTTTGGCTGGCCAGCGGTTTTGTGGTGGTACAAGAGGGACAGGTAGCGGTAGTGACCCGGTTTGGTCAGTACACTAAAACGCTGGCTCCGGGTCTTCAGTGGCGTTTGCCGTACCCTATCGAAGCGCATCAATCTGTCAATATTGCGCAGTTGCGCACGTTCGAAGTGGGTTTTCGCGGTACGTCGCGCAATAAAGTATTGCCCGAATCACTGATGCTGACAACGGATGAAAATATCGTTGATTTGCAATTTGTGGTGCAGTACCGGCTTATGCCCAACGGGGCTCCCGATTACCTGTTTAAAACCAGCCAGCCAGACGAATCCGTTCGCCAGGCGGCCGAAACAGCCATGCGCGAAGTTGTAGGCCAGCAGCCTATGGATTCGGTTTTGTATTCCGGACGTACGGAAATCGCCGCGAAAGTGCAGCGGTTCGCGCAAGACATTCTTGACCGCTACCAGACGGGTATTCAGATCAGCACTGTGGCTATTCAAAACGTACAGCCGCCAGAGCAGGTTCAGGCCGCGTTCGACGATGCGGTCAAGGCCGGTCAGGATCGTGAGCGCCAAATCAACGAAGGTAATGCGTATGCCAGTCAAGTGCTTCCGGAAGCGGAAGGGCGGGTCGCCCGCATGCTGCAAGAGGCCGAGGGGTATCGCGCCACTGTAACGGGCGACGCATTGGGCGACACGGCACGCTTTAGCAGTATAGAAGCCGAGTTTGCGAAGGCGCCTGGCGTTACTCGCGAGCGTCTGTATTTGTCGACCATGCAGGAGATTCTTGAAAAATCCGGCAAAATCATGATCGACTCGCAAGCCAGCAACAATATGCTGTATTTGCCGCTCGATAAAATCATGAGCCAGGTTTCACGGCAACCTTCGGACTCCGTGGTGACGACAACTGGTGCTGCAGCTGCCGCAGCAAATACGCCTGCTACAAAGGCAGGCGCCAGTTCATCACCTGTTCGGGGCAACCCGTACGGCTCGCCAGCGTCGTCACAAGATTCATTGTCAAAGAATCGTTACTCACGCTAACCAGAGGCCTTCCATGCAACGTTTTTTTCCATATCTAGTCGGCCTGGTTATTGCTTTGGCTGTTCTTTCTTCTTGTGTATTCGTGGTGCGTGAGCGCGACGCCGCGCTGGTCTTCGCTTTGGGTGAGGTGCGCGAAACAATTACAGAACCTGGCTTATATTTTAAATTGCCGCCACCGTTCCAGAACGTAGTCTTGCTGGACAAGCGTCTGCAAACTATCGAATCAAAGGATCCCGAGCGCATTCAAACGGCTGAAAAGAAAAATCTGCTAATTGATTCTTTTGTCAAATGGCGCATTATTGACCCGCGTCTGTTTTATGTAACGTTCGGCGCCAATACGCGTGCAGCCGAAGAGCGTTTGCAGGCCCAAATTCGCGATGCGCTTAACGCGTCGGTTAACGTACGTACCGTTAAAGAGGTTGTATCGAACGAACGTGGCGCCATCATGGTAGAGATGCTGCAAACGGTTGACACCAGGGCAAAGCCGTTGGGTGTTGAAGTGGTTGACGTGCGTTTGCGCCGTATCGATTTTGCACCGGAAATTTCCGAGTCCGTGTATCGCCGAATGGAAGCAGAGCGCAAAGAAGAGGCTAACCGCTTACGTGCAACCGGCGCTGCCGATAGTGAAAAAATTCGTGCCCAGGCCGATCGTCAACGTCAGGAACTTATAGCCAAGGCCTATGCACAGGCGCAGGCCATAAAGGGCGAGGGCGATGGCAAGGCCTCGGCCATTTATGCCGAGGCTTACGGCAAGAATCCCGAGTTTTACAGCCTCTATAAAAGTCTTGAAAGCTATCGGACTGCGTTCTCGCAACCGAACGATACGCTGGTGCTTAGTCCCAAGTCCGACTTTTTCAAGTTCTGGAACTCCCCGCAGGGGGCTAAGCCTGTAACACCCTAAGCTTCGGCATGGCCAATCTGCTACACATCCGATTGGCCATTTGGGAATAGTGCTGTAACACGGTACAATATGCCGTAAGTTTGATTACTTCCGCAAGCGACTTGGCGGGCTTACGCCCCAAGTCGCTTTTTGTTTGGCTGCTACATTTGCAATGGTATTTTTCAGGGCCGCATGATGTCCAATTGGTTGTTGCCAGAAAGTCTGGCCGATATTCTCCCTGCCGAGGCGCGCCGCATCGAAGAGTTGCGGCGCGATTTATTGGATTTGTACCGAACCTACGGATTCGAGCTGGTTGCTCCCCCGCTGGTAGAGTACATAGACTCCTTGCTTTCGGGAACAGGCAGCGATTTAAATTTGCGCACCTGCAAGCTTATCGATCAATTGTCAGGCCGCACTTTGGGCGTACGCGCCGATATTACGCCCCAGGTCTCCCGCATCGATGCGCATTTGCTTAATCGCGAAGGTGTAACCCGTCTTTGTTATTGCGGAACTGTTTTGCATGCGCGTCCGGCAGGGCTTTTCTCTGATCGCGAGCTATTGCAAATAGGTGTAGAGCTCTTCGGCCATGCTGGTGTCGAAGCCGACATTGAAATTATTCAACTGGCGTTTCAAAGCGTCAGGAAGGCGGGGGTAAAGCACGCGCGCCTTGATTTGAATCATCCAGGCGTCGTTCGGGCAATTATCGATTCCGACCCCGCCCTGGCAGGTGTTGCCAGCGAAATCGCCGAGTTGCTTAGCATCAAGGATGTACCCGGTTTGACTGAATTGGGTAAGCGTTTGCCCGATGTCCGGCCCGTCAGCATGCAGGCATTATTAGTTTTGCCGTCGCTATATGGCGGGGCCCAGGTTATTGCCAGGGCGCGCCAGGCATTGCCCGCGCTGCCGGCCGTGCATGCCGCTCTGGCCGATCTCCAAACACTCATGGACGCCTTGCCCGGGTACGAGTTTGGTATTGATCTGGCGGATATGGGTAGCGGTTATGGCTACCACTCGGGTGTCGTGTTTTCGATTTACGCCGAGGGCTGGCACGACGCGTTAGTCAAGGGCGGCCGTTACGATGGTATCGGCAAGGCCTTTGGTCGCGTCCGCCCCGCCACCGGCTTCAGCCTCGATCTGCGCAAGTTGTCGTCAGGCCTGGCTCCGGCTCCGCTTGCCAAGGCGATCAGCGCTCCGTGGGGTACCGATCCGCTTTTGGTCGAGGTGTTGCAAGAACTGCGAGAGGCAGGCGAGATAGTAGTGCAGATTTTACCTGGCCAGTCGCACAACCTGGATGAATTTACCGTTGATCGAGAGCTAATCCTCGACAAAGGAACATGGAAGATAAGAGCGATTCAATAGGCGTTGTTGTCGGCCCGTTTTGTCGTGTGGTTTAAACCCTTTTTAGTCTAGTGCTCTTGACTGAGATCAGGCTGGAACTTTTTTGATACGTAACATGAGTAAGAATATTGTTGTGATCGGCACTCAATGGGGTGACGAAGGAAAAGGCAAAATCGTTGACTGGCTCGCGGAGTCTGCTCAAGGAGTTGTGCGTTTTCAGGGCGGCCACAATGCAGGCCATACGCTTTGGATAAACGGCCAAAAAACTATTTTGCGCCTGATTCCTTCGGGCATTATGCATCCCTCTTTAACTTGCTATATAGGCAACGGTGTGGTGCTGTCGCCCGAGGCGCTTCTTAAAGAAATCGCCGAGCTTGAACAGGCTGGGCTTGATGTGCGTTCACGTCTGCAAATTTCGCCCGCCTGCCCCTTGATTTTGCCCTATCATATTGCCGTCGATCAGGCGCGCGAATTGCGTAAAGGCGATGGCAAAATCGGTACAACCGGCCGCGGTATTGGTCCGGCATACGAAGATAAGGTCGCCCGCCGCGCTTTGCGTGTGCAAGATCTTTTCGAGCCGGCCGTATTCGATGAAAAGCTTGCCGAGGCGCTCGACTACCATAATTTTGTCCTGACCCAGTATTTGGGTGCGCAGGCTATTTCGGCTGACGAAGTTCGTGACCAGGCCATGGCGCTGGCAACCGAAATCCAGCCAATGGTCGCTGACGTATCCAATAATCTGTATGTTGCTCAAAAAGCCGGCCACAGCTTATTGTTCGAAGGGGCGCAGGGCGCTTTGCTCGATATCGATCATGGCACCTACCCATTCGTGACCAGCAGCAATTGCGTCGCGGGCGCTGCGGCCGCCGGCGCTGGCGTTGGTCCTCAGTCGCTTCACTATGTCCTTGGTATCGCCAAGGCATACACAACGCGCGTGGGTTCAGGTCCATTCCCAACCGAGCTGCACAACGAAACCGGCAAGCGTCTGGCTACGGTAGGTAAAGAGTTCGGTTCGGTTACTGGCCGTCCGCGTCGTTGCGGATGGTTTGACGGGGCCGCTATGAAGCGCTCCGTAATGATCAATGGTATTTCGGGCCTGTGCATTACCAAGCTCGACGTTCTCGATGGTATCGAGGAAATCCAGATCGGCGTGGGGTATCGTTACAAGGGCGAATTCCTCGACGCTTTGCCTTATGGCGCACATGCGGCCGCCGAAGCCGAGCCTGTGCTCGAAACAATGGCCGGATGGACCGAGTCAACAGTTGGCATCACCGACTACGATAAGCTGCCCGTCAATGCTCGCCGTTATCTCGAGCGCATTGCCGAGGTTTGCGATGTAGCTATCGACATGGTTTCAACGGGCCCCGACCGCCTGGAAACCATTGTTTTGCGTCATCCGTTCAAAGGATAGGCGTAGTTCATTTCGATGGCGTGGGGCCAGTGTGCCTGGCCCCACCCGCAAATTCCCCTTTTTCATGCTGAATCAGGGGTTTTTTGTATTCGATCCGCTCTGGGCTCTTTTGAGTGGACGAATACGGGTTTATCATTACGCACTTTACCCATCTAATCTGAAATGCTGGAGCTATCCTTATGAATGTGCCACAAAGCACGGACCGTGATCTTTGGATCAGCTGGGATCAATATCACGCCCTGATCGAGCGTCTGGCGTTAAATCTGCACGACTCGGGCTGGCAGTTCGATAAAATTGTGTGTCTTGCCCGTGGCGGTGTTCGTGTAGGCGATATTCTTTCTCGTATTTTCGACATACCGTTAGGTATTTTGGCTACCAGCAGCTATCGCGAGGCGGCCGGAACACAACAAGGTCAGCTCGACATTGCCAAGTTTATTACCATTACGCGCGGAACTCTCGATGGACGTGTGTTGCTGGTTGACGACATGGTTGATACAGGTATGACATTTAATCGCGTCGGCGAGCATCTGCTGGCGCAGTTTCCGGCCATCACCGAAATGAAGAGCGCAGTGCTATGGTGGAAAGGCCATTCCAAGGCGACGCCCGACTATTATGTTGAAAAATTGCCTACGAACCCATGGATTCATCAGCCATTCGAAGATTACGACAGCCTTCGTCCCCACCAGCTCGAGGCGTGGGTCAGGAAAGGTAACCGTAATTAGCGATTTTATGGTAGAATCCTTGGTTACTGTTTATTCTATTTACCTACTACTCTCAAGGCTTAAGACTACATGCCTATCGTTCGTCTGAAAGAAAACGAGCCCTTCGAAGCCGCACTGCGCCGCTTCAAGCGCACTATTGAAAAGATTGGTCTGCTGACCGAATTGCGTTCACGCGAATTTTACGAAAAGCCTACAGCCGAACGTAAGCGCAAGCATGCTGCCGCCGTCAAGCGCCACTACAAGCGCATTCGCAGCCAACAATTGCCTCCGCGCTTGTATTGATACCTGAGTCCTTTGTCCAGGATTTACTCGCCCGGGTTGATGTTGTCGATGTCGTCGGGCGATATGTACAGTTGCGTAAGGGTGGGGCCAACTTGCTTGGCCTGTGTCCCTTTCACAACGAAAAAAGCCCTTCGTTTACCGTAAGCCCCACCAAGCAGTTTTATCATTGTTTTGGTTGCGGGGCGCATGGTAGCGCCATCTCTTTCCTTATTGAGCATACCGGAGCCAGTTTTCCGGAGGCGGTCCGCTCGTTAGCGGCAACTGCCGGCATGACCGTGCCCGAGGAGTCTCGTAGTCCGCGGCAGCAGGCCGCGTCAAAGCGATATAAGGAAGAAGTATCGCGTCAGCAGCAAATACTGGATGCGGCGCAAGCCCATTACCTTGCCGAGCTTAAGGCTTCCCAACCCGCCATTCGCTATCTGAAGCAACGTGGTGTCAGCGGTGAAATTGCGGCTCGCTTTGGCCTTGGATGGGCCGGGACGGATCGCCGTGGGTTGGCGAAAGCCTTTTCCAATTATGAAGATCCGCTGCTGGTGGAATCTGGATTGGTAATCGAGGCTGAAGACGGCCGTCGTTACGACCGTTTTCGTGAGCGCGTGATGTTTCCTATTCGCAACACGCGCGGCAATTTAATAGGTTTTGGCGGTCGAATAATAGGAAAGGGCGAGCCCAAGTACCTGAATTCGCCGGAAACTTCGCTGTTTTCAAAAGGCCACGAGTTGTACGGCCTTTGGGAAGGGCGCGCAGCAATCCGCTCCGAAGGCCATGTGCTTGTTGTGGAAGGCTATATGGATGTCGTGGGCCTGGCTCAACAAGGCGTAGGCAATGCCGTCGCTACGTTGGGCACGGCTACTACACCCCAGCATATCCAGAAACTGTTGCGGGCAAGCGATAAAGTCATCTTTAGTTTTGATGGCGATAAAGCGGGGCGGCGGGCAGCCTGGCGTGCGTTGCAAGCGTGTCTGCCGTTGGTGCGTGACGACGTATCGATTCGTTTCTTGTTTTTGCCCGCCGAGCACGATCCGGATTCATATATTCGTGAATTCGGGGAAGAGGCATTTCGTGCCACAGTCGGCGAAGCCGCACCGTTGTCTCGTTTTATGCTCGATGAATTGGCGTCGCGCCATCCCATGCACGAAGCCGAAGGGCGTTCTGCGTGCGTGCACGAGGCGAAGCCGCTGTTGGCTATGCTTCCTGAGGGAACGTTCAGGGTTCAGATCGAGCGGGAATTCGCCAAAAGCGTACAGTTGACCCCCGAAGAGCTTTCCCAGATGATGGCCTCGGTAGCGCCGCCTAAGCCTGTTGTTAACGCCCCCGCAGGCCGGGATGGCCAGGGCTTCGGAAGCGAGGAGCCATCGGGCTTTATGGATGGTCCTGGGTTTGAGGCATTCGATTTTGACCCTGGCGAGCCTTACTCAGAGTCGGAGCACGCCGAGCCCGTGCGCAACAAGCGGTCAGGCCCGAGTGCGCGCAGCAGTTCTCGAGCTGTCACGCCAATGGCTAAACGTTTATTGAGATTATTGCTTGCACATCCCGAATTAGTTAATGCGTTGGGTGATCAACAGCTTGAAATACTTGAACAGGGCCCCCATCTAGTCCTTGTCAGGGATTTAATCGCACTGGCTAATACAAGCGGTGCACGCCATGTGGGTGCTTTGCTGCAAGCGGCAGATCCAGGATCGGATCTTGCTGGCGTGCTTAGTTCGTTGAGTACCGAGTTGTTGACTCAGGAAGACTTGCCCGATCCGCTGACTGAATGGAACGATGCATTGCATCGTATTGAGCTTGAAGCGATCAAGGCCGAGCAATCGGTGTTGATCCAGACTGGTTTGAAGGACGATATTTCGCGTGAGCGATATCAAGAGTTGACACGTCGATTGGCATTGCTGACTAATGCTTCTTCGCGTTAACTGCTGTAAAATAGAAAGTTTCGTAATGAGTTGGTATTGATACATTGGCAGAGTTTGGCCGTCAGGTACGCGCATGTCGCTGCTGTTCAGGGCGGCTTTGCAAGCGGCGCTTAAACTTGTCCGTATAGCGGATTTTGTCAAAAGCAATCACAATGGTAGATACATCCGATAGCCATCAAGCCTTGTAACCACCGAGTCAAGGATATTTTATTTCAGGCGTTGGGTTGACTATCAGCGTTATTGCGCTCTTTACCAGTTTTTTTGCGATAGTTAGTTTTGCCCTGCAACACTCGTTAGCATTGAGTCTATCGAGTGCTTTTGCGCCTACGGAAGCCATTATGACCCAAGCTACTGGTAAGACCTCCTTGGCAGCTGAAAAAGAAGCTGCGAAAAAAACTAAAACTGTTGCTGCAACTAAAAGCGTTGCAAAAACGGCAGTTAAGGTTGGGGGGGCCGTCAAAGCCGAATCGGCTCCTGATGCCAAACCCGCTGTAAAAAAGACGGCGGTAAAGAAGGCGGCCGTGAAAAAAACAGCTGCCAAAACGACTGCCGCTGGTAGCGTCGACGCAAAGAAAGCTGTAAAAGGCGCTGCTAAAGCGGCAAGCCGTCCCGCTCCGAGCGGCCGCCGGCCAGGCCGTCCTGCAAAAGCGGCCAATAACGATGCCGCCAATTTCAGCGACGACGACGTCGATGGCGAAGCCGAAGTAATCCCCGAGCTCAAGCCCCTGCCCAAACGCGGCGGCAAGCGCGGCAAGGGCGATAAAGACGTGCCCGCGCGCAATCAAATGACGCCGGAAGAACAAGAGGCGCGCCGTAACCGTCTTAAAGTTCTGATCAAGCTAGGCAAAGACCGTGGTTATCTTACCTACGGCGAAATCAACGATCATTTGCCAGACGATCTGGTCGATGCCGAAGCCATCGACGGTATTATCAGCACCTTCAGCGACATGGGCATTTCGGTCTACGACCAGGCTCCCGACGCCGATGCGCTGCTCATGAGCGACAACGCACCCGTAGCCACCAGCGACGATGATGTCGAAGACGAAGCTGAGGCAGCGCTTACAACTGTCGACTCCGATTTTGGCCGTACCACTGATCCGGTGCGTATGTACATGCGCGAAATGGGCACAGTTGAACTGCTTACTCGCGAAGGCGAAATTGAAATTGCCAAGCGTATCGAAGACGGTCTGAAGCACATGGTCATGGCTATTGCCGCGTGTCCTACGACCGTTAACGAAATTCTTGCTCATGTGCAACGTGTGCGCGAAGGCGTCGCTCAAATCGACGAGGTCGTCGATGGGCTTATCGACGAAGAGGGCGAAGAGTACGCCGGCGCGGGTGTTTCCGTTGACAACGACGAAAACGAAGACGGTCCGGCTGGCGGCATGAGCAGCAAGCAAATCGAGCACTTGCGAACCAAGTCGCTCAAGAAGTTTGAGATCGTTGGCGTCTGGTTCGAGAAAATGCGTAAGGCATTCGAGACTCAGGGTTACGAAGCGCAAGATTACACTCAGGCTCAGGAAGCGATTCTGAACGAACTGATGGGCATACGTTTTACGGCCAAAATGGTCGAAAAACTGGCTGATACCTTGCGTGCCCAAGTGGCCGAGGTACGTAAGCTTGAGCGCGAAGTTCTGCATACTTGCGTCGATCGCGCGGGCATGTCGCGCGCATACTTTATCAAGGCGTTCCCGGGCAATGAAACCAACCTTAATTGGGTGTTGGATGAAGTTGCCGCCGGCCACGCGTATTCGGAAACGCTCGAGCGCCACATTCCGGCGGTACAAGAGCTTCAGCAAAAGCTGATCGATCTGCAGACCAGTGTCGTTTTGCCCTTGAAAGACCTTAAAGACGTCAACAAGCGCATGGCAACTGGTGAAGCCAAAGCACGTAAAGCCAAACGTGAAATGACCGAAGCCAACTTGCGTTTGGTTATTTCCATTGCCAAAAAATACACGAATCGGGGTTTGCAGTTCCTTGATTTGATCCAGGAAGGAAATATTGGCCTTATGAAGGCGGTCGACAAGTTCGAATATCGCCGTGGCTATAAGTTTTCAACCTATGCGACCTGGTGGATTCGTCAGGCTATTACGCGCTCTATCGCCGATCAGGCGCGCACAATCCGGATCCCGGTACATATGATCGAAACGATCAATAAAATGAACCGGATCAATCGTCAGATTTTGCAAGAAACCGGCGCCGAACCTGATCCGGCTACGTTGGCGCAAAAAATGGATATGCCGGAAGACAAGGTCCGTAAAATCCTGAAAATTGCCAAAGAACCCATTTCGATGGAAACTCCAATTGGCGATGACGACGATTCGCACTTGGGCGATTTCATTGAAGACACTGGTACGCTTTCGCCTTCCGAGTGGGCATTGCATGGTTCCATGCGCGATGTCGTCAAAGAAGTTCTCGACTCGCTCACGCCGCGCGAAGCCAAGGTATTGCGGATGCGTTTCGGCATCGAAATGAGCACTGACCAGACGCTTGAAGAAGTGGGCAAGCAGTTCGATGTAACGCGCGAACGTATTCGCCAAATCGAAGCTAAAGCGTTGCGCAAGCTGCGCCATCCAAGCCGGGCCGACAAGTTGAAAAGCTTCCTGGAAGGGCAGTAATTCGATTTCCGGAATCAAGCGTGAACGCGAAGGCGAAGCGCAGATATTATTTTTTGTGCGGCTGCTGAGCCGACAAAGTGCGCGTTTGATATAAAAATTGAATAAGGTTCAGTGCCATGGCCGCTTAGTGCTGTCATGGCGCCAGGGCTGATAGCAAGACAAATCGGGGCAAGCCAGACAGGCTT
>DATCVA010000218.1:0-7782 GCA_036567205.1 Eoetvoesiella sp. | reverse complement strand
GCGATGCTCTTTATTCCACTTCCAAATCAACTGTGAGCTGTGTCGGCTTCACTCGCCGTACAAACGTACTGTCTGCGCTTCGCCTTCGTGCTCACAGTTGATTTGGAAATGGAATAAGCTCTAAATCAACCGAGAGCTGTGTCGGTTTCGCTTGCCGTACAAATGTACTGTCTGCGTTTCGCCTTCGTGTTCACAATTGAACTGGAAACGGAATTACAACCTCTGAAAATTCAAAGGAATAATGGGAAAAGCAAATTTATTGGCGGCCTGGCTGGGCGATAACTGGATTGGAAACAATATGCCCGATGCGGTTTGGGCGCAGGTTCTTATTGGGCTGCTGTTATTGGCGATTCTGGTGCTGCTTAGCGGCTGGCTGGCGTCCCAGGTGCTAACCAGCATTGCGCGCCGGGCCTTGAGCGCCATGGGGCATGGCGACTGGTCGCAGGCCTTGAATCGGCGCCGCGTGTTTCGCAATTTCAGCTTGGCGTTCCCCTTGCTCGTCATTATTCCGAATTTGGGCTTGCTGCCTATTGACGAAGGGTTTGTCGCTTTTATGGCAAGACTGCTGGCAGCTGTTGCCATTGTGTTTGTCTTCATGGCGCTCACTGGCCTGTTGAAAGCATGGCAAGATATCTATTCCGCCACGACCCGGGCCCAGACACGATCAATTAAGGGCTACCTCGAGCTTGGCAAAATTGTTCTTTGGCTAGTTGGCGTGGTGCTGGTTTTTTCCATGTTGATCAATCGCTCGCCATTGCTGATGCTATCTGGATTGGGGGCGCTGTCGGCGGTTTTGCTATTGGTTTTCAAAGATACGCTGTTGTCATTGGTGGCCAGCACGCAAATGACATCCAACGACATGCTGCGCATAGGCGATTGGATCGAGATGCCGCAAGCTAATGCCGATGGTTTCGTTATCGACATTGCGCTACACACTGTCAAGGTGCAGAACTGGGACAAGACAGTCACCACCATTCCGACGTATAAGCTTTTTTCAGAAACCTATCGCAACTGGCGATACATGTTTGAGTCGGGCGGAAGACGCATTAAACGTACTTTACGCATTGATGCAAGCACCATACGGTTTTTAACGGAACCCGAGATTCAGCAGTTATCGCGTTTTGCATTGCTGGGCGATTATCTGGCCGAGAAGCAACGCGAGCTGGAACAAAGCAACAGTACGTTGGGTGATTCGGCGGCCCAGCTTGTTAATCGGCGCCGTCTGACCAATATCGGCACCTTCAGAGCCTATGCGCTGGCCTATTTAAAACGGCAGCGTGAAATTCATCAGGGCATGCTTATGATTGTGCGCATGATGGAGCCTGATTCGCAGGGTGTGCCAGTCGAGGTGTATTGCTTTGCCAACAATACGGCATGGGTCGAATACGAGCGTATTCAAGGCAATATTTTCGATCACCTGCTGGCTATCTTGCCTGAAATGTCGTTGCGGCTTTACCAGGCGCCATCCGGAGCCGATTTTTCCAATGGATGGCGCGCCAACCTGCCAAGTGAGTCTTCCAAAGGTTTTTTGAGCCCGTAACAATACTTGCAGAGTCGTGGCCATAAATGAAACACTTTTCAGGCATGCGATAATTTTGTTCTAAAAACTGGAGTTCCCAATTAATGAAACTGATCGCGGCAATTATTAAACCGTTCAAGCTGGATGAAGTGCGTGAGGCGCTGGCAGATATCGGCGTCAATGGGCTTACCGTTACCGAGGTAAAGGGTTTCGGACGGCAAAAGGGGCACACGGAACTATATCGTGGCGCGGAATATGTGGTCGATTTTCTGCCTAAAATTCGCGTTGAGGTCGTGCTCCCGGCTACTATGGTCGATGCGGCGATCGAAGCTATTGTCAAAGCCGCTCATACGGGCAAAATTGGCGATGGCAAGATTTTTGTTACACCGGTCGAGCAGGCTATTCGCATTCGCACGGGCGAAAGCGGGCTCGACGCACTCTAAGGCTACTAAGACAGGCTATGAAACCGTTTAACTGGACCAATCCTTATCCCACTGCACGTATTCCTGTATTTGCGCGCAACGTTGTTTCCACTTCACATCCCCTAGCCGCCCAGGCAGGGTTGCGCATGATGCTAAAGGGCGGCAATGCGATCGATGCAGTAATCGCAGCCGCGGCCACTATTGTGCTGGTCGAGCCTGTTTCCTGCGGTTTGGGAGGGGATTGCTTTGCCATCGTCTGGGACGGCAAAACATTGCAAGGGTTGAATTCATCCGGTGCGGCGCCTGCAGCCTGGAATACCGAATACTTCAAACGTAAATATGGTTTGAATGCTCGCGGATTGGCGGCGGCGCCGGTGAGAGGCTGGGACGCAGTGACCGTTCCTGGCGTGGTGGCCGGATGGGCGGCCCTGCATGAACGTTATGGTTCATTGCCTTTCGAAAGTTTGTTTGAACCTGCTATCGACATTGCCCAGCGCGGCTATGCGGTACCGCCTGTTGTTCAGCATAAATGGGCGGCGGCAGCAACAGAGCTCAAAGATCAACCGGGTTTTGCCGAGACCTTTTTGCCCAAAGGGCGCGCGCCCAACGTAGGCGAGCTGTTCTCAATGCCGGATGCCGCCCGCACTTTGCAGCGTATTGCACAAAGCAAGGGGCGTGATTTTTACGAAGGCGAGCTGGCCGAAAAAATCGTTGCGTTCAGCCAGGCTTGTGGCGGCGCCATGACACTGAATGATCTTGCGGCATATAAGCCTGAATGGGTTACCCCCATTGCGAAAGATTACCGTGGCTACACGTTGCACGAAATTCCCCCAAATGGTCAGGGGATCGCGGCACTGATCGCACTGGGCATTCTCGAGCAGTTCGATATGGCAAGCCTGCCGCTCGACTCCGTCGAGTCGCAGCACTTGCAGATTGAAGCCATGAAATTGGCGTTTGCCGACGTTTATCGCTATGTGGCCGATCCGCGTAGCATGGAGGTGAGTCCAGAGCAAATGCTTGACGCCTCCTATCTGGCCAGCCGCGCCAAATTGATCGATCGCAACCGCGCCACGCAGTTTAGCGCCGGTCGTCCCTATGCCGGCGGAACAATTTATTTAACCGCCGCTGATGAGTCGGGCATGATGGTGTCTTTCATCCAGTCAAATTACATGGGCTTTGGTTCGGGCGTGGTGGTGCCGGGTACTGGCATCAGCATGCAGAACCGGGGGGTGGGGTTTTCGATGGATCCCGCGTCGCCCAATGTGGTTGAAGGCGGTAAACGCCCCTTCCATACAATTATTCCGGGCTTTTTAACGCGCGATGGTGCGCCGGTAATGAGCTTTGGCGTAATGGGCGGCGATATTCAGCCGCAAGGCCATTTGCAAACGGTAGTGCGTATGCTCGACTACCACCAGCAGCCGCAAGCTGCATGTTGCGCGCCGCGCTGGAAACTCAACCGCGATTTCACGTTGGATCTCGAATCAGGTATAGGCGCGGATGTATTACAGGGGCTGCAGGCCAAAGGCCATGTGCTTAAAACAATAGAGGACCCCTATATGGACTTTGGCGCAGGGCAGTTTATTGGCCGCCTTTCAGACGATCCGGACCATGGCTATGTTGCAGCCAGCGATAGCCGCCGCGATGGGCAGGCCGTAGGTTTTTAATACTATAAAGGGATTCAATGGCGCTGCGTGCCACTATTTTCAAGCTGGAACTGCACGTTGCCGACATGGCGCGCAGCTATTATGCAAGCCATACCTTAACGCTGGCGCGCCATCCATCGGAAACCGATGAGCGCATGATGCTTCGGGTGTTGGCATTTGCTTTGTTTGCCAATGAGTATCTGGCTTTTACCCGTGGGCTTAGTACTGCCGAAGAGCCCGCGTTATGGGAGAAGGATTTAACCGGGTCGATTCTTAACTGGATTGATCTGGGGCATCCCGACGAACGCCGAATTTTGCAGGCCAGCGGTAAATCCGATCGGGTCGTGGTGTGTTGCTACGCGGGACAGGCTAGCCAGGTTTGGTGGCAGGGCGTCCAGGCCAACGTGGCGCGAGTTCAGAACCTGTCAGTCTTGTCCTTCGACCCTTCAGCGGTCCGCGCGCTGGCCAAATTGGCCCAACGCAATATGACCTTGCACGTTGTTATTGAAGAGGGCGCTGCGCTGATATCATCCGATGCGGACAGCGTATCTGTGGAAATTGATATCTGGCGTTAAATAACGGTTAGTGCTTAATTTCATTTAAATCAACCTCGAACTGTATTGGTGCAGCTAACGTACCAATGTACCGCTCGCGCTTCGCCTTCATGCTCGCAATTGATTAGGAAACGGAATACGGCGTTTGTGCCTGGCGATGGCCACCCCGGTAAACTCATACAATATCGGTTATGGAAAAAATACGAATTTCAAAATTAATGGCCGAACAAGGCTTGTGCTCGCGTCGTGAAGCCGACGCTTACATAGAGCGCGGCTGGGTGCGGGTGGACGGGGTCGTTGTGTCCGAGCTGGGCAGCAAAGCTTATCCGGGTCAAAAAATTACGCTCGAGAAACAAGCGCAACGGCGTCAGACATCTCGAGTAACCATTTTGCTCAATAAACCGGTCGGATATGTGTCGGGTCAGGCAGAGCAGGGCTATCGTCCGGCTATTTCCCTGATCAACGCCAGCACGCGCTATCACGTCGATAAGTCCCCGTTGCGTTTCGATCCAAGTCATTTGCGCGGGCTTGCTCCGGCAGGCCGGCTTGATATTGATTCTCAGGGTTTGCTCATCCTGACGCAGGATGGACGTATTGCGCGTCAACTGATCAACGATGACTCCGAGATCGAAAAAGAATATCTGGTCCGGGTCGATGGCCATATTGGTGCCAACGGACTCAAGTTGCTGAATCATGGACTTAGCCTGGACGGCAAACCGCTTAAGCCCGCCAAGGTTTCCTGGCAAAACGAGGATCAGTTGCGCTTTGTTTTGCAGGAAGGCAAAAAGCGGCAAATTCGCCGCATGTGCGAAATGGTCGGATTAAAAGTGGTGGGCCTCAAGCGCGTGCGCATGGGCCGTATCGTTTTGGGTGATTTGCCGCCGGGCAAATGGCGCTACCTTAAGGACGGCGAGCGTTTTTTATAGCTTTCCGAGGCTGGCCCGCAGAATTAGAGCCGGACCGTGTTAGCGTAAACGCCGCGCGGTCGTCCTGAGCCAATTTTTGGCGTAACCACGGTAAGGTCTGTTCAAGTTCTTTATACAAGGTCCACGGCGGGTTAATTACAAACATGCCGCTGCCATGCAATCCGAAGCCATCGTCCGCTGGCTTGCGTACGGTCAGTGTGGCATGCACCCAGTCGGTAGTATTGGTTTTTTCCAGCGACCTGACCATCTCTTGCACTTCGCGTCGTTGGACCAAGGGATACCAAACAATAAAACACCCTGTCGCAAAGCGCGTAAGGCCATCGTTGACTGCTTGCAGGGTTTTGCGGTAATCGAGTTTGTCTTCGTAGGATGGGTCGATAATGACAATGCCACGCCGTGTCGGCGGCGGCAGCAACGCTTTGAGCCCTTGAAATCCATCGGCTTCGTAAACGGTTGTCTGGCGCATCGCAAGACGATCCTGTTGCGTCAAATTGTGTTTAAGCACCTCGGCTTCCGAGGGATGCATTTCAAACAACCGCAGGCGATCGCGTTCGCGCAGGGCGCGCAGGGCCAGCCACGGCGATCCAGGATAGAAATTGGCAACGCCATCGGGATTAAAGTGATGCACCTCCTCAAGGTAGCGCACTACCATTTGAGGCATGGATTCAGCACCCAGCAGGCGATCCAGGCCATCGATGAACTCCCCGTTCTGCAAGGCCCACTCGCTGGTCAGATCGTAGATGCCCGCACCGGCGTGGGTGTCGATGACCCAGTAAGGCGCGTCTTTGCGATTGAAGTAATCCAAAACATGCACAAAAACGGTATGTTTCAGAACATCGGCATGATTGCCCGCATGGAATGCGTGTCGGTAACTAAACAAAGGGTGGCCTTGTGCGTAAATATTAAAAAGAGGGCGTTATCGTTTTGATTTCGTCGGTAAAAATGGCGTCGCACCCCCAGTCGAACAAGTCGCGTGCGCGCGCCGGATTATTGACCGTCCAGACTGCTATTTTATAGCCTTCGGCGTGGACGCTTTCGACGATTTGTTTAGTGACATATTTATGATTCAAATTAAGGGCAACGCATTTAAGGCGGGCGAGTCTTGAACGCCAGTCGGCAGGCAGCTCTTTTGCAATCAGCAGGGCGCGGGGCAGTTCAGGAGCGGCTATTAAAGCTGCGTCGAGCGAAATTTCGGAGAACGATGAAAGCAAAGGTGGGGTCGCTATATTGGTCCACAGGCTGGCGGCAAGCCGCGCCACCTGGGTGCCAGTTTGAACATCGGTACCGGTATGAGGCTTGATTTCGATATTGCTGAATATATTATTGGCCTGGGTAAACGCTGCCACCGAATGTAGCGTGGGGATGGGTTCACCAGCGTAATCCCGAGAATGCCAGGCGCCAAAGTCCAGGGTTGCCAATTCGTTGTAGGTCTTGTCGGCGGCGTTCCCCTGTCCGCTCGAGGTCCGGTCTACGGTGTCGTCATGTAATAGCACGGCCATGGCGTCCCGGGTCAGCTTCACGTCGTACTCGACCATTGCAAAACCATGCTGTGCGCCTAAACGTATGGCAGCAAGAGTATTTTCAGGGGCAAAACGGCCGGCGCCCCGGTGGGCAATGAGTCTGGGGTAGGGCCAAACAAAAGATGTATCCGACATAAAGTCACCTTCATCAATAAAAGGAGGGGCAAGTCCTAATTCCATTCAGTACGTTTGTACGGCAAGCGAGGCCGACACAGTTCGCGATTGATTTGGAAATGGAATATAAGCCGCTCTTTACAAGAATGCTCGTAGCATACCTTTAAGTTAAGGTGGCAGAGGTGGTAAACTGCCAAAGAAAATTTATGTTTTACCCCGCGATTCTGAGCCAGGCGTCATAGTGCGCCTTTTTTTGGGTATAAACCGCCACAACAAGCGTTAGCCGGTTGGCGAGTCAGAGAGTTTTATTAATGTTCGATTTTATTCGTACGCATCAGCGTTTGATGCAGTTGGTCTTGCTGGTATTGATTGTTCCGTCATTCGCATTGATTGGCGTGGGCGGCTATACCAATTACGTGTCCGGTGACGAGGATCTCGTGAAAGTGGTGGATTCCACTATTACTTCACAAGAGTTCGATCAGGCGCGTCGTAATCAGCTTCAGCAGATGCAGCAGTTCAATCGTGGCGGTTTCGATCCGTCGATGCTTGAAAATGAGGCAGCACGCAAAGCTTTGCTCGAGTCTCTTATCGATAATCGTGTCGTGGCGACTACGGCTGTCAAAGAGCGTTTTAGCGTGTCCGATTCAGTGTTGCGCCAGACGATAGCATCAATGCCCGAGCTGCAGGTAAATGGCCAATTCTCGGCCGAGCGCTATAACGAAGTATTGAACTCCATCGGTCTTAGCAGTCGCGACTTCGAACAGGGGCGGCGCTCCGAGCTGGCTTTGCAACGCGTGCTTGGCCCCATAAGCATGACGGCCAGTGTACCCAAGCCCGTCGTCCAGTCCATCGAACAGGCCCTGACTGCCGAACGTACTGTGCGCTTGCGGACATTCGCAGCAAAAGACTACGAAAAAGACATTGTTATTACTGATGCCGATATTCAGGCCTGGTACGACCAGAACAAACAAAAGCTTGAGCTTCCCGATCAGGTCACTGCCGATTATTTGCTGCTGAACGAAGCGGCGGCAATGCAAAATCTGCCGGCAGTCACTACAGAAGAGATGCAAAAGTATTATGAACA
>DATCVA010000217.1:0-6093 GCA_036567205.1 Eoetvoesiella sp. | reverse complement strand
CTGACTCGATAAAGATTTCATCGTGCCGGTTAACCATGATTTCCGTAATGCGAGGGTCAGCCAACAAAGGCTCTAATGGCCCCAGCCCCACCGCCTCATCAACAACTTCCTGTAAGAGATCGCTCCTGTTCACGGAATCAGGAAGCTCGTTATCATGATGAATGATGTCGGCTAGAACAGCTTTGGCCTCACTGCGCAGCGCCGCATCGCTCATATTTGCAATATCACGCCGCCTTAGATCCAGCGCATCAAGCAGCGCGACATGCAACCGTCGACGGTGATGCAATAACACAGCAAGACCGATTGGCTGATGGTCGGATAGCCCAGCGGCTTGCAATTGAAATTGGGTATATTGCTCGACCGGCTCATCCACCATCATATTCGGCATTTGATTTGGTCCTGAGTGATCCGGCACGCATAACGCCTGTGGGCCTGAAGATTTGCTTTGCATACTCTGGGGGTATGGCTGTGCGATGTCTTTGTCTTCTGCCAAAGCAGCACAAATTTCACGTACGCAAATCAAGCATGGGCCAATAACGATCTCGTCGCCGGGGTGCAATGGCCCGTACTGGCTTACGCGCTGACCGTTCACCGTGGTTCCCGTTAAAGAACCGAAATCATCCAGGAAAACTCCGTCTTCTCGCTGTTCGATGCGAGCATGCCGCTTAGCAACCCTCCATGCTTTCAGCATCAGGCCCGAGTCGGGCGCCCGGCCGATGTCGAGCGGCAATGGCATACGCTGTGCCCGTACAGAGCCATCCTCAAAGCGCAATTCTATCTCCAGCATTACTTACTCCGTGAATTGGTAGTCATTGGCGCCAATGCGCGACAAAGACACCGAATGGGTCTCAGTACCTTCTGAACTGTCTTGCGCCCACTGCGAGCCCGAACCACGATATGGGTTCCAGGAAGTCACATCACCGGCATTTACCGTTGGCGGAAAAGCTGATGAAGGTCCAACGGGGGTATTTAGCCGCTCGTCCGCAGGAAACGCATCGTGCAGCAGCGCTTTTCCCTTGGCAACCCGCTGCATTAAATCAGGATGATCCGGAGCCACAAGCACCGGCGTCACGAAAATCGCGAGCTCGGTTTCATTATGCTGAAAGCGAGTGGACTTAAAGAGCTGCCCCAAAATGGGGATGCTGCCAAGCCCGGGCACCTTATCAACATTACGGGATTCCTCCCGTGACAAAAACCCGGCCAACACCAGCGTTTGGCCAGACCGGACATTAAATTCGGTAGAAGCCCTTCTTGTTTTTAACGCTGGGCCATTAGGTACTGACACGGATGTATCAACCGAACTTACCTCTACTTCGATCCGCGAACGCACCGCTCCATTACGCTCTATTTGCGGTGTTATCCGTAGCGCAACACCGTATGGCTTAAACGAAGTGTTTGTATTACCATTGGCATCGACGGTTGAATATGGCACCTCACCGCCGGCCAGGAATTCCGCTGTTGCACCGCTGCGGGCCAGTAGCTGCGGCTGAGCCAACACGATAGCGCTTCCGGTTTGCGCCATGGCGTTAATACGCGCCGAAAGCAAAGCATTTACGCCAAAATATCCGGCCGCCATCGTCGTGGGGAAAGGTAACGGCACAGCAGTCTGGCCCGGGCGCTCCGACAAGCGCCCAGTACCTCCGTCCCATCCCAGGCCTGCATTCAAACCACCGTCGGTAGCGGTGTTCCAGCGTACCCCCATCTCTTGCAACTGCGCACGAGGCACTTCAACCACTTGAACATCCAGCAGCACCATACGATCCCAACCTACCTGCCCGGTAAAATCGAGCAGTTGCGGGTAACGTTTGCTTAACGCCAGTAAACGCTCGCGATCGCCATCAGAGATGTCATCGCCCTCGACCATTAGCTTGTCGCCGATAGAGGAAACCCTGGCGTTCGGAATACGAGCGAGCACGTTGCGCAATTCTTTTTGCGCCTGGCGCGCACCCTCTGGAGCCACCTCGATCTGATAACGGTGTATTTCCCCATTGGCCGACCAAATCTGCAAAGCACTGGAACCATCGTGGCGAGCAAAAATAATTACCTCTTTTTCGTCGGTGGTGACCGCATTAAGCACATGACCATCCCCAACGGCTACACGAGCCACATCCGGTATCGCCAATACTTTCACCTCTCCTACTTGGAGCTCAAGTAGCGTCTCTTGATTGGTATAAGCCGTAGGCGATGCCACTAATGACATGCCTAAAAAAATCATCATGCATATAAATTTCATTGCCTGCCATCCTGGTCACTGCATTAATGGTCTGTCATGGGATCGATTTGGTCGTTGTTTGCTAATCAATCACTTCCACAGGCGATGAAGACGAGTCCAAGAGATTCATATCCGATAACACAGGAGACTCGCTGTTTTCTGGCACGGCGGCGGATTGCCGGACAATGCTCGCTGCGTGCATCCACGCACTGACTAACTCTGGGGTGTAGGGCAAGTCGAACAAGCCATTGACCTGCTTGGGTCCTGGTGCTACGGGACGCAAGCTTGGCACGCGGCGTACAGCCTGATTTCCATAGATGACTGGTGCGGTCTTGGCTGTGGCGGCCAGCGGCATCTTTACGTTAACACCAAGCAAACTGGCCAGATCGCCTCGCACTGCGCGCTGATTCAATCGGTTATCGCCCGGATTGCGCAGCAGCGCCGTGATCATTCCACTCTGACGCGCTGCGACCAGTTTGATCGCATCTTCCGGTGACGTATCAAGTGTCACTGTTGAATAGCCGCCAGGCCTTGTCGGGCCGCCCTCGGAAGTAAACTGCGTCGTTGCTCCCGTAGCCAACACCAAAACGCCTTGTAATAGAGGCGCCGTAATGCGTCTGCGCTGATATTCAAATGAAACATAAAGATCGATTAAATCGCCCGGCTCGAGCAATCCGGAGACGGAATTAATAGCATCTACCGGTATCGTTATTGCCCGTCGCCCTTCAGTCAATTTGCTTGAGAACGGCATATTATGAGCGAGCACCGTATGCACCGGCAAAATTGGATCCCCCGCTCGTAACGGAGACAACAAGACGTGGCCAGTCAGCTCTGTAAAGCGCTCGGGAGTCACACTGTCGCTCGATACCAATTCGACCGGAAATTGACGAATCGCAATATGCTCGGCCGTCAACTTTGTTCCAGTGGGCAAGTCGTAGGCGGCCACCACGCGCTGCGCCGTCGGAACCTTCGCTTGCGCTTCGATTTGCTCTATGCGGTTTTGAATGTGTTCCCGCGCAGCCCACGCAGCACATAAGCCTGCCGCAAGCGCCACCCCGAGCATGGCGGCAGTTCGATTCAAAACAGGTAGGCGCATGGCACACACTCCTTAATATTGTTATTCGAAATAATGAACAAATAATGAGCTGCCCGTAGCCGCGTCCTCTTTAGCTATCAGCATGAGCCGAGCCGCTCCGCGCCGCCAAACACTGGCTTCGGGAAACCAAGCAGCCTGCGGATCGTTGCGCCAACCCTGATTAAGCAAGCGTGTTTGTGCATAGGCTATAAGTTCTGTTGGCTGCAATTGCACGCTATACACTTGTTGCGTCAGATACCTGCCTTGCAAGGCGGAGCGATCGCTAAAACGCAACCGCGCCTGTTGTGGAAGCCAGCCAGCCATGTCATGGCTACGATTTTCCAATGCATGCTTTAATTGAACAGGGTCTATATGCAAGGCCGAGACCAATCCTTTCACACCATAAGACGTTGCCTCGAGCTCGGCGACCCAATGCCAATCAGCCTTAATTCCCGACAATGTAATTTTGTCTTTGAACGCCATAACCTGCTGGAAGCGATCTATATGTGTGCTTAACGATTGCGCCGCCGTCAAAAGGGAAATGGGCGCAGTGAAGTCACGCAATAAAACGGGCACGCCAAACAATTGCATTTCTTGCGTACCGGACCATTTGAATGACAAGGCATCAAACATGGCAAAATCCGAACGAACAGGTTCGGCACCTATTGCAAGCGAGCCTGTAAAAGAAAACACCAAGGCTAATATTGCCGAACATATACATTTTCTATAACGTAAAAAATGACGATATAGACCGTGTTTAGCATTAGCGGCCAACGCGTACATAGCCGCCTCCTGGGTTAGGACTCAGGTGATGGCCAGGCGTTTCACCAGCCCATGTATCGAGCCAATCGAAGCGTGGCTTAGGCCTGTCCCATGCCCTGTCTACATTCTCCATGCGCTCCGCAATTTGCCGTCCTAATGAATACGACTGATTTGCGCTGGCGTGCCAGCCTAAATCAGAATTGGCTACACGTAGCTGTGTATCAGCGTCGCTGGACGCATGGCCGGCCCCTGCCAAAATAGAGGTATGTCGGGACATAACGGGATAGGAGCTATCAAAATACCGTAATCCCAGTTTTAAAGGATCAAGCCCCGCAGGAGTCGAGCGCGATGGCGAGACAGGGGCAGCCCTGACCACGGCACTGACAATACCGCTATCTTCGACAAGCCAATCCGATCTGAGCTGCATCGCGTCGCGAACATTACCTCCAGGCCGAGCATTGACAGAAAGTACGTGGCTTCGATTTATAAGCAACGATATTTCTGTGCGCCCGGGGCTTAACAGTTGCCGCCCACGGCGATCTGCCCATTGGTGCGCTGTCCCGGAAAAATAATGCTGATGCACATCGGCAATCGGTTGATAGTCAGGATTGCGAGTTAACGAAAATGCAGCAAACCGGCTTGCGTGGGAAGCCTGAAGCGCCATGTCCTGAAATCGAGCCAACCATGCAATAGCCACCCACAACGACAAAAGTACCAATAGCGCTATCAGACCTTCGAGTAATGCCTGGCCCTGCTCTGTCAATCGGGGCGATTGGCTTAACTGTATAAATCCTCCGTGTGCTGGAACCGCAGTCTGCCGTTTCATCGCGATTCCCCGCCGATATTGTTGGATGCCTTCAAAGGTGAAATCCTTGCCTGCCAATAAGGTTGGAATAAATGAGCGCTTTCCTGCAGCCCGTCAGCCCGCGGCTCCGGCCGCTCAAAAAACGATTCAGCGGCACTGTTTGTCGTAACAGTCAAACCTTCAGGCCCTGACTGTTGCAGTTCGACCCTGAACCGTAAGGGACTATTCGAACCATGCGGGCCAGTATCGAAATACGTTGGCAAGCCTCCTCCTTGCCAACGTTGACGGCTCGCGACTGCCCTGGAGTTTGCCAGCGGATTAGCGTCACCCGACGTAATGTCCCAGTTGGTAGCCTCTTTGACCCAACGCCAAAAATCCTGAGTAGAAAAATTATCAGGAGCATCTTCAACATAAGGTGTTTGAGCGGGCTGACCCGCAGCACCTGGAATCCAGCCCCACCCCATCGGGTATTCGCGGTAGTAACAACCTATCCATCGGTTCGACCTGAGCGCATGAAACGACTGTGTATCGATAGATTGCCAGCGCCCGGCAGGATCAAGTTCTGTAGTTCCCCGTCGGCGTAGTTCATGCCGCTTGGCCGGACAGCGCGACTCTACAGGCCAGGGGTTCTTTGCAATGTAATTACGGGGGCCCAGAAAATCATACATCTGCGCTACCGTTTGAATAAATGGACGCAACGATTGTTGTGCAGCATGCCGTCTTAAATAACCGGACCAGTTATCCTCTTTCAAGCTCAGAGTAAATGAGGCGCCAGGATAATTTCGCTTCAACACTTCTTGCATGGCCGCCCAACGCGCTTCGGGCAGGCCCGACACTATAGCGTCTTGCACCGTTCCAAATACTTGGTGAACAACGCGATCATGCGCAGCATATGCGCTTGCCAGCGCCCCTTGCGCCTGTGCCATGGACTCGAACCCAAGCGCAGAACGGGCTGCCAAGTAAGCCGTTCCGTGGCGGGCGCCAAACAGCATAGTGATTAAATGGGCTGGTGGATTACCTTGGCGAACCTGCCGAGCCTGTGTACCACCAAATGCTGCCCAGGACCCCAAAGTCACCAGGTGCGCCATCGCAATCTGATGTCCCACTTGCGAACGATTTAAAAATGCCAACATATTCAATGCTCGAGCCTGGACCAACGCGCCACTATAAGCCGCGGCATCAAGTGAATGTATTTGCTTTGCCTTGGCTGCCACGACCTGGCCGGTGGCAAAATAACGT
>DATCVA010000216.1:0-5939 GCA_036567205.1 Eoetvoesiella sp. | reverse complement strand
GCCCGCACTTCCGGTGTTGTCCGAGCCTGTGCGCCGCGGGATGATTTTCCTGCTGATTGCCATTGCACTGGTCTTTCCGTTTTTTAGCGGGCGGGCGCAAGTCGACATTGCGACCCTGGTGCTTATTTATATTATGTTGGGCCTTGGCCTAAATATCGTGGTCGGATTTGCTGGCTTGCTCGACCTGGGTTTTGTGGGTTTTTATGCAGTGGGCGCCTATACCTATGCCATGCTGTACCACTGGGCCGGGTGGGGATTCTGGGAAGCCTTGCCATTAGCCGGAGCCATGTCGGCGCTATTCGGTTTTGTGCTGGGTTTTCCGGTGCTGCGGCTACGTGGCGATTACCTGGCCATTGTTACGCTGGGTTTCGGCGAAATAATCCGGCTCTTGCTTATCAACCTGTCTTCATTTACGGGTGGGCCAGATGGCATATCAGGAATCCCGAAACCTACCGTTTTCGGTTATCCCCTGTTGCGCCGGGCGCCCGAGGGTCAGATTACCTTTCACGACCTGGTCGGTTGGAATTTCGATACTCTGGACGTAATTATTTACCTGTATTTAACGGCGCTTGCGTTGGTATTGTTCACGCTTTTCGTATCAACGCGTGTCATACGCATGCCTATTGGGCGCGCCTGGGAAGCCTTGCGTGAAGACGAGATCGCATGTCGTTCGCTAGGTTTGAACCCTACTCGAATCAAGCTTTCTGCTTTTACCATGGGGGCTATGTTTGCCGGTTTTGGCGGCGCTTTTTTTGCGGCACGCCAGGGTCTGGTAAATCCGGAATCGTTCACGTTTATGGAGTCGGCTCTTATCTTGGCTATTGTTGTCCTGGGGGGGCATGGGTTCGCAGGTTGGGGTTATCCTGGCGGCCATCATCCTTACCGTAGCGCCTGAAATTGCTCGCGAGTTTGCAGAGTACCGAATGCTGGTTTTTGGCTTGGTTATGGTTTTGATGATGCTATGGCGTCCTCAAGGATTGCTCCCGGTCAAGCGTCCTCATGTGGAGCTGGCGGCATGAGCGACACTTTGCTGCAGGTATCGGGTTTAACCATGCGGTTTGGCGGCTTGCTGGCGGTGGACAGCGTCGAGTTTAATGTCAGGCACGACGAAGTCTTTGGCATTATCGGACCTAATGGCGCCGGAAAGACTACGGTTTTTAATTGTGTCGGTGGCTTTTATAAGCCGACGACGGGCACGATTGTTATGGACGGCGCTAAAATTAATGGCCTTCCCAGCCACAAAGTAGCTCAAAAAGGTCTTGTACGTACTTTTCAGAATGTACGCTTGTTCAAGAAACTGACAGTGCTCGAAAATCTGTTGGTGGCTCAACATACCCAGGTTCAAACAGGTTTGTTGCAGGGTTTGTTCAAGGTACCTTCTTACCGGCGCTCAGAAAGCGATGCACAAAAAAATGCAGTCGATTGGCTCGACTTTATGGGTTTGCGACAGTTTTCCAATCGCGAAGCGGGCAACCTTGCATATGGGCATCAGCGCCGGCTTGAAATTGCCCGTTGCATGGTCACCAAGCCACGATTGCTGATGCTGGACGAACCCGCTGCTGGCTTGAATCCTCAGGAAAAACGTGATTTGCAAATTCTCATCGACCGCCTGCGCAAAGAGTTCGATGTGGCGGTACTGTTAATCGAGCACGATATGAGCCTGGTCATGGGGGTATCCGATCGAATTATGGTTATGGAGCACGGTAAACCTATTACTACGGGGCTTCCATCGGATGTTCGCGCCGACCCTCGTGTCATCAAGGCTTACCTGGGGGAAGAGTAAGGTGCTTAAACTTGAAAATATTCATACCCATTATGGTGCGATCGAGGCGCTCAACGATGTTTCTGTCGAGGTAAATCAAGGTGAGATCGTTACGCTGATTGGAGCCAACGGAGCCGGCAAGACGACTTTGCTCATGACCGTATGCGGTTCGCCGCGAGCGTCGGTCGGCCGCATTACATTTGACGGGGACGATATCACCCACGAGCCGACTCACGCAATCATGCGTCGCGGTATAGCTATATCGCCCGAAGGGCGGAGGGTTTTTTCAGATCTTACTGTTGCCGAAAATTTAAAGATGGGCGGTTTTTTCCTGTCTCCTCTGGAAGTAGTCAAAGGAATGGAGCATGTATATACGTTGTTTCCACGTTTACAGGAACGTGTCAATCAACGTGCGGCAACAATGTCTGGCGGGGAACAGCAAATGCTGGCAATTGGCCGTGCATTAATGACTCGGCCCAAATTATTACTGCTCGATGAGCCTACTCTGGGCCTTGCTCCGCTTATCATCAAGCAGATTTTTGAAATAATCCAGACTATTCGCGAGCAAGGCGTCACGGTTTTTCTGGTCGAACAAAACGCCAATAAAGCCTTGCAAGTGGCCGACCGTGGTTACGTCTTGGAAAACGGTAAAGTTGTTCTGGCCGATACGGGCGAAAATTTACTTAGTAACGACAAAGTGCGCAAGGCATACCTGGGGGCTTAACCGAACGTCGAAGCGCAGACAGTACGTTTGTACTGCTGCTGCGTCGACACAGTTCACGATTGATTTAAGATGGAATCAGGCCTTGTGCTTTCAAGGCCGCTTGTACGCCTGTATTGGCCTCCATGCGGTTATAGAAATTTTCCAGATTGGCCATGCCCGACAAATCGATTTTTTTCGCCTTGGTCCAGCGCAGCAAGGTGTACAAATACGGATCGGCAATAGAGCGGCTGCCGGCCAGCCACTGCTGGTCGGCCAGATGCTTGTCCACGATACCGAACAAAAACACAAGCCGTTCTGATGTTTTATCGACTAGCAGCTGTTGGATGCCGGCATCATCCGAATACGCTTGCGCCCCAAAAATAAGACCGAAACTGCGGTGTATATCGGCATTACACAAGCTTAGCCAGCGACGCACCTCGGCACGCGCTGCGGGGGTTTGGCCATGCAGCTTTGCTTCCGGGTGAAGCTCGTTCAGGTATTCCAGGATGGCAACGCTTTGCGTCAGAATCAGATCGCCGTCGGTGAACACGGGCACGGAGCCAACGGGATTCAAGGCCAGGAATTCTGGCGACTTCAGTTCATCGCGTTCCACTTTTTGTAATTCATACGGCAAGCCCATCCATTCCAGCGTGATTTGGGTGACCAATGGGCATGCGCCTTGCAGATAATATAATTTCATCAATATTGAGCGGAAACTCCTGGCATAAAACCAGGACGGGATAGCTCGCCACGCTTTATGTGGCCCAATTTCCGTAACCTCCGTAGGTAATGTGCTATCAACGATTAAGTATCGATTATTTCTTTGTTCGGCCAGCAGATGTGCAAATCCTCGTGACAGTTACGGCTATCGCTGCGGTTTGCGCCTGGCATCCCATTACGAATCGCAGCGCTTGCTTATCACTCGACCTGTTCAGAGCTTTCTTAAGGGTTCAAATGCTGAATCAGGAATTTTTCCATTCGCTCATAAAACTCGAACTTGTTCTCATCATTGTGAAAGCCATGGCCTTCGTTGTCTTTGACAATGTACTCGACCTCGACACCGCGAGCTTTTAATGCGGCAACCATTTGGTCGCTTTCATCTTTGTTCACACGCGGGTCATGGGCTCCTTGAGCAATAAGCAGAGGCGTTCTTATCTTGTCCGCGTTTAGTGCAGGCGATGTCGCTACCAGACGTTCGCGGTCACGTTCGGGATCGCCAACCATACTGTGCATTTTTTCGAGCATGGGCTTCCAGTAGGGCGGGATTGTGCTCATGAAGGTCAAAAGGTTCGACACCCCTACGTAGTCGACCGCAGCGGCATACAAATCAGGCGTGCCGGTAATACCAGCCAGCGTGGCATAGCCGCCGTAGCTGCCGCCGTAAATTGCAATACGGCTAGCGTCTGCAATTCCCTGGTCAATAAGCCAATGAACCCCGTCGGTGATGTCGTCCTGCATCTTCAGCCCCCATTGGCCGAAGCTGGCTTCCCAGAATTGGCGTCCATAACCGGTCGACCCGCGGAAATTCATTTGTAATACGGCAAAGCCCCGGTTGGCCAGGAATTGAGCTTCGGGATTGAAGCCCCAGCCGTCCCGCGCCCAGGGTCCGCCGTGGGGGTTAATCACGCACGGGAGGTTTTTCGGGGGTTTGCCCGCGGGCAGCGTTAAATAGCCGTGTATAGTCAAGCCATCCCGGCTTTGGTAACTAATGGTTTGTACCGGCGCCATATCGTGCTCGGGCAAATTGGGGTTGATGTCGGCAAGCTTGTCCAATGTGTTAAGGGTAGCGTCGTAAATGTAGCGGCTGCCGGGAGTTTTGTCGTTATAGGTTGCGACAATATATTTGGTCTCGTCGCGCGTGCCGCTTTGCAGGGCGATTTCATACCCGGGCAGTTGTTCGGCCACACGTTGATAGCGCTGTGCACTGAGCTCGTCAAAAAAGTGACGTTGGGGCTTATCTGTTTGGTAGCTGACAACGCTTAGCACCTTACGCAAACGCGAGTAGCCAGCGGCGTCCAGGTCTGCCGTATCGACTGAAAACACGACGTCTTCGTGATCGGGTTGGGCTGGATCGACAACGACCAGTGCCAGCGTATCGCGGCCTCGATTGCTAAGGGCATAGAACGATTGGTTGTCAAAGGTAAAAAACTCAGGGCTGACTACAGTGCGAAAGTCGGTAGTGATGATCGGCCGGAATTCTTGTGTTTCGTTATCGCGATAGAGAAGTGTGGTGTGCAATCCGTCGCTGGCTATGCCAGCTCGTACACGGCCTGAATGGTCTGTTTGCCAGCCTACGATGT
Source organism: Eoetvoesiella sp. (assembly GCA_036567205.1). Classification (GTDB taxonomy): domain Bacteria; phylum Pseudomonadota; class Gammaproteobacteria; order Burkholderiales; family Burkholderiaceae_B; genus DATCVA01. The sequence goes on along the minus strand of DATCVA010000216.1, from coordinate 1,174 downwards.
TGCCTGGGTTTTCTGCAACCAGGACCAGTTCACCCGTATGGATATTGGCACGGTAAACGTCGAATACTTCGGGGTTGCGCTGGTTATGACTGATCAGAATATGATCAGGGTCGTCTTCAAGGTCATCTTCGATGCTGGCCCGAACACCCGGAAACGGTGTCAGGTCAATAACAGCGCCGTTTTGAACGTTTACGCCCAGAACGTGAAAATTTTCATCGCCGTTAAAGTCTTTTTCGTATAGAACCGTGCTGGATCCCTTCCAGAAAAAATTGCTGATGTCACGCGCGGTTTCGGCCGTAACGCGGCGCGGCTGGCCAACAGGCGTGCTGCCTTCAAGCGTCTGGACGAACACGTTCATTCGCGGGGCTTGTCCATCGACGCTGGCAGGCTCCATAAAGCCCAGCATCTCTCCGTTGTCCGACAGACGAAAATACCCGCGTTGTGGATTGCGAAAAAAATCCTCTATTGGATAGCGTTTCGGAATGGTGGCGGCCGTCGTGGCGCCGGATGGCATTATGTTATGGCGCTGGAGCAAATGGGCGAGTGGATTAAGCTGCATGTAGCGACGTCCTTATTGCGGTATTGGGCAAGATTGCTTTGAGGGCGGGAATGATTATCCTATTACTATATCGGATTGACTACAGGCGGATCCAATTAGTGCTTTATCAAGCATAATTATCATTAACAATCACCTTACAGCAAAGGATCTTTAAATGGCTGATCGACCAACAAAGGTTGTGTTTTTAGACCGGGAAACGATTTCCCCGCAAACGGTATTGCGTCCTTTGTCTTTCGAGCACGAGCTTATCGTGCACGGCCGTACGTCGCCGCAGCAGGTAGCCAGCCGTATTGCGGATGCGGACATCGTAATTACCAATAAAGTGCCATTGCGCGGGGCTGACCTGGACCGCGCCCGTGCTTTGAAAATGGTGGCGGTGGCCGCGACAGGCACCGATATGATTGATTTGCCGGTTTGCCAGGCTCGCGGGGTGCTGGTGTCCAATATCCGTGGCTACGCAATCAACACGGTGCCCGAGCACACATTCGCACTTATTTTTGCCTTGCGCCGCAGTGTGGTGGCTTACCGCGAATCGGTAAAAGCAGGACGCTGGCACGAGGCACAGCAGTTTTGCTATTTTGATTATCCCATTAAAGACCTGGCCGGATCGACCTT
>DATCVA010000215.1:0-14001 GCA_036567205.1 Eoetvoesiella sp. | reverse complement strand
CCAGCGTACGCATTCCGGTACCGCTAAGCAGCAAGGCGCCTGAGTCTTGTCGGGCGGCGGTCAGAACGCCATCAGTCACAGCGTCGGGGGTGAGTTGGTATGCGACCAGTTCGTCCGAAAATTCATGTTTTGCATTGACGTGCAAGCCGGCGCCTTCCCAGTATTGGACGGCCATTTCGGTTAACCACGCCGGGTATGGAGAAAGTAGATTGATACGGGTAACGCCTAGTGACTGCAGGGCGTTCACCAGGGCTATGCTGGCGGTTTCAACGGCTATACCCGCTGCGTCGGAAAGGCGGTTGCACAAATCTATATCACCTTGAAGGCCCAGCCTGTACTGAGGGCCAGTCATGGCAATCGCGACGGCATCCAGCTTGAGCGAGCCAAAACCTTTCAGGCTTTGGGCGTAGCTTTCGGTATAGGCCTTGTTGCGATCCTGAAGATCACCTGCAATGACGGGCAGGCGCATGAAATGCATGGCTACATCATTCGGGGCGAGAGCCGGGTATTCGATTTCTACCGTTGGGTTGGCGGGTGGGACAAGTACGCCAATTCGGTGTTTCGGGGCGGCTAGTGTTGGCAAAGTCATATCGTGCTTATTCAGATAAATTAACTTGTTATGCGGGCTGGTAGCTGCGAGAGGGATTGAGCTTGGGTGTCATGTCCAGCATGGCGGTTTGTTGCAAATGCTGCAGAGAGCGATCGTTGTCGGCCAGCAGGCTGCGTACGCGATCGATCCATTTGCCTTCGGCGGACACCATCGAGTCTGACCGAGGAATCAGCATGTTTTGTGCGACCGCATGCCTTTCGCTGGCAATCTGGTTTGGCAGCTCGCTTGACGGGTTTCGTATCGCGTCGGCCAGCGCACGAGCAATGTGAAACGCATCATGGATACCGCAGTTCATGTTCATGCCGCCGCGTGTATTGCTAAGGTGGGCGCTGTCGCCAGCCAGGAAAATGTTTCCCTTGCTGTAGGTGCCGGCTATTCGTTTGCTGGCGCCATAGACGTCTTTACCGATCTGACGCGGTAGTTTTTCTAGTCCGGGAATAAGCGGACGTAGCCGCTCAAGCGCCCATTCATCGGTCAGCGCGGTTTCTTCGCTTACATCGGCAGGAACACGCAGAATGATGCGCCAGCAGTCGGGCATGCGCAGAAAACTGGCCGAGTGGGTGTCGTTCACCAGATAGGTGATTGGGCCGATTCCGGGCAGCAATGTAGACAGATCTTCGTCGGTCAGATAGCGCAGTACCTTGCCCGGATACGCCTCGCCCTCGAACGTAATACCCGCAAGATTGCGTACGACGCTGTGCGCGCCATCGGTTCCCATCAGGTAGCTGAAATTCAAATAACGGGTGACACCATCGATCTTGACTTCGGCAGTGCGCTGGTCTTTATTGTCGATAATATTGACCAGGTCAGCATTGAAGTGCACCGTTGCGTTAGGGTGGTTTTGAAGGCTTTGCAGCAAAATGGGCGTAAGCCGCGATTGTTCCAGGTGCATTCGAAACGGGAAAGGCGTAATGCCTTGTAGTTTTGAAAACGGCAGTTCGCCGACGATGCCGTCGGAGGGGGTTCGGTATTGCACGCGATCTACTACGTATCCAAGTGATTTTGTGGTGTCCAGAACTCCAAGGTGGTCCAGGATTTCGAGGGTCGGAGGATGAAAAGTCGAGGCCTTCGAAGCCTGATTCAACTGGTCGCGTTTTTCCAGCAAGGTCACGTTGGCGCCGCCCTGGGCAAGTGTCAGGGCTGCTACGAGCCCAACAGGGCCGGCGCCAACTACGATAATCTGATTCTGATTTTCCATGGTCGCGTAATCTTTGAAGAGTGAAAGTGCTAAGTTTGATTGGTAAGTAAAGGAAGCAGCCCAAGCAGTTCATCCGGGGAAGTGTCTTGCGCAATGATCACGATGGCCCCATGTGTTTTCGGGGGTATCGGACCATAAAGGGGTTGCGGAGGGCTGAATAAGTGGTGCACGCCATGAATCGCATATGGAAGTCCGTCGGTAAAGCGGACGATACCTTTGACGCGCAGCAGTTTTTCACCAAACTGGCGTTGCATGGCATCGACCCACGCCGCGTAGCCGGGCCAGCTTACAGGCTGCGTTGCATGTAGCACATGGCTTGAAATGCCGTACTTGAACAGGTGAAGAAATTGCGGATTGGTCTGTTGCTTGTTGTTTTGATCGTTATTGGCAGCAAGCTTTATCTGGTGGCCGTCCAAGTCGGTCAGCAGCTTGTGCGAAATTGTGGCGCCCGAAAGGGCCGAGGTCAATATGCTGGCGTGGGGATTCGCCCCGGCGATTTTTTCCTGAACGGTATCCAGCTCGTTTTCTGTGACTAGATCTGTTTTGGTCACAACGATGCGATCTGCAATCGAAAGCTGGATGGCTGCTTCCTGATACTGTGAAATTGTGTTCAGGCCATGTACGGCGTCAATAGTAGTAATGACACCGTTAAGGCGGTAGTGTCTGGAAACCGACGCGTCGGCCGCCAGTGCATTGATCAGCGGCGCTGGATTGGCCAGCCCCGACGTTTCTACCACGACGCGCTGAAACGGGGGGATTTCCTGTCGCAGGCGTCGGTAGTACAAGTCCTCGAGCGTATTTTGCAGCGGGTCGTTTGTAGCGCAGCACAGGCAGCCCGAATCAAGCAGCACCACGTCGGTGTCGTCGGATTTTTCGAGCAAAACGTGATCCAGACCGATCTCGCCAAACTCGTTGACAATGACGGCGGTATCTGCAAATTCCGGCTCATGAATAAGACTGGAAAGCAGGGTGGTTTTGCCACTGCCAAGGAATCCGGTTAGCAGGTAGACCTGAATGGCAGTAATGGACGGTCTGCTGACAGACTGCATGGTTTTGTATCCGTTTAGCCGGCGACGGGCAGTGAGCGCAGGTAGTCCGCGGCTTCGGCTGAAGGAATGACGTCGGCGTACTTGCAGTTCAGATCGAATAGATTGATGGCATGGCTGGCCTGAAAGCGATCGAACGCGGCCTCTTCGGGAATGATGACCTTGAAGTTGTACGAGTAGGCGTCCACGGCCGTCGCACGCAGGCAACCCGATGATGTGCAGCCGACCAAGATCAGGGTGTCGATATCCAGGAAGTTTAGTTGGCTCATGAAGGTGGTGCCAAAAAAGCAGGATGGCTTTTGCTTACTGATAAGAAAGTCTTGAGGCCGTGGAGCTAATGGCTCTACGGTTCGGGTGGCGTGCGTATTGGCAACAACGGTTTTTTCCTGGCCCCGGTGGTTCTTGCCGACCTGAACGCCGCTATCGATCAGGTCCGGGCGCCGGCCGCTTTCGGTGTAGAAAACAGGAATATTCTTTTCTCGTGCGAGTTCCAGGAGGGGAACCATATGGGCTACGGCATCCCAGGCCTCTTTGCCGCAGTGCGTGCGGTATTGCTTCAGGCCTTCAAGAATCTCTTCAGGGGTGTCGCCGCAGAAGTTGTACTGAACGTCAATGATGAAAAGAGCCGGGCGCGTACCGAACCCCACTCGCTTGCCATAGCCGGCAGCTTTAAGGACTTGCTGGTCTCGTTCAGTAAGAAATGCATCCCAGATGCGTTTGGTTGTGTTCATGCTGTTTCCTGTTGCGATTATGAGTTGTGCGTTAGTGGCGGCGCAGGAAGCGGCCACCTGGGTTTGTGCGGGCTACGTTGGTGATTTTTCCATCCAGCATCACCGTCCGGCCTCTGACCAGAGTGCGTACCGGCCAACCCTTGATCGACATGCCTTCGTAAGGTGAGTAATCCGCGTGGGACTCTAGCAAAGCGGGGTCGACCGTTCGTTCCAGATCAGGGTCGACGATCAATAGATCAGCGTCTTTGCCTACCTCGATGCTTCCTTTGGATGGCAGCTTGTAAATACGTGCCGAGTTTTCACTGAGGAGTTGCGTAATTTTGGATATGGGGATGCCCCGTTTGTGGTAGCCCTCGTGAAGCATGACTGGCAGCATCATGCCCGTGCCGGGAAAGCCATTGCTGGCTGCCCAGATAGACTTGTCTTTTGTGGCGCGTTTGCGAGGCACATGGTCTGAGCCAAGAGTCGTGATGGACCCGTCCATCACGCCTTCCCACATAGCTTCGACATCGCTTTGCGTCCGAACGGGCGGATTGACTTTTGCATAGGTGCCGGCTGGTGACTCATCATTGAAAAACAAGTAATGAGGACAGCTTTCCACGTAAATGGGAGGGCCGTTTCGGCGTGCGCGATGTCTTCGTACCTCGTCGAGGGCTTCGTGACTGCTTAAATGGACGATATTGACCGGCGTCTGGGTTTTTGAAGCAAAGTAGCAAACACGATGAACGTTTTCGGCTTCCAGGAAGTCGGGACTTTGTTCGTTCCAGGCTTTCAGGTCATCACGGCCGGCAGCACGCAGTGGATCTCGAAGTAAAGGAATGACTTCGACGTTCTCGCAATGCACGCCGAGAATGGCGCCAGGTATTTTGGCAGTCTCGCGCAGGGCATTGAACAGCAGGCCGTCGTCGATGTCGGTGAAGCCTTGAGACAGGCCTGCTGCACCTTTGTACATCATGTAGAGCTTGTATGATGAAACGCCGAATCGTTCTGAAATTTCTTGCAGGGTTTCAACGTGCAGGTTGCTGGTAATGCCGAAATGGAAGCCGATGTCGATGCAGCTTTGAGATTCCGCTAAAGCGCGTGTGGCGTCGAAGGAGTCTCGAATGTCTTTGGATCGATGGAAGGAAAGCGCTGTGGTGGTGCCGCCAATGGCCGCATTGCGCGACTCCGTTTCAAAGTCAGTTTCGGGTGATCCGAAGCCGAAATGCACATGGGGGTCGATGACTCCTGGCAGCAGCCACAAGCCTTCGCAATCAATTACTTCGTCGGCGCTCAGGCCTTCTGTATTTTTACTGATTATTGCAATTCGACCGTCCTTGATGCCGACGGCGCCAAGGGTCGGGCCGCTTTGCGGCAGCATGATATTTGCATTGATAATCAATTTATCCAGGTTCATACCGGTTCTCGTTCAGTTTTCAGATTTGGGGGCGTGGAGATGTTCTTTTTCTTCGGTAAAGGCGCGCAGGACACTTGTTGGGATGCCGCCTGCCGCGAGTAATTCGCGTTCGGCTTCGGTCAGCACTTGAGGAAGGACCTGGAAGTCGATGTCGCCGTTTTGGCCATGAGCAGTGACGTTTATGGGATCGCCCGTTTGAATGCTCTGTTTGATGTTGTGGAATGCATAGCGCTCGCTGCCGGTCAGGCCTAATTGCCGCCAGCCCTGTCCAGGCAGAAACGCCAGGGGCAGTATGCCCATGCCGACGAGATTGGCCCGATGGATGCGCTCGAACGATTCGGCAATGACAGCTTGAACGCCCAGTAGCGCGGAGCCTTTCGCGGCCCAGTCGCGGCTGCTGCCCGTTCCGTATTCTTTTCCCGCAAGGATGATGACGCTTTGGCCGCTGCGTTGGTAACGTTGCGCGGCATCGTAGATTGTCATTCTGACGTCATCTGGAAAGTGTCGGGTGAATCCGCCTTCGGTGTCGGGAACCAGCGCGTTCTTAATACGGATGTTAGCGAAGGTCGCGCGTGACATGACCTCGAAGTTGCACCGCCGAGCTACGTAGGTGTTGAAGTCGCGCGGGGCAATGCCCGCTGCGTTCAGGTACTGCCCGGCGGGAGTCTCCAGCGGGATTTCGCCGCCCGGGGATATATGGTCGGTGGTAAGTGAGTCGTTGAACGCGGCAAGCACATAAGTTTGACGCAGTTTTTCCTGCAGCCGGTCCAGGGCATTCTCGCTGAGATCGCCTTTGAAGAAGGGCGGTTCGACCAGGTAGTGCGATTCGGGGTTCCAGGGAAAACGTTTTCCGGTAGGGGACGGCAATTGCTGCCATAGTCCCGCGTCGGGACCGCCTGCATTGTCATAGATGGCAGAGAAGGTGTCTTTATTGAAGGCAAATGGCAGCAGCGCCGATATTTCCGAGGGTGACGGCCAGAGGTCATTTAGGTAGACGGGTTGGCCATCAGCCTGGTGACCTACGGGTACTGACGCAAAGTCGATATCGATTCGGCCCGCTAGGGCATAAGCTACAACCAGCGGGGGCGAACCAATATAGTTGGCCCGAATCATCTTGTGGATGCGGCCTTCGAAGTTTCGGTTGCCTGACAGGACGGCTGCAACGACTAAGTCTTGTTCTTCGATGGCCTGGACGAGCGCCGGGTCGAGCGGACCGGATTTGCCGCCACATGTCGTGCACCCATAGCCGATAACGAAGAAGCCCAGTTGTTCCAGATACGGCAGCAAGCCTGCTTGGGACAGGTATTCCGTGACAGCCCGGGAGCCAGGCGCCAGACTGGTCTTGACCCAGGGGGCTGGCTTCAGTCCGTATTCGATGGCTTTTTTTGCTACGAGGCCGGCCGCCAGCATGACCACGGGGTTCGACGTGTTGGTGCAGGATGTAATTGCAGCCAGTACGACAGAACCGTGTTGTATGGGCGCGGAGTTGGCGGCGGATCCGTTTTCTTGTGTGGAAACGTTGAATCCGCCCTCGGCAAAGGGCTTATGAAGTTTGTCGTTGAAGTCTGTCTGTACTTCGGTAATGGGCAGCCGGTCTTGCGGTCGGCGTGGGCCGGCCATGCTGGGTTCGGCCTGATCAAGATTAATCTCGATGGTCCGTGAGTATTGCGGTGTTGGCGCGTCGTGGCGATGAAGCAGATTATTGGTATCGCAATAGAGCTTTACCAGATTGACTTGCTCGTCTGAGCGGCCTGTTGCTACGAGATACTCGAGGGTGTTTTGATCGACGGGGAAGTATCCGCAGGTGGCGCCATACTCCGGCGCCATATTCGAAATCGTGGCCCGTTCTGGTATGGTCAGCTGCGGCAGCGCGGGCCCAAAAAACTCGACCATGCAGCCGGCAACATTTTCCTTCCGTAGCAACTGGGTGATAAGTAGTGCTGCATCCGTAGTCAGGGCAGGGCTGCGGATCGCGCCCGTTAGTTTCACGCCAACGACTTCGGGTATGGGGAATGTATATGCCTGGCCCAGCATGGCGGCTTCTGCGTCGATGCCGCCAACCCCCCAGCCCAGCACTCCCAGTGAGTTGACCATAGGCGTATGCGAGTCGCCGCCAATGACAAAGTCGGGGTATGCCCATTCTTGGCCTGCATAAGCGGTTTTGCGTACAACCGTGGCGATATGTTCGAGGTTGATCTGGTGAATAATGCCTGAGCCCGGCGGGAAGACGCGCACGCCCTTGAATGCCTGCTGTGCCCACTTTAGAAATTTGTACCGCTCGGCGTTGCGTTCGAACTCTTTATTCAGATTGGCGCGAATTGCGTTTGGTGTGCCCCAGTGGTCCACCTGTAAAGAATGGTCGACGATTACATCAACGGGGATTCTGGCATCGACCGCGTCAATGTTGCCGCCATGGCTGGCTACGGCGTCCCGCAAGGCTGCAAGGTCTTGAAGAACCGGCAGCCCGCTTGAGTCGGGAAGAATCACTCTGGCAACGTGTAAAGGCAGGTCTGCTCCAACGGCATTTTGCCAGTTGAGCAGTGAATTGATCTCACTGTCGGATATGGCGGCGCCCCAGGCTTGGTGCCTGCATAAATTTTCGATCAGGATGCGGATGACGTAGGGAAACTTCGCAATGTCCTGGCCTGCGGCTGCACTGCGAGCGGCAATATCAACATAAGAAATGCGAGTGTTGCGTAGTTGTTGTGTGGCCATGAGTACGGTATTGAAAAGTCAGGTCTGTAATAAAGCCTATTATTGGCTTTTCTGTCTTTAAATGTCAACACTTCAAGGTTTGTGTCGTTAGCGAATTTTTAATTCAGATATCTCGTTGATTTGATTTTTAACGTTTTGTTATTGTATCTATATGATTTATATTGGAATGTTTTGAATGGTAGGGGTTTTTACTAGTCTCAGAGAATTTACGCGGGAATTTAAGTTTTTGTTTTTCAGTTTTAGTGTTGACACTTTTGGGTTTCGACTGATATTCTGTTGACACTATGAGTAATAAAGCTATTAAGAACGATTTGATCGAAGACCCGCAGGGAACGTTGTCGGAACGCGTGTTTGGGCAGATTCTCGAGGCGATATATAGCGGGTCTTTGCCGCCGGGCAGCATCATCAACGAAGTTGCCCTGGCGCAAGAGTTCGGAGTAAGTCGTGGCCCTGTGCGAGAAGCAGTCAGGCGGTTGCAGGGTATTCAGCTTGTGACGTGTGAGCCCTATGTCAAGTCGCGTGTCGTGATGCTTTCCGCCCAGACTGCGCTAGAACTTTTCCAGATGCGTATGGCCCTTGAAGGCGTTGCATGTGGTCTGGCGGCTCAGCGTATGAGTGAAAAGGAAGTTGACCAGTTGATTGACGAACTGGAGCAAGATCGCCAGCAACGTAGTGTGACGAGCACTGGCGAAGGCGCGTTGATGCGTGTTTTCGATTTTCATGAGCGCATTGTGCGAGCCTGCGGTAATCAGCGCATTATCAATGCGCTTTGCGGGGACTTATATCATCTGCTGCGCATATACCGGCGTCATTCCGGCACAGTGTTAGAACGCAAACATGATGCCTATTCCGAGCATTGGCAAATCTTGCGTGCGATCAAAATGCGCGATGCGCTACTGGCCGAGTCGTTGATGCGCTCCCATATTGAACGTGCCGCGCAACACTTGTCCGAACACTTGGACAACCTCGAAGAAGTGCCAAGCATTGGGGTTCGAATGTCGATTTTGTGATTCTGTCTTGAAAACAATAAACTGATTGGAGTAGTGAATGAGTGGTGCACAAAAACTTCGCGCGCTGTTGAATAGCGGTGCATTTATCGTATCGCCAGGTGTATACGATGGCTATAGTATTCGCCTTGTTGAGGCAGCAGGTTTCAAGACAGCATGTACCAGCGGTGCGGCGATTTCGAATTCTTTGCTCGGCATCGCCGACATCGGCGTAATGGGGCTTAACGAGAACGTCAATCATTGCCGCAATCTTGCGCGCTCGGTGTCCATTCCTTTAACAGCCGATGCCGATACCGGTTATGGCAATCCTGTGAATGTGTTTCACACTGTGCGGCAATTCGAGGAAGCTGGCGTTGCTGGCGTCAATCTTGAAGATCAGGTTAGCCCGAAGCGTTGTGGGCACATGCCGGGAAAGGACATTGTCAGCACAGCTGAAATGGTCAAGAAGATCGAAGCGGCATGTCTTGCTCGTCGCAGCGATGATTTTGTCATTATTGCCCGTACTGATTCGATTGCCATCGGTGGGGTTGATGAAGCTGTGAAGCGCGCCAAGGCCTACGCGGCCGCAGGTGCCGACATGCTGTTTCCAGATGCGGTGCGCAGCGAAGACGACATTAAACGCATTGTAGATGCGGCAGGCATACCGGTTACCATCAATATGGGGTTTGGTATTCGCGCCCGTCCAACAACGCCATTGGTTCCCATTCCTCGTTTGAAAGAGATCGGGGTAAAGCGGATCAGCCTGCCACGCATGCTTCCCGCCGCCGCGATCAATGCGATGACTCAGGCGTTGGCCATCATGCAAGAAGTGATTCAGACGGGGCAGCCGGTAGACAGGCCCGATCTTCTGGTGGGTATTGAAGACATCATGAAGTTGATGGGGTATAGCGAAATGCGTGAACTTGAAACGCGCCTCACGACGCTAAACCCGGAGGCTGCCGAAAGCTGACCTGCGGTTAATGCATTACCGGCTTTCCGACATCGTGCGCCGGTGCGTCGAGCATATCCAGATAACGCTCGACATGCACCTCGTCTATCTGCTCGGGACTAAGGTATTTTTCGCTGTACTTCAAATACACACCACTGGTCAAAAACAAGCGGAATAGTTCTGGGTCGATGTGCTGGTCTCGGGCCATGTTGGCAAGAATGCCTATGGATTCGGAAAGGGTTTTGGCTGTCTTGTAGGGACGGTCTGCGGCGGTTAGCGCTTCGAAGATATCGGCAATCGTCATTACTCGCTCAGCGATACCCATGTCGTCTTTGTTCAAGCGGCGGGGGTAGCCGCTGCCATCCATTTTTTCATGATGGTTGCCTGCGATGGAAGGAACGCGTTTCAGGTGACTGGGCAGCGGCAGGCTATGGAGCATGATGATGGTCTGCACAATATGCTCGTTAATCTTGAATCGTTCTTCAGGGGTCAGGGTGCCGCGTCGGACGCTCAGGTTGTACAGCTCGCCGTAGTTGTAGGCGTAAGCCGGTATGTCCATGTCAAAACCCCATAGGTTGTCAGGGTCGTTTTTGTCTACCGGAGGCTTGCGTTCCTTCCAGTGAACCAGGTGCTCGGGGCGGTCTGATAGCAGGCGTTCTTCTGTCGGCAACGGAGTTGCCGTGGAAGCAGGCAGTCGTCCGGCTTCGTGGTGAGCCAGGCCAAGGCGGTTGTCGAAATGCCTCCACCAGCGTCGCGCCCCGATCTGCTTGATGCGGCCGATGTCATCGTCGTCCATGAATTCGCCGCCGATATTGGCATTGGCTATGATCGTGAATTCTTCTTGCAGGTCGGCATGGGTGCGCGACAGTGCAAGTTTCAGTGCGTTTTCATCGCCTCCTTGGGCCAACCCTTGCCAAAACGCTATCTCGGCATCGCGCCAAAGTACTTCGAAGCGAGTGCGTATTTCATGGATGCGGTTGTACTGGGTTTCTAGTTTGGTTGCCTTGTCCATGACGGATTCCGGGCTGGTGACTTTGCCGCAATCATGCAGCCAGGCTGCAATGCGAAATTCGTAGCGCTGCGCATCGGTCATGTCGAAGTCCGCATAAGGTCCGCTGTCTGCATGGATCACCTGATCCAGCAGTAACTCGGCCAGGTCCGGAACACGTTCGCAATGCGCGCCGGTATAGGGACTCTTGGCATCGATAGCATTAGCCAGTAGTTTGATGATGGCATCCAGCAGACGTTGCTGCGCTTCGATGAGTTGCCGCGTTTCGATTGCCACCGCGGCCGCGCCTGACAGCTCTTCCACGAAATGCCGGAATGGTTGACGCTGGCTGCCTGTTGGCTCGTGCTCCGGGTCCAGTTGCAGTACCAGAATACCCAGTAACTCTTGATTGCGATTATTCAACACCACGGGAAGGTAGTGCATCTGGCTTTCTAGTGCCTGGGCAATCGTGGCAGCCAGGTTTGTTTGGTTGTGCACTGCCAGGCGAAGTTCTTCAGGATAAGTTTCGTTCTGGTCACTGGTCGCAAGCTTCAGGACGCCGGAATCGTCGTCATGCAGGTAGACAGCACCACTGCTGGCGCCGGTGGCCTGTACCAGCCCTTCCAGTACCTTGCCGAGCATGCTGTCCAGTTGTGTTTCATGGCTTAGCGTGAAGGTAATGGCCTGGAAGTTGTTGATGGTTTTTGACATGCTGCCGAGCACTTGGCTAAGCTTGCGTATTTCAGAAATCCTGGATTGCACTCCAATGTTGCGGCTAAAATCAAAGTCCGACAGAGTGCTTACCTGTTCAGTTAAAACACGCAGCGGCCGGCTGATACGTTGACTTAGTATCCAGCCTATCAGCAGAAGCAGGGCGGTCAGCGCCGCCAGCCAGATTCCTTCTTCAACCAGCGCATGACGCGCGTCTGTCAGCATTTCCGAAGCGGGAACGGAGATCAGAAGCTGAGTGTCGTGCTCGGTGAAGTTCGAGAGAGGCGCGAGCATGCCATACCATTTCTCGCCGTTTACTCGGTAAAGGCGTGGGGCATTGTCTTGAGGCGGGGTCTCGAATAGTTGGGTCAGGCTTGCCTCACCTAACTCAGAGACATGCGGCAGGCGCAGGTCGGCGTCGTCCTGGGCGCGTAGCAGCCGTTGTGAGTTCGGGTGCACGATGACATTGCCGCCGTCGTCCAGAATTACAATTTTGGTGCCCGGAGTCATGCGTAAGTCGCGAACTGCATTATTGAGATCGCCAATCGAGACGTCCATTCCAATAATCGCAGTCCCACTAATACTGCGTTGCGCCAGTGTCATTCCCGCTTCGCGAGTCGTGAAGAACACATACGGCGGGGTCATGGTAGTGCTTGATTGATCAATTGTCTCGGTATACCAGGTTCGGTCGCGGGGGTCGAAGCGATAATCGGATTTGACTTCGGTTTGTAGCAAGGCAATTTCGCGGCTGTAAAAATGCCATTCGCCGATCATCTCGTTCGCTGTTCCAAGGCTCATGCTTTGCACCAGGAACGCGCTGGCGGCGGGCGCGGCGAAACGCTGCTTAAGTTCCGCATCTAGCGGGCGAACCAGTATAAATTCGCCGTTCGGATAGCCAACATAGATGGCGCTAAGCATTTCGTTGGCATTCAGGCTTTCTATCAGAGCCGGCAGGCGCTCCAGCCGCTGCTGCAGATTGCCGGCCTGGGCGATTGGATCATGGGATAGCAGGCGTATCGTACTTTGCACCGGGTTGATAAGGCGCCGGGCACGTTCGTTAATGGTTCTGCCAAACTCCTGGGCTGAGTCGCCCGCAGCGGAAAGCATAATCTGCTGCACGCTGTGATAATTTTTCCAGGCAAGCACACCGCCTAATAGCAAGGTGCTGAAGATAATTGCTAGTGCGATGAAGACTTGCACAGGAATGCTGCGCGTGGAGGGAGTCATGGTAGAACGCTCCAATGGGGTCATGTCGCAATAATCGGCTTGATCGCATGGTTGGCGAAGAGCGGAAATTTACTGAATGCTAAACCATTACTGGTCATCCGTCTTTGCTTTTAGAAATAATCGCCTTTTCTAGTGCATGCGAAAGCCTTCACAGAGTCGGATCTCCTGGGTCTCTGATCAGCATTAATTCCTCCGTCAGCGTTCGTATTCATTCCTCATAATATGATTGATATTAGAGTCCTGTTTGGCTAATTCGACTACTTATCTTCGGCACCTGGACTCGCCATGCTGCGTTGCAAATCCTCGCGATAGCTACGGCTATCGCTGTGGTCTGCGCCTTGCCTGACAAGCCCATGCATCCGAATATAAGTTCACGAACTAACCAAACAGGACTCTAGCCGCTGAGTTGTCGGGTGTTAATTATCGATGAATAGGGCAAAATAAAAACGTGCTTTCTAACGAGGAGGAATAATGAGTAATGCTGAAATAGTGGCGGATGCAATTAGGTCGCGCAGAAGCGTAAGGGGGTTCTTGCCCAGGCCAGTCGATATGGCGCTGATTAGTGAAATATTGATGGCGGCTTCCTACGCGCCCAGTGGCAGCAATATTCAACCGTGGCAAGTTCATGTGGTAGTGGGCAGCAAGCGCGATGAGCTTTCTAAAGCCCTGGTTGATGCACATAATCAAAAACGTCCGGAAACTCGCGAGTACGAGTATTACCCAGTCGAGTGGCGCAGTCCGTATATCGAGCGGCGCCGCCAAACCGGTTGGGGCTTATATGAAACCTTGGGTATTCAAAAAGGCGACAGACAGGCATCTGCCAATCAGCACGTTAAGAATTATGCTTTTTTCGGCGCGCCGGTAGTGTTGTTCTTTACGATTGATAACGATCTTGAAAAAGGCAGCTGGCTTGATTACGGTATGTTTCTGCAAAACATCATGGTGGCGGCCAGAGGTCATGGCTTACATACCTGCCCTCAGGCAGCGTTGGTTAACTATCCCGATATTGTAAAAAGCAAGCTTGGCATTGGCGACAGCCAGATCGTGGTTTGCGGAATGTCGATGGGGTACGAAGATACCAATTGTCTGGCGAATCAATTCAGGCCGCCTCGGGTTGATCTGGATTCGTTTGTGAAGGTTCACTCGTAAAGCGCAGTGGCGGGTAAAAACGAAGGTAGCTCCCGTAGTGCTACGGAAGCTGCTTGCATAATCAGAAGCAGCAAGTAATCAGGCTGCAGCGCCCATCCGGTTACGCGTCTGACCATTGCCGACATAGGCGGCAATGGCCAGGCACGATGTTAGCCCGGGCGACTCAATTCCGAACAGATTGATCAGGCCCTTGATGCCATGCACTTCCTGGCCTTCGATTCGGAAATCCGGCGGTGCGCCGTGCAGCGGCGTCCCTGGCGCATCCAGGCGCGGCCGAATGCCGGTGTAACCGGGC
>DATCVA010000214.1:0-5887 GCA_036567205.1 Eoetvoesiella sp. | reverse complement strand
CCTCTCGAAGTACAATCCTCAATGCGTTGTTGCCCGCCCCAGGCCGGGCAGGTGGTCACGATCACCGGAATCACTGGTCACGATGCCGGACTGAGTGGTCACGATGCCGGAATCGGTGGTCACGATCGACCGGAATACCCAGGCATCCAGGAAACTGGCATCGCGCCACCACCACAGCGTCAGGACTATCAGTCCGATAAGCTCGATTGCCGTGGCAATTTTGATGACGGCAAAGGCGGTGTTTTTTATTTTCGATACACTGGTTTGATTGAAAGCTTCGAGTACAAGCGCTTGTTGCTTCAGGCTAATTTTTTTTCCCAGCGTAAGCGCAGCGACGACAGCGAAGGTTACAAATCCGAGGCCGCCGATTTGTACCAGCAGCATTACCACGCTTTGTCCAAACCAGGTCAGCCTGCTGCCCAGGTCGATCACGGTCATGCCGGTAACGGTTACGGCGGACGTGGCGGTAAATATAGCGGTAAATACGCTAATGGGCTCATGAGTAGCAAAAGGCAATAACAATAAAAGCGTGCCGAGCAAAATAAGCATTAAAAAACCGCCAGCCAGCACCATCGGGGGGCTGCTGTTGAACACCCCTGTTTTTTTTATGCGCTTGTATGATTGGTAGCTATGTACGGGTAGCCAGTTACGCATAGGTTTATACCAACTTGGGCGCAATGCTTTTAAGCGCGTGCAATTGACCTGAGAGTATGAGAATGTCTTTGGTGTGCAGCGTAAAAGTATTGGCCGGGTGGATGGTTACTTCGGTTTTTCGTTTTACGATAAGCACATGGATTGCTGCCCCGACTTCATCCAGAAACTGGCCGATACTGGCGTCGTCAAGATGTTCGCTGACATCGATTTCCACGACAAATTCGCCATTGCCTATCGATATGTAGTCGTTGACCATGGGATAACTTAAGGCCTGGGCCACACGTATGCCCATTTCTTCTTCAGGGTGAATTATGCGTGCGACGCCTAGCTTGCTCAAAATAAGGTGCTGTGCATGCGAGGTTGCCTTAACCCATATGGTTTGTATATTCAGGCTCTTTAAATGCACTACACAAAGAAGGCTGGCCTCCAGGTCTGAGCCAATCGCAATCAGTACGACATCGTAGTTCTCCAGACCCAACTCTTCCAGGGCTTGTTTGTCGGTGACATCGGCGATAACGGCGTGAGTCAGTTCGTCGGCGTACTTGTTGACCATTTTGGCGTTGGTGTCGACCCCCAGTACCGAGTGCCCTAGTTTCATAAGCTCGATCGACGCGGCGGAGCCAAAGCGCCCCAGGCCAATAACAGCAAACTGTCCCATTTGATTGTCCTTGTTGTACGGAAAGAGGCGGCGCAACAGCCGCTACTGATTAAACACCGATTTTAGGCCCAACATCCTTCGCCAATTGCGAAAACTTTTAAACGGCAATGCAAAACTTAAGTATATGTATGCAAATTGTGTTAATTTAAGACGTGTTAGGGTTAACCTTGATGTGAGTCGTTTTTGCTATGGTGAATTTGTTTGATCCCATTCAGTTGGGGGCAGTGTCTTTAAAAAATCGCGTCGTGATGGCGCCGCTGACGCGTACCCGGGCGTCCGAAGGGCGTGTGCCTAACGAACTCATGCGCCAGTACTACTGTCAGCGCGCGGAAGCCGGCTTGATTCTTTCCGAGGCGACTTCCATCTCTCCGCAGGGAGTGGGTTATCCAAATACTCCCGGGATATGGTGCAAAGCCCATGTGGCGGGCTGGAAGAAAATTACCGAAACGGTACATGCCAAAGGGGGCAAGATTTTTTTGCAACTGTGGCATGTGGGCCGTGTATCGGATCCGGAATACCTGAACGGACAGATTCCCGTTGCGCCCAGCGCAATTCGGTGCGAAGGCCATGTCAGCTTATTGCGGCCCAAGCGCGAATACGTGACACCGCGGGCTTTGCATATCGAAGAAATTCCAGGCATTGTGGCCGATTATGCCCAGGCTGCGCGAAACGCTAAAGATGCGGGTTTTGACGGGGTCGAAATACACGCTGCAAATGGTTATTTGATCGATCAGTTTTTACAGGACAGTTCGAATAAGCGGCACGACGAATACGGCGGATCAGTAGAAAACAGGGCGCGACTTCTGTTAGAGGTCGTTGACGCCTGCATCGGTATATGGTGTGCCGACAGGGTTGGAGTGCATTTGTCGCCAGCCGGCGGCATTCATTCTGTTTCTGATTCGAATCCGCCGCTCATTTTTAATTATGTAGCCGAGCAGCTCGGTAAACGAAAAATTGCTTTCCTTTTTATACGCGAGTTGTCTGATGCTTCCACGCAGACAGCCACGTTAAAACGCCTGTTTGGCGGCCCGGTTATTGTTAATGAACGGTACGATCTGGACAGCGCAAAGCAGGTATTGGCCAATGGTATTGCCGATGCGGTGGCGTTTGGCAGGCACTTTATTGCGAATCCCGATCTGGTTACACGCTTACGTACTGGGGCGGCCTTGAACGATTGGGATGCGACAACGTTTTATGCCGATGGACCCAAGGGTTACACCGACTATCCTGCGCTAAGTGTTGATAACTGCGCTTCCGTACTTGAAGTGGCGTAATATTTACATTGAGCCCGTTGCCGGAGAGTGATAATGAGAATACGCAGCGTTGTGGTGGTGGCTGCCGTTTCGGTTGCAGGTTGCTCTATGGGAATTCAACCGGGGGGCGAAGCGCCAAGCGTTACTTATACCGTGCCTCGTAGTTACCAAACTGTTTTTTTGCGCGCGCAAAATCAGGCCGACGAATGCCTGCGAGGCAAAAGCCAGTTTGCGGTGCGCACTCAGGTCGATGCTGCTCAGCAGTCGGGAGTCGTCTCGGTGGTGGGGCCCTTGGGTAATGCCGAAGTGGCACGTACAGAGCTGAAGGCGGTAGACGCTCAGCATACACAGGTTACGCAAACAGTTTGGGGTCGTAGTCCCTGGGACGCAAACGCCTTGAATGCCATGCGCGAGTCCGTCCGCATGGACACGTCGGTATGCGTGGCCTATCAGTAATTCCATTTCCAAATCAACCGTGAACGGTGTCGGCGCAGCAGTCGTACAAGGGTACTGTCTGCGCTTCGCCTTTGTGTTCACAACTGAGTTGGTAGTAGAGTAAAGCGAATAAAACGACTAAAGGGGCGTTAACAGATGTTCGCTAACGCTGTTTTTAGCGTAGAGGCACGACCCTGAATGTGGCGGTTGCTGTTGCCAGTAATTCGCCTTCTTCGCTTAATGCCCGGCCTTCACAGAAGGCAATCGACTTACCCATG
Organism: Eoetvoesiella sp.; assembly: GCA_036567205.1. Classification (GTDB taxonomy): domain Bacteria; phylum Pseudomonadota; class Gammaproteobacteria; order Burkholderiales; family Burkholderiaceae_B; genus DATCVA01. The sequence goes on along the minus strand of DATCVA010000214.1, from coordinate 2,609 downwards.
CGTAAGCACCGGGCCTCGAAAATCACTGCGGCACGGGCCGGCGCCAGAAAATGCGTGGTCATGTCAATAGTAGCCATGCCCTTGGACGGATCATTGGCTCTTGCCGCTGCACTTAATGTGAAGTCCAGGGCGCTCATAAGTGTGCCGCCGTGGATATCGCCTCGGCTATTACGAAGATCTTCCCGGTAGGGCAGCCGGGTGCGAATTAAATCGGGCTGAAAAATCTCGGGGACCAGGCCAATAAATTCCATAAATGGAATGGGTAGTCCAAAATAATCAACGGGTTTATTTGGGTCGTTATGGGGGCTGGTTGCTACAGCATCCCTGATTTGTACCTGGGCTGAAGTCATATTTAGCTTAGACGTGATTTGACGAGAGCCGAAAGAGCCGACATGTCGGCACGGCCAGCCAGCGCCGATTTCAGGATACCCATGACCTTGCCCATGGCTGGTGCGCCGGTAATACCCTGGCCGGTGACTTCGGCGATGGCAGCCTGGATAGCCGCGTCGATTTCGTCGGGTGTGGCCTGGGCGGGCAGGAATTCTTGCAGGACCAATAATTCAGCTTTTTCCTGTTCGGCAGTTTCGATGCGGCCGGCCTTTTCGAAGGCGGCAATGGACTCTCGTCGTTGCTTGACCTGTTTTTCGATAATGGCTGTGATCTGGGCATCATCGAGATCCTGGCGTTCGTCCACTTCTTTTTGTTTAATGGCAGCCTGTAAAAAACGTAGCGTTCCTAAACGAGCGCTTTCTTTGGCGCGCATTGCTGCTTTAACGGCGTCGGCAAGTTGGGGTTTGAGCTGATTGCTCATAATTGATCCTAAATAAAGATAACGTCAAAGAGCGTTATGCGTAAAGGCGAATGCGCCTATTTTAGCGCAGGCTTGTCGACGGTGCCGGTGCGAGGCAGGGTTAGTGGAAATTGCGGCTATAGGTAGCTAGTTCTGGCAAAAGATAACTTAAGTCGACTAGCCGGCTGGCCATTAAATGGCAGACGTTGTGCTGCCGCTGCCAGATGCCATAGACGCCCAGCAGTCTGGCCTGCAGTAATTCGTGACGTTGCCGCTGGGCCAGCTCGGGCCGGATAATTACATTTACAATGCCTGTTTCGTCTTCCAGGCTTACAAAGATGATGCCGTTCGCGGTTTGCGGTCGTTGACGCGTTGTGACAATGCCGCAGGCTCTGGCCAGGCGCCTGTCGGGATAATCCTTACTTAATGCAGCCGCCGTGACAAAGCGTTGAGACAATAAGGCGGGGCGCAGCAGTTTGAGCGGATGACGCCCCAGCGTGAGCCGGATCGACTGGTAGTCGGCAACTATGTTTTGTCTTTCGGTAGGGGCAGGCAGGTCGGGCTGACTTGTGTCCATAATGGGAGCTTCGCGCAACAGGCCTTTTAACGGAACATTGGCTGCGTGCCAGCGGGCAATGCGGCGATGGCCGCTTAACGAAAGCAGTGAATTGGCGCCAGCCAGGGCTTCCATCTCGGCACGTCCCAGTTCGGCGCGTAAAGCCAAATCATGGGTGTCGTGAAAGCTGTGGTTTTGACGTGCTGCTTCGATTCGATGGCCGGCCTCTTGAGACAAGCCCTTGATTAAATTCAAGCCCAGGCGCACGGCAGGACGAGGTATTGCTGCATTGGTTTTTGCTGCTTCAGTGTTTTTTGTATTGGCCTGGCCAGGCCCCGGGAAGGTGGGGTGGTTCATGACCAGGGTTGCCTCCCATTGGCTGGCAGCAATGTCAACCGGCAACACCATTACTCCATGGCGTTGAGCATCTTGTACCAGCTGGCTGGGTGCATAAAACCCCATGGGCTGCGAGTTCAGCAAAGCGGCTAGAAAAGCTTCGGGCTCATGGCGTTTAAGCCAGGCGCTGATGTAAGCCAATTGGGCGAAGCTGGCAGCATGGCTTTCGGGAAAGCCGTATTCGCCAAACCCTTCAAGTTGCCTGAAAATAGCTTCAGCAAAGGGCTCGGAATAGCCGTGCGATACCATGCCGCCGATAAGCCGTATGCGGAATTTTTCTATCCCCCCTTTGCGGCGCCAGGCGGCCATGGAACGGCGCAACAGATCGGCTTCGTCAGCGCTGAAACCCGCTGCGACCATGGCTATTTGCATGGCCTGCTCCTGGAAAATGGGAATGCCTAATGTGCGGGAAAGGATTTTTTCAATTTTGGGGTTAGGGTAATCGGTTTGCTCCAGTCCTTGGCGGCGGCGTAAATAAGGATGAACCATCCCGCCTTGTATGGGGCCGGGCCGCACAATAGCTACCTGAATGACCAAGTCGTAGAATTGCTGCGGCTTGATGCGGGGCAACATGCTCATTTGCGCACGCGATTCGATTTGAAATACACCGATGGTGTCGGCGCAACTTATCATGTCGAATGTGGCTTTGTCGTGCCGTGGAATATTCTGCATCGTAAAAGGACGCGGTGGTGGTGTTCGGGCGCTTTGCATCGCCAGTTCATGGGTTTGGCGTTGTTCGGCCAGGTCCAGGGCACGTTTTAGGGCGGACAGCATGCCAAGCGCCAGAATATCGATTTTCAGAAGGCCCATCGCATCCAGATCGTCTTTGTCCCATTGCACGATGCTGCGTTCGGGCATGGCGGCGTT
>DATCVA010000213.1:0-5060 GCA_036567205.1 Eoetvoesiella sp. | reverse complement strand
CCAACGCAACGGGTTTGCCCGGTTTCATATTGACCTTCCAAAGATCCAGTGTGCCGCCCAACTGCTCGATGGCTGGTTTGACGAGATCTTTTTCACCCACGGAAACGCCGCCTACCGTCAATACCAGATCGCAGTCGGCCAGCAACGTTGCAAAGGCGCGCTGCAATGCTTCGTAGGTGTCGGCCGCATGTAAAACGTGCACTACGCTGGCGCCCAGCTGAGCGGCCATTGCGGCCAGCATCGGGCCGTTCGAGTTATAGATCTGGGCCGAATTTAAAGGCTGTCCGGGGGCGACGAGTTCATCGCCGGTGGTAAGGATGCCTATCTTTAGTTTCGGGTAAACCTTCACGGATGCAAGGCCTTGCGAGGCCAGAATGGCAATCTCGGCGGCGCCGATAACGGTACCCACATCAAACAGGGGCTGGCCTTTTTTAATGTCTTCGCCTTGTTCGCGTACGTGTGCGCCTGCTGCGGGGGGCTGATTAACAGTAAGCAGATTGTCGGTTTCGCTGCAGTCTTCCTGCATGATGACAGTGTCGGCTCCGGCGGGCATCAGGCTTCCGGTGAACAGGCGTATGGCATTGCCGCGTTGCAGCGCTTCGGGTTGTTGTCCGGCAAAACAGCGCTGTTGTATGGGGAAGGCATGGCCTGCCCGATAGTCCTGGTGGCAGATGGCGTAGCCGTCCATGGCGCTGTTGTCGGCGGGCGGAAGGTCTAGAGTCGCGGTGATCGGTTCGGCCAGGACTCGGCCTGCCGCGTCATGCAGTGCAAGGGTTTCAGTACTTACAGGGCGTTTGCCTGCAGCGGCCAGGCGGGATTGGGCAACATCGAAATCAAGCATGGATTGTCGTATTATTTTGTAGAGTAATGAGTCGCAAAATTGCAGGGGCGGTGAGTGCTGTCGAGCTGTTCTTTAATGATTCGTTCCCATGCCGTTTTGCAAGCATTGGTCGAGCCCGGCATGCAAAAAACCAGCGTGTTGTTGGCCGACCCGGCAAAGGCATCGGACTGCAGGGTTGACGTGCCGATTTCCAGAAATGATAAATGCCGGAATAACTCGCCAAAGCCGGCAATGGTCATGTCGAGCAAAGGCGTAATAGCTGACGCGGTGGCTTTGTCGTGGCTGAAGCCTGTGCCTCCATTGGTCAAGATAACGTCTATGTTTTCGTCGGCGATCCAGTCGCTGATGACTTTACGAACCTGGTAAAGATTGCCGGCGCTGATGTCGCGCTTTACGCAGCGGTGGCCGGCGGCAAGAACGCTTTGGTATAGGTAATCGCCCGATGTGTCGTTGGCGGCGGTGCGTGAGTCGGAAATGGTCAGAACAGCACAGTTCAAAGATATTCTGGGCTGGGTTGCGTCGGCTTTGCTCACGTTAGTTGTCCTTCAGGGTTTTCCCATTGTGCGGTTTTATCCGAGTCGGTATTGTGCTGCTGAACCCAGAAGCGTTCCCCGCTTGCCAGGGTTTCGCGTTTCCAGAATGGGGCGCGCGTTTTCAAGGCGTCGATAATATATTCGCACGCCTTGAAAGCGTCGCCGCGGTGTGCGCTGGCGACCGCGATAAACACAATTTGTTCCTTGTGCTGAAGCTCGCCCACGCGATGAACCACCACCGGTTCGAAGGTGTTCCAACGGCTTTGCGCCGTGTCGCAGATGGTTTGAATTTCACGTTCGCACATACCCGGGTAATGTTCTAAAAACAAGGTGTGCGTAGCCATATTTTCCGAATAGTCGCGCACATAGCCGGTGAATGTCACCATAGCGCCCGCCTTGCCTGCAGTGCGTTCGCGCAATTGGGCGGCAAGGTCAGCGGCATTGAAGTCTTTGTTTTGTACGATAACCATATTCAGCCTCCGGTTACGGGTTCAAAAACCGCCACTTCGTCACCGGGCTGAATCAAGGCGCTCCTGTTTGCGTAGTCCTGGTTAATGGCGATTTTCAGGCGTTTGGCGGGCGATAGCTGCGGGTAAATGGCCTCGAGCTGTGCAAGCCAGTCGGCTACAGTCACGGCCTGGCTCAGTGGCTGCAGTTCTTCTCGCCGCCCCATAAGCTCTGCCATTTGAGCAAAATAAAGAACTTTGATAGTTTGGGTATTTGCCAACTCAGCCTCCTGACTTTAGTGTTGCGCGAACTGTATGACAATTGCTAAATATTGCTGTGCCATTCACCGCTTTTTCCTCCTGATTTATAGCTGAGCCTGATGTCCTCGATAACGATGCCTTTGTCGGCCGCTTTGCACATGTCATAAATGGTTAACGCTGCTACGCTGCACGCGGTCATGGCTTCCATTTCAACGCCCGTTTTGTAGTCGGTGCGGCAGGTTGCTTTGATGGTGATCGTGCACTGGGCATCGTCGAGGAAAAATTCGACCCCTGCAAAACTAAGCGGCAAGCTGTGGCATAGGGGAATAAGTTCGGCGCAGCGCTTTGCAGCCAGCACGCCGGCGACACGGGCGGTGTTAAGGACTTCGCCTTTGCCGTTTTCATGGGCTGTGAGCAGAGTATAGGCGCTGGCGCCCATGCGAACGCGGCCTTTGGCTATGGCGCTGCGTTGCGTGGGGGCTTTGTGGCTGACATCAACCATTCTCACCTGACCGGATTCGTCAAGGTGGCTCAGTACAGGTTCGTTCATGGTGGTATTGCTCATGGGAAATCATTAAAAAACGGATAGGCGGACCGCGCCGGGCGACGCAAGCGTCGCGGCGGTATCGCCGATCGTATGCAATCCCTATGATATATGCAATGCGCATGCATTTCGAGCGCTTGGCTGCTATTCGAATTATCAGACGCTTTTTAGAGGCATCAAACCCTGGCCATGAGCAAAGCTGGTACGGCTCACGGTTGATTTGGTTTTGTAATTATTCCATTTTCAAATCGATTGTGAGCACGAAGGCGAAGCGCAGACAGTACCTTTGTACGGCAAGCAAAGCCGACACAGCTCACGATTGATTTGGAAATGGAATCAGGCGTCGAGGGCTTCTTTTACGTTCTGATACTCGATGCTTTTATCATGCTGAAAACCGCTGATTAACTGGTCTTGCTTAGGAGCCAGTATATGACTGCGGTCGGTTACCAGTCTTTTGCCTTCGAGCATGCCGCATTCGAACAGCGAGTCGAACTCGTCGAGCGCCAGGCCTTGTTCAGAGGCGTAGCGCATTAAATTCGTGTGGGCTGTGTTGCGGTGCTGAGTAAGGTCTTCGGAGCTTACGCCCAGAAGATTGGCCGCACCGTTGGTTGCGCCAGATATAACCACCCATTCGTACAGTGAAATTCTGCGTTCAAGTTCGGTGGCGGCGTACGCGCTGCCGTAAAAGCTCATTGCCAAGATGGCGGCTGATAATTTAGGTAGTATCAACGTTGCTTCCCCTTTATAGAGTTCCGCAGGCTTGCTGTGCAGGTATGCGCGGCAAGGTCGAGCAATTGTTATGGACGCCAAATTATTATGGGGTGAAATAGTTACGGAATGATGAATAAAAAGTGTGCAAATGTATATGTCGCCGGTAAATTGTTCGACATGAGTTCACGGTACACTTTAACGGTTGTCGCTTAGCCGTATGATGGCAGGCTGTAGCTAAGGAAGTACTGAACAAGTCCCGAGCCGCCTGCTCGATTTTTCAGAGTTTTCTTAAGTGCCTGGCAAATGGCTCTTACTTTAATTGAAGCAACCGGAGAAAAGTATGTCTATAAAAATTGGTGATCGGGTACCTGACGGAACGTTGAGCGAGTTTATCGAAGTCGAATCGGAAGGATGCAGTCTGGGGCCCAATAATTTCCAGGTTTCCGATCTTGTAAAAGGCAAGACGATTGCCGTTTTTGCCGTTCCGGGTGCTTTTACGCCTACATGCTCGCAAAAGCATCTGCCGGGCTATCTGGAACTGTACGATCAGCTTAAAGCAAAAGGCGTAGATGAAATTTGGTGCGTCGCTGTAAACGACCCCTTCGTCATGGGCGCATGGGGCCGGGATCAAGGGGTTAATGGCCGGGTTCGCATGATGGCCGATGGTAGCGCAGCCTGGACTAAACAGCTGGGACTTGAACTCGACTTGGTTGCGCGCGGCATGGGTGTGCGATCGCAGCGTTATTCCGCGCTTCTTAAAGATGGTGAAGTCAAGCAGTTAAACGTTGAAAGCGGCGGTAAGTTCGAAGTTAGCGATGCAAACACTTTGCTGGGCCAACTGTAAAGACAGGTCGTTGTTAGTGTTAGTTTAAGCCGCTCGCTGGACGCACGAATCGTCAATCGTCCGATTCGTGCGCGGAGCGGCTATTGTATTTATGTCATTGAATTAAGCAGACAGCACACTAGCCCGCAAGGGCTGATTTTTGGGTTTTGTTCCATATGCTCCAAACAATTGTTTCGTTTTCATCTCTTTATCTTGCGACGTTGTTGTTGGTGCTGGGAACGGGGCTGTTTAATACCTATCTGGGGCTTCGGCTTACAGCAACCTCGGTGTCCGAAGTCTGGGTGGGTGCTCTGATTGCTGTGTATTACCTGGGTTTAGTGTTTGGCGCCCGTCGCGGGCACAAGCTGATTATTCAGGTTGGGCATATACGCGCCTACGCAGCCGGCGCCGCGATTGTGACCGTGGCGGTTCTGCTGCAAATTCTGGTGGACAGTTTGTGGATATGGCTGGTCCTGCGGTTTGTTGCGGGTATCGCCATGGTGACTCAGTTCATGGTCTTGGAAAGCTGGCTGCACGAGCAGACAGAAAACCATTTACGGGGACGCGTCTTTGCTTTCTATATGGTTTTTTCCGGCTTGGGAACGGTGCTGGGGCAGCTTGCACTGACTTTGTTTACCGACCTGAGTTATAAACCGCTTGTTTTTGTGGCTATATGCTCGGTGCTTTGCCTGGTGCCGTTGGCGGTAACACGTCGTCTTCACCCCGCGGTGCAAGTGCCGGCGCCTATCGATATTCGTTATTACCTGTCGCGCGTCCCGATGTCGTTAACCGTTATATTTATTGCAGGCAATTTGAACGGCGCGTTCTATGGCCTGGGCCCTGTCTTTGCGGTTAAACAGAATTTATCCAGCGACCAGGTAGCTATATTTTTAGCGGCGGC
>DATCVA010000212.1:0-6192 GCA_036567205.1 Eoetvoesiella sp. | reverse complement strand
GAGCGCCTGACAGGCTTGGTCGCCAGTCGACCCCACGCCTTGCGCGCGGCAATTGCGCTACAACTGCTCTGCCCTCAGATCCCCTTGATTTTCATGGGTGAAGAATGTGGCGCGACCGTGCCGTTTCTGTACTTTACCGGTTACCAGAATCACCAATTGGCGCAAGCTGTGCGCAATGGCCGGTGCCAGGAGTTTTCCCGCTTCGAGGCGTTTTCCGACCCGCAAGCGCAAGAAAGCATTCCCGACCCCAATAGCCCCGATACCTTTGCCGCGCTGGCAAAAACCCTGGAGTGCACCGGGGACGTTTCACGGCATTGGCAGGCCTGGTACCGCGAACTGCTTGCGGTACGCCATCGCTTCATTACGCCTCAGTTGGCCAGGGTACACAGCCTGGGCGCGCAAGTTGCGGGGCCGGCGGCAGTAGCCGCGCAATGGCGCCTGGCCAACAATGCAGTATTAACGCTTTACAGCAACCTGGCCCAGGACGGCGTTAAAGCGCCCACTCTGATGGGTCAGTATGCAGGCTGCGATGCCGTCCGTGCACCGACCGTGCTGTTCGAAAGCGCTCCTGGCGCCTTCATGGCGATGCAAGCCGGAAGCCTGTGGCCAGCATGCACCATTGCCACGCTAAGCCTGCCGAAACAAGCGGAGACGGGCCATGGATGAATCGTTAAACGGCGACAAAGGCTTGCTGGAACTAGCGGAACATGCAGGCCTGATGCCAGTATGGAAGGACGCATGGGGACGTTCCAGGCATGTAAGCCCCGACGTCTTGCGCAAACTGTTGAGTGCCCTGGAACTACCGGCCGACTCTGCGTCTCAGGTACGCGACAGCCTGCAGCGTTTAAAACCTGCCCGGCACATCACTGGCGAAACTCTGGTAATTGGCACGGTTAATAAGGCCGTCGCACTGCCCGACTCGTACCAGCCCGCCACGCCTGCCTATAAGCTGTTGCTTGAAAGCGGGCAATCGGTTGAAGGCAAGCTGCAAAAGTCGGAATCAGGAAGTATGCAACTGCCCCCGGTAGCCCAAATCGGCTACCACCAGCTGTTTCTGGGCAATGCGCAAATAACGCTGGCCATCGCCCCGGTGCGCTGCCCATCCGTCGCGGGCGTAACAGGAAGCCCAGACGCCCGCCTGTGGGGCATTGGTGCACAGCTTTACAGCCTGCGCCACAGCCACCAGAGCGGCACAGACGCGGCGACCGGTTTTGGCGATTTTTCCGCGCTGGCTACCCTGGCCCGCGGCGCGGCGCGCCAGGGCGCGAGCGTCGTGGCTATTAGCCCGATACATGCCATGTTCAACGCCGAACCCGAACATTACAGCCCTTATGCTCCGTCCAGCCGGCTTTTCCTCAACGCCATGTATGCCTGTCCCGAAATTTGCCTGGGGGAACAAGCCGTAGTCAGAGCACAAGATGCGCTGCACCTGACCGACGACCTGATACGGATGGAGGCACGTTCCACAATAGACTGGCCCGGGGCAGCACGAAACCGCATGCATCTGTTTCGCCGCCTTTTTCACGACTTCGCCGCCCATCGTTCGGAACAGCAACGCAATGCCTTCATCGCATTTCGGCACGCCGGCGGCGAGCCGCTAGAAAGCCACGCCCGCTTCGAAAGCCTGCATGCGCATTATCAGCCTTTATTGGACAAGGAAAACAACTGGCAGCACTGGCCGGCCGACTTGCGGAACCCGGCCAGTGACGGTGTTCAGGCGTTCGCCGAGCGGCACGCTGACGAAATCGCCTTCCATGTATTTTTACAGTGGCTCGCATCCCAAGGGCTGCACCATGCGCAACAATGCGCACGCAACGCAGGTATGTCCGTCGGACTGATTAGTGATCTGGCAGTTGGCACCGACCCGCGCGGCAGCCACGCCTGGAGCCGCCAGGACGAAATACTGACCGGTGTAACCGTCGGCGCCGCCCCCGACATTTACAATCCGTTTGGACAAAACTGGGGCCTCACGGCCTTCTCGCCGCGCGCCCTGCAGGAAAATAGTTACGGCGCCTTCATTGAAATGTTGCGTGCCAACCTTGCCCACACCGGCGGAATCCGTATCGATCATGCGCTGGGCCTGCATCGAATGTGGCTGGTGCCCTACGGGGCCTCTCCCGCCGACGGAGTCTATCTACAATACCCACAGGAAGACCTGCTGCGGCTGATCGCGCTGGAAGCGTGGCGCCACCAGGCTATCGTCATCGGCGAGAACCTGGGTACCGTTCCGGCCGGCTTTAACCAGACACTGGAACAGGCGGGTGTGCTGGGTATCGGTGTGTTGTGGTTTCAGCGCGATGGCGCCCAGGCCGCCTTGCCCGATCAGCCGTTTTTGCCTCCAGAGCAGTGGTCGCCCCACGAAATCGCCACCACTGCCACTCACGATCTTCCCACTGTTTGCGGCTGGTGGAAAGGCCGCGACCTGGACTGGCGCTCCCGCCTGAATTTAATCCCGCCTGAAGATAGCGAAACAAGTTTGCGCCAGCAGCGCGAACGCGACAAAAACCTGCTTTGGCAGGCACTGTGCGATGCGAAAAGCGTTTTAAGCATTGACCCCGAGCCTCCTTCCCAGCCTCCGCTCGAGGCCGTGCTCAACTTTGTTGCGCGCGGCCCTGCGCCACTTATGCTTGCCCCGCTGGAGGATCTGCTGGGCCTGGCGGAACAGCCCAATCTGCCAGGCACGATCGATGGTCACCCCAACTGGCTGCAGCGGCTGCCGGTGGGTGTCGGGCGTCTTTTTGACGACGATCAGGTACAGCGCTGCGTAACGGCCATCACGCAAGGAAGGGAGGCATCATGACTATCCCTCGCGCCACATTGCGCCTGCAGTTTCATGCCGGTTTCACCTTGGACGATGCATGTGCGCAAGTGCCTTATTTTTCCCGGCTGGGCATCAGTCACCTGTATGCGTCGCCCCTTACGCAAGCACGGCCCGGCTCAACTCATGGCTATGACGTGGTTGACCCGACCGCCATCAGCGCCGACCTGGGCGGCGAGGCGGCGCTAAAGGCACTGGTAAGCCGTTTGCATGAGCACGACATGGGCCTGATTCTGGATATTGTGCCCAACCACATGGCCACACACGCCGGCAACCCATGGTGGTGGAGCGTTCTGAAACACGGTCAACAAAGCCCTTATGCCTTCTGGTTCGATATTGACTGGAATAGCGAGGACCCCGACTTGCGTGGCAAAATCCTTGCTCCGTTTTTAGGAAAGATTTATGGACGAGCCCTGCAAGACGGCGACATTACCTTGCAGTTCGACACACCCTCGCAACGGTTTCAAATACACGCAGACGGCGCGCCCTACCCCATTGCGCCCGGTACGCTCAATGCCAACAAAAACAATAGCAAGCAAGTACTGGCACAGCATGATCCTTCGACTGAACAAGGTCGTCAGCATTTACACGACTTGCTTGAAAAGCAGCATTATCGACTGGCGTGGTGGCGCTGCGCGGCCGATCAGATCAACTGGCGCCGCTTCTTTGAAATCAGCGACCTGATAGGCCTGTGCGTCGAACACCCTGATGTTTTCAACGCAATCCACGCTCTTCCCCTGCGCCTGTACGAGCAAGGACTGATCGACGGGCTGCGCATTGACCATATAGACGGCCTGGCCTACCCGGGCAGATACTGCGAACGGCTGCTGGCTGCACTGACGGCACGTACCGCGCAACGCTCGGCCCCGCACGAGCAACCCTACCTGATTGTGGAAAAAATCCTTGCACATGACGAAGTTGTCGATGACAACTGGAAGGTGCATGGCACGACGGGCTACGACTTTATGGACCAGGCATCCGCACTGCTGCATGCGCCAGAAGGCGAAGCACCTCTTACCGCACTATGGGAACGGCTTTCAGGCGATACCCGTCCCCGGCAAGCTGTGGTGGAGCAAGCCCGAAAACTTATGCTGCAACGGCATTTTCCCGCAGAGCGCAGAGCCCTGGTGCGGGCGCTGCGCCAATTGGTTTGTGCCGATCCGGCTACGCGCGACTACAGTGCCGTAGCCATCAAACGCGTCATCGACCAATTATTGGTGAATTTTTCGGTATACCGCAGCTACGCCAACGACACCGGCAGAACCGAAGCCGATGCGGCGCGTTTCGGGCGCGTACTGGACAAAACGCGCATACGCCTGCATCTTGAGGACGACGGTGACGATCTGCCGCTGTTGGAGAAAATAGCCGGCTGGCTAAGCGGCGAGGCGCCAACATCCAGAAAAGCCTTGTACGACGAAGCAATTCGGCGATTCCAGCAATTTACGCCGCCGCTGGCGGCCAAAGCGCTGGAAGACACCGTTTTTTACCGGTACGGACGCTTGCTATCGCGCAACGAAGTCGGCTCCGATCTGAAAATCTTTGCACTCTCGCCCCAGCATTTCCATCGCCATTGCCTTTGGCGCGCCGCCCATGCACCCCAGGCGCTGCTGGCCACCGCCACCCACGACCACAAACGCGGCGAAGACGTGCGTGCGCGTCTGGCGGTATTAAGCGAAATCCCCGACCTATGGGCCCAATCTGTCAGCCAATGGATGGTTTCGCACTGCAGCGCCGCCCGCAGCAACGGCACCGAGGCCGACAAAATGCCGATGCCTCATCCTATCGATCTTTACATGTTCTACCAGACAGTGATCGGCGCATGGCCGCTGGACCTGCACATCGACGACAAGGCCGGTATGCAGGCCTACACCGAACGACTGGTGCAATGGCAGAGCAAGGCGCTGCGTGAGGCCAAAGTACGGTCCAGCTGGTTCGCTCCTAATTTGAAGTACGAGGAAACCTGCGCCGGATCGATCAGACACATAATGCTCTCGGAGGACGACACGCCGCTGGTACGCGACCTATGGAGTTTCGCGCAGACTATCGCGGCGGCAGGGGCCGTTAACAGCCTGACGCAAACTGTCTTGCGCATGACCGTTCCGGGTGTGCCCGACCTTTACCAGGGTACGGAGTTCTGGGACTTCAGCCTGGTCGACCCCGACAACCGGCGGCCGGTCGATTTCAGCGCCCGGGCCGCCGCTCTGGACGCTCCGGCTTCCACCTCAAATTGGCGTACCGGACACATCAAGCAAACAGTCATACAGCGGTGCTTGCAAGTACGCCGCGAAAACCCTGCTCTGTTCCGCCGAGGCAATTACGAGCCCTTGCGCATACAAGGGGTAAAAGCCGACCATGCCCTGACATTTTCGCGGCGCTTCGAAAAGCGTCGGATAGTGGTGGTGGCGCCACGGCGAACCTGGAGGGGTGTCAGTCAATCCAGCGAACCCAATCATGCCCTTGGCATCACACCTGAAATCTGGTGCGACACCTATGTAGAACTGCCTGTGCAATGGGCAAGTACGGTTCTTGTAAACAGACTGAACGACGCCAGGCTGCAAATCGGCCCAGATGCTCGATTAATCTTAAGTGACGCCTTGCGTGACTGCCCGGTGGGCTTGTTTACTTTGGATCAGTCCTGAAAAATAATCGATCGTCGAGCGCAGGCCATCGTCCAGGCTTACATGCGGCTCCCAGTGCAAATGGTGACGCGCCAGAAAAATATCGGGGCAACGCTGAGCGGTGTCGCCGGTAGGCAAAGGACGAAACTCTAAAGACACATCGGCGCCCGATAAAGCCCGAACGCGCCGCGCTATATCCAGCACAGTGATTTCATTCGGGTCGCCCAGGTTGACAGGACCATTAAATCCGCTGGGGTTACGCATTAGTCGAAGCAGGCCTTCGACCATATCGTCCACATAACATAAGGAACGTATTTGCGTGCCATTGCCGTACACCGTTAAATTGCGTCCTTTCAAGGCTTGCGTTACGAAGCTGGGGACTACCCGGCCATCGTTGGCAGACATAAGCGGGCCGTAGGTGTTAAACACCCGGGCGATTTTAGCGTCTACCCGCTTGCGCCGGGCATAGTCGCAAAACAATGCCTCGGCGCAGCGTATGCCCTCGTCGTAACAGGCATGAACCCCTACGGGGTTGACGTTGCCACGGTATGCCTCGGGCTGAGGGTGAACATGTGGATCGCCATATACTTCGCTGCTGGATGCCAGCAAAATCCGCGATCCCCCATGCTTTGCCAGTTCAAGCAGATGATAGGCCCCGTCCACGCAACTACGCAACGTATGCACCGGATCCGCCGGAAAGTGACCGGGCGACGCACAGCAAGCAAGGTAGTAAATTTCACCGAACTTAACATCAAG
>DATCVA010000211.1:0-4207 GCA_036567205.1 Eoetvoesiella sp. | reverse complement strand
TCGCGGCTTCGCGAGTGGTACGCACACCCTGGACATCGCGCATCCAGGCCGCGCGATACGTTAGCAAGGCGGCCGCGTCGATCTCGGTAGCCATATCGCCCAAGGCAGCCTGGGTCAATTGCAAATCGGCCAAGGTACTGCCAAACATACGGCGGGACCTGGCCCTCCCCAAGGCCTCTTCCATCGCGCGGCGCGCAAACCCCAGTGCAGCAGCCGCTACCGAGGCGCGAAAAATATCGAGTGTCATCATTGCAATTTTGAAACCTTGCCCCGCCTGGCCCAGCCTGTGAGAGACTGGAACGCGGCACTGGTCAAATCGCAAGGTGGCCAGCGGGTGCGGCGCAATTACCTGGATGCGCCCGGAAATCGACAAGCCCGGGGTATCGGCATCGACCACGAACGCTGTAATGCCGCGCGCGCCAGGCGCCTCTCCGGTGCGAGCAAACACACAGTAAAAATCGGCGATGCCCCCGTTGGAAATCCAAGTCTTTTCACCGCTTAAAATATAGCTGTCGCCATCAAGCGTTGCCTCGCACGTCATGGCAGCTACATCCGACCCCGCATCGGGCTCGGAAAGAGCAAACGCCGCAATCGCTTCGCCCGCTGCCACCTTAGGCAAGTACTGCTGGCGCAGCGTGTCGCTGCCCGCGATCGAAATGGCACCGCTGCCCAGGCCCTGCATGGCAAACGCGAAATCGGCCAGGCCATCGTGGCGAGCCAGCGTTTCGCGCACAATGCATAAAGCGCGCGAATCAATTTCGGGCCAGCGCCCTCCCCAACCGCCATCGGGACCTGACGGCACACCGATGCGCAACCACCCTGCTTTGCCCAACGCGCCAACCAGATGACGGCAAGCGGCATCGGTATCGGCATGGTCCACCGATGACAGCGCGCTTTCGCACCACTGATCAAGCTCGTGGGCCAGCTTTTGATGCCGCGCATCGAAAAAGGGCCACTCCAGCCAGCTTAAGTCGCTCATTCAATCCCCTTCGAAGACAGGTTTTTGTTTTGCTACAAAAGCGTCGTACGCACGTCGGAAATCCTTAGTTTGCATGCAAATGGCCTGCGCCTGGGCTTCGGCTTCAATGGCCTCGTCGACGCCCATATTCCATTCCTGGTGCAATAATTTCTTGGTTACTCCGTGGGCAAATGTCGGACCGTCAGCCAATTGGCGCGCAAGTTTTTGCGCTGCTTCCAATACGGCATCGGTGGCGTGCAAGCCATTGAAGAAACCCCAGTTCTCGCCCTCTTCGGCGCTCATCGCCCGTCCGGTATACAGCAGCTCTGACGCACGCCCCTGGCCAATCATGCGTGGCAAGAGCGTGCATGCGCCCATGTCCGCACCCGCCAGCCCGACGCGGGTGAATAGAAATGCGGTGCGCGACTGAGGAGTGCCCAGCCGCAAATCGGAGGCCAGCGCCATCATGGCTCCTGCTCCGGCGCAAATGCCGTCAACAGCGGCCACAATGGGCTGCGGGCATGCACGCATGGCTTTCACCAGATCGCCCGTCATCCGCGTGAAATCGAGCAGCTCGGGCATCGTCATTTTGGTCAGCGGTCCGATAATTTCGTGGACATCGCCTCCCGAGCAAAAGTTGCCGCCAGATCCCGTAATAACCACTGCTTTAATATCGGTGGCATAAACCAGGCTACGAAACAAATCGCGCAGCTCGGCATACGAATCAAACGTTAACGGATTCTTGCGCTCGGGCCGGTTCAAGGTAATGGTAGCCACCTTGCCGTCTTCCGATACGTCCCAAAGAAAATTTTTGGCCTGATAACCTGCGGCCGGACGCTTGTGATGCTCCATCGTATGTACTACCTGTTCCACTCTTGTTCTCCTTAATAACAACAGGCGTTAACCCGCCATCACTTCGCCCCCGTCAACGGGGATAGATTGACCATTGACTGCCGATGCGCCTGGCTGACAAAGCCATACCACGGCATCGGCCACGTCATCGGGCTGGATCAGCTTGCCCTGCGGATTGCCCTGGGCCAGCTTGCTTTTGGCTTGCTCGTATGTCATGCCGGTTTTCTGTTGAATATTTTCAATCGCATGGTTCACGATGTCGGTCTCGGTATAACCCGGGCATACCGCGTTCACCGTCACACCCTTTTTGGCGGTTTCAAGAGCCAGTGACCGGGTTAGCCCGATAACGCCATGCTTAGCCGCGCAATAGGCACTAACATAGGCGTAGCCGACCAGGCCCGCAGTGCTGGCAACATTGACAACCCGCCCCCACTGCTGCGCCACCATGTCGGGTAGCGCCGCCTGTATGCAATGAAAGGTGCCGGTTAAATTAACGGCAATCATTTGCTGCCAAAGGGCTTCGTCAAGCCGGTCGAAACGTTCACTGACCGCCTGCCCGGCATTATTGACCAGCACATCGACAACACCAAAATGCGCCTTGGCCGCAGCAAATGCATCGCGCACCTCATTCTGAATAGCGATATCGCCACTGACAAAAGCAACCTCGCCATGCGCCGCCAAACCGGAACAGGCCGCCTGCAGCGCAGCCTTGTCACGCCCCATTACCGTTACGCGTACGCCTTGTTGCAGCAGTCCTTTTGCCACCGCATAACCTATGCCGCGCGAAGCCCCGGTTACAAGAGCGTGACGCCCTTTCAAAGATCGGCTCACCGTCATTTTCCTATCGGTTGCGCATACGCAGCCGCCCGTTCAAAGTTAGTTTCAAGCTGACGTTTGGCCGGGAAGTATTGTTTGGGCCAGCTAACGTCCACATAACCGATACGAGCCGACTCACGTAAGGTCCATGCCGAATCCGCCAGGTGCGGACGCGCCAGTGCGCATAGATCCGCGCGACCGGAAGCAATAATGCTATTGACGTGATCCGCCTCGAAAATTGCGCCAACCGCCATGGTCGGCACAACAGCCTCGTTACGCACCCGGTCCGAGAAAGGAGTTTGATACATACGCCCGAATACAGGTTGCTCTTGCTTACTGACCTGCCCTGATGAACAGTCAATCAAATCAACGCCGGCCGCCTTGAACTGGCGCGCGATTTCTATTGCGTCATCGGGCGTAATCCCTCCGTCGACCCAGTCGTGGGCCGATATACGCACGGACATGGGCAGCTCTTTAGGCCAGACAGCTCGTATTGCATTAAAAACCTCAAGCGGATAGCGCAAGCGATTGTCCAGCGAACCGCCGTATTCGTCAGTGCGATGATTCGTTAACGGAGAAATAAAGCTCGATAACAAATAGCCGTGCGCGCAGTGCAACTCGAGCCAATCAAAACCGGCCTGCCCGGCCCGTTTGGCTGCAGCCACGAACTCGTCGCGCACCTCATCCATTTGCGAACGGGTCATGGCCTGCGGCACTTGCGACACACCTTCAATGTAGGGTAGTGCCGAAGCTGAAACCAGTGGCCAATTACCGGAGTCCAGAGGCATATCGGTACCTTCCCAGCTAACCTTGGTAGAGCCCTTACGGCCGGCATGTCCCAGCTGTATGCCTATTTTGGCTGTGGAATTTTGATGTACAAAATCGGTAATACGTTTGAAGGCAACGGTTTGCTGATCGTTCCACAACCCCGGACATCCCGGGGTAATACGCGCCTCCGGCGAGACGCAGGTCATTTCCACCATAACAAGGCCCGCGCCACCCATGGCGCGCGCGCCCAGATGCACAAGATGGAAATCGCCCGGAGTACCATCAACGCTGGAATACATGGCCATTGGCGACACCACGATACGGTTTTTCAGGGTAACGCTGCGAGCCGTGTATGGCGTATGCATGGGAGGCACAGGGCGGTCGACCAAGGTGCTTGCCCCCGCTTTGCCGGCCATCCAGCGCTCGAAGCCTTCCAGCCAGGCCGGATCGCGCAGCCGCAAATTTTCGTGAGAAATACGTTGCGAACGCGTTAACAGCGAATAGGCAAACTGCTCGGGTTCGAAGGTGGCGTACCGCTGGACATTCTCGAACCATTCGGTGGAGTTACGGGCCGCATTTTGAATTTTTAGCACTTCAACGCTACGCACTTCTTGATAGTGGCTTAAGCCAGCCGCCAAATCGTTGTGGTGTCCGGCGATGGAGCGGCTCAATTCAATTGCGTCTTCGAGCGCCAGCTTGGTCCCCGAACCAATCGAAAAATGTGCCGTGTGCGCCGCGTCGCCCATCAGCACTATCGGTACACGGCGTCCGTCGGGCAAGGTGGGTCCGTGCACCCACGTATTGCAGATTACG
>DATCVA010000210.1:0-3307 GCA_036567205.1 Eoetvoesiella sp. | reverse complement strand
TGTGCCGCCAGTTCCTTGGCCTTTTTGTCGGCCAGCGCTTTTTCAGCCGCTGCGGCGGCTGCGGCTTTAGCTGCGGCCGCTTTCTCGGCAGCTAGTTGGGCAGCCTTTTCTTCCTCTTGTTTCTTGCGCTCTTTGCGTGCTTTTTCGAGTGCAATGTCCGGATCTACCTGCGGCATGGGCTCGGGGGTAGGCGCCGCCTCGGTGGGCGGAGGTGTTGGTTTTGGTTCTGGCTGAGGAGGCGGGGGTGCAGGTTCAGGCTCCGAAGCGGGCTCCGGTTCGGGTTTAGGCTCGGGCGTTGGTACTTCCTGAGGCTCCGGAGGCGTTTCCGGCTGAGTTTCGGGTTCGGCTGCAGTCGGGGTGGTGCCGTCGGCCCAAAGCTCAATTTGAACCGGATTGGGATCGCTTGGAGCTGTTGCCATAAAGCCAAACAGCATGATCAGTAGTATCAGCAGGTGGGCGGATACGGCATACAGCAGTCCACGGCGCTCGTCTTGCTGCTCGGGCGTTCTTTCAAGAGGGGTCGGTTCGGCGTGTTTTCTTTGCTTCATGAGGTTGCTAAAAGTTGTCCTTTGAACTGCTTGGGCAACAGTCCGGCTATTTCGTTAGCGGTTCCGTTCCGGATTTTTGATCGACGAGCAGGCCTAACCGGGTAATGCCGCTGGATCGCAGTTGATCCATTACTTTCATAACGGTGTCATAGGGTACGCGGCCATCGGCCGCGATCACGACTGGCGTCTCGGCGGTAATCCGGCTTTGAACCTCACTAACCACGTCCTGGCTATTGATTTTTTTAAACTCGGAGCCGGCTTGACGCATGCGCAGTGAAATTGATCCGTCCTCTTCGATTTGGACTTCAACCGGAGTGGCAGGCACTTCAGTGGCTTGCCCCACGGAAGGAAGGTTGATAAGGCCCGGTGTAATCATCGGGGCCGTTACCATGAAAATGACCAGGAGGACCAGCATCACATCGATGTATGGCACCACGTTGATTTCATTTTTAAGGCGGCGGCCCACCCGGCCGCTACTGCCGCGAATAGAAGGCATTAGTGCACCTGACGTTGCAAGATATTAAGAAATTCATCGATAAAGCTGTCGAATCGTATTGATAGGCGATCGATTTCGTTGGTGTAGCGATTATAGGCAACGACGGCGGGAATAGCGGCGAACAGACCGATGGCCGTAGCAATAAGCGCTTCGGCAATCCCCGGAGCAACCGACGCAAGCGTAGCCTGCTGCACTGTTGAAAGCCCGATGAATGCGTGCATGATTCCCCACACAGTGCCGAGCAAGCCAATGTATGGGCTTACCGAGCCCGCTGATGCCAGGAAGTTTAAATGCGACTCCAGCCCGTCCATTTCACGTTGGTATGTCGCCCGCATTGCGCGCCGGGGGCCGTCAAGGACCGCGTCGGTGGTGCCATTGCTGCGTCGCGCCTTAACGAATTCGGTCATTCCGGCGTCGAAGATTCGCGCCAGGGCCCCGTGTTCGCCGTGGCGGCTGGAAATGGCTTGCTGCAAAACAGACAGGTCGCCGCCTGCCCAGAAATCGTCTTCAAAACGGCGAGTTTGCGCATTAGCCCGCTTTAAGGCCGAGCGCTTGCTGAAAATATATGTCCATGACAGGATGGAGATACCCAGTAATACCAGCATGACCAGTTGTACCGGAAAGCTGGCATGAATCAGTAAAGTCAGCAACGACATGTCGCTAGAGGCTTGCATAGTTAGTCCTGAACCTTTTCCAAAAGAGTTCTAAGTTCTTGAGTGAGTGCAGCGGGCCGAAATGTGTTCGTGTCCACGCAGCAGACCTGAATAGTGCTTTCGCACAGCAATTGACCGCTACGTTCGGCAAACTGCCTGAAGTGGACAGAGGCACGTCCGACATGAGTAATTTGGCTGCGTATCGACAGTAAATCATCAAGCCTGGCTGGCTTGCGATATTGTATTTCAACCCCTTTTACTACGAACATAAGATGTTCGCGTATTGCAAGTTCGGATTGATTTACTCCTAAACGACGTAGCCACTCTGTACGACCTCTTTCAAAGAATTTTAGATAGTTGGCATAAAACACCACGCCGCCGGCGTCGGTGTCCTCGTAATATACGCGAATATTTAAAGTAGAAAGCGGTTCGGTTGTTTCAGTTGGCATGAGATTCGTTAGGCGGTGTGACAGTCCGGCTTTGCAGGGCCGGGCTACAAGCATGCCGCAGTATCTGCGGCGGGTGCCTGCATTACATCGATTTTAATCGTTCCAGGGCGTACGCGAGTGCTTCTGCGATGGGAATCTTTGCTGCGGTTTCGTCCCGCCGGCCTTGAATTTCAAGGATGCCATCTTTCAGGCCCCGCTCGCCGATAGTGATACGCAGCGGCACACCAATAAGTTCCCAGTCGGCGAACATGACGCCCGGGCGCGTATCGCGATCATCGACAATGACATCCACACTTTCGCTTTGCAACTGAGTATAGAGCTCTTCTACCGTGTTGCGAACTGTTTCACTTTTGCTGAAGCCCATAGGGCATATAACGACTTCAAACGGCGCAATGGCTTTTGGCCAGATGATTCCTTTTTCATCGTGGTTTTGTTCAATGGCGGCTGCGGCAATGCGGCTGACGCCAATGCCGTAGCAGCCCATTTGCAGCACGGCCGGCTTACCGTCTGTTTCGAGGAACGTGGCGCCGAGTGCTTTTGAATACTTGTCGCCCAGAAAGAAAATATGGCCGACTTCAATGCCGCGCTGTATGGATAATTGTCCCCCTTGCGGATCTGGATCGCCGGCAACGACGTTGCGCAAATCAGCTGCTGCGGGTTCTGGAAGGTCGCGTCCCCAATTGGCGCCGGTGTAGTGGAACCCTTCGGTATTGGCGCCGCAAATAAAATTGCTCATGTTCGCCACGGTGAAGTCGGCGATGATCGAAAGCGGTTTGACAGGATTGATGGGCCCCAAATAGCCAGGTATGCAGCCGAAGGTATCCTGGATTTCCTCTTCCGTTGCAAAGCGATAGCCGTTTTCGAAGCCAGCAAGCTTGCTGGTCTTGACTTCGTTCAACTCATGGTCGCCCCGAAGCAGCAAGAGCCACAATTTGGTTTCGCCTTGATCGTCGCTGGCATCTGTGGCCAGCACAATGGATTTGACGGTGTCGGAAAGCGGGCGGTTAAGTTGCTGCGCGACGATTTCGCATTTTGGTGCATCGGGTGTCGCTGTTTTTTCCAGAGCAGCGGTGGCTGCGCCACGTTGAGGAATCAGGCGGGGGGCGGCAGCCAGTTCGATGTTGGCTGCGTACTGGTTGTCGGGGTTGTAGACGATAAGGT
>DATCVA010000209.1:0-3210 GCA_036567205.1 Eoetvoesiella sp. | reverse complement strand
GGGTCCGCTGGTATCGGACGGGCCTGTGGTTCAGTCGTGGAAACACCTTGGTGTGGGAGTACCCGCGCGAAATCCCCGGCGGCCAGCAAATTGATATTGTCGAGGTCATGGAGATTGAAAACGATTTGATTCATCACCACCGCATCTATTGGGGCTGGCTGGGCGTGCAGCATCTGTTGCAGCGTGGGTGACGACTGCTATGTGAATTGTGGCTTCGATGACCACAAGCGCATTTATTTGCGCTGACGATGAAGACGACATGGTTCGGGGTAGAGGTTTCGGTTTCGGTATCGGTATCGAACAGGATCAGCACACCGATATCGACCCGTTCGGCGACGAGATCCAGGAAGGCGCGCACCCGAAATTCAGCGGCCGCGTTCTTCACCTAAGTCGCAACCGCAGTTCTATCAAGCTCGCATCCGTGCACGAACTTCTTCTGGTATAGCGTGCCCGCGCTGATGCCAAGCAAGGCGACCAGGACGGCGGCATATCCGGCCCATTGAGCCTGGCCGACGCCTATGGGGAGTAGACTTGGCTTCTCGAAATGATGTCTCTATTGATAACATAGATGGACGTTGCCATAATTGACAACATGAAAGCCAAACTCATCATGGACCACAAAACGGTGGATGCCGCCGGTGCCATCGTGCAACCAATAGTCTGGAAAGTACCTGTGCCAGTGCCTCCGACGACCCATGGTCTCAAGTATCGATTGGTTTACGCCTGCAACGGTCAACGTATCGTCGGTTTTGACAATGAGCGCGGCAAGGGCGATCACATGCACTTGGACGGGCAGGAACTGCCATACCAGTTCACCAGCCTGGAGCAATTGATCGAAGATTTTATTTCCGAAGTCGATAAGCGGAGGAAGGCATTATGAAACGTACACTCACTATTACTACGGGCAAAAGCTGGAAGGATGCGCTGCGCGTCGCCGGCCAGCGTGCGGCCCATGGCGTTGCCACAGGCGAATACCAGGGCGAAAGCCTCAATTTCGAGTCGCCAGCTGCATTTTTTGGTCAATTGTCCGGGCTGCGCTGGCAGATGGTGCGCGAAATGATGGGTAGTGGCACGGTTGGCGTGCGCGAACTTGCGCGTCGTCTGAATCGCGGCGTCAAGCGTGTGCACGAAGATGCGCAGGTGCTGGTCGCCCTGGGGCTGCTGGAAAAAGAGGATAGCGGCGCGTTGCTTTGCCCATTCGATGATATTCACGTCGACATGCATGTAACGCCATTGGAGGAAATGGCCTAGCATTTTGGGCTGGTGCATAGACGACTTGCACAGCCTGCGGCAGGCAAAGCGATTCGAGCTGGCCAGCTTGAGGGCCGCCGCCCAAACGTCAAATGGAAATCCCTGCTTCTGGTCGCCAGAGCGCTCAGTAGGCGGGAGGTCAACAGTTTTCGCCGCTGGCGTCGGCGATCAAGGGGGGGCGTAGATAATGCCGGTGTCTCCCGGCTGTCCCCTTCCGGTTGGGGAGAACAGTGTCTGATCGAGAGCAATGGCATTGCCCGACGAGCCTGCGATGGACGCGCAGAATTCACGTTCGTATGGAGTCTGCTCAAAAAGCGCCTGGGTTGGGAGTAGGGTTTGCATGACGAGAAGTTCACCGATTCATGAGTTTCGGCAATAGAGCTATCGATTGCCATGCCAGTGAGCTGGAAATTCGATGATAGCGAAACCAGCTAGCAGTATTCCAAAATAGACAGCTGGAGTCGTCGACATATATTGTCTTTCCCATAAAGCCTCAAATTTTGTCCCAGGTAAGAGACAGGCCTTTCGTTGCACGCAAGGGGTCAACGGGAAGGTGCGACTGGGGTATCAAGAGTTTTTCCGAGAAGCCGTTGCGGCCTTATGACAATGATGGCG
Source organism: Eoetvoesiella sp. (assembly GCA_036567205.1). GTDB lineage: Bacteria > Pseudomonadota > Gammaproteobacteria > Burkholderiales > Burkholderiaceae_B > DATCVA01. The sequence goes on along the minus strand of DATCVA010000209.1, from coordinate 1,344 downwards.
ACGTTCGGGAATCAAGATCATTGCCCTAGAAGGCTTCCCGTGCTTCGTCGGCTCGCCGGGTGGCGCAGCGCGCGGCGCAATCGTGTTGAATGGCCAGCAATTCCCCGCCTCAGTTGGAGGTGCGACTTCTGCTGGAAGCTTTCGAGTTCTATCTCTTCGATTCGCAACGGATTGCACTACGCCTAAAGCGTGGGGCAGATCCCATTTATTCATGAGCGGCAGCCAGTTGTGATAGGTATTGAATTAAGTATTTGGCCTTTTGTGCCGTTAATGCATTAGGGAGGCAGTATTCAAGGGCAGTTGGAAGTTACGACAGGTTTGCTTTTCAACAACGAATTCCGATTAGAGAAGGACAACGGTGGGGGAAATTGGAGCGTCGTGGCGTCTGCTTTTAATATCACCTACCCAGCAGTTCCGGGGACGTATCGGTTTACTGTGCGCAATATACCCGGCGGCTCAAGCTGGCGGCTGAAGTACTCGATACCGTTGTAAAACGTTAAGGGGTTTGGCGTCATGGCGCTAAGCCCCCGTGTCAAACACCAATATTATGTTCGCAGGGGAGCCAATTTTGATCAAAATGCATGGTCCAACTGGAATAGTGAACCTTCAGCAGCATGCGCCCCGTGTTGTTCAATCGGGCAGCCAAGCGCCACAATTATCGGCGGCGCTAAAAGCCACAGCTTCGGAGGCGGCGGGCAGTTCGCCTAGCACCATAGTCAATTTATCCAAGTCGGCCAGATTTGCCATTTCCCGCGAGGCCGATAGCAGCAGCGTTCATACGGCTGCGCCCACCGACCTGCAAAGCCCGTCGTTGCGTGATCTGTTGAGCCAATACGATTTCCACAATATCACCCCAAGGGAGATGTCCAATCTCGCTGGGGAGCTTTTTCGGCGGCAAGAGATTCCGCTTCAGATCGCGGGTAGTTTTACCGGCACCGAAGCTGACACAATCGTGCCTAGAGACGAGAATGAACCCCTGGACTTTGTTGCGCACATGAAAACGATGCTCAGCGGAGTGGAGGAGATGGCGCGCGCAGAACCGCAGGGGGACTATGCCTTTGCGATTTCCTATTACGAGAATTCGAATGAAGCGCTTGGCGCCATTATGTCTTTCGTCAATAGCGATCGAGGCCATATTTTAAGCTGATGCTAATGGCGCCAAGCCATCGGCGTATCGTCTGCTTTTCCAGGGCTCACCAGCGCTTGTATCTCCGTGCTGAGTGGCTCAACTGGAACCACGAGCCAGTTCAATCATCTACTGTTTGGTGCCGCTGCGGCGCTTTCGGCAATACATCAGATTACGGGCCAACCCGGTACCGTCAATCCGTCTGGCCAGGAAAGTGT
>DATCVA010000208.1:0-2518 GCA_036567205.1 Eoetvoesiella sp. | reverse complement strand
ACCGCATTAAAAGCTGCCCTTCCAACCTTGCGGGCGTCGGGGTCTTTGAGCGTAATATTCCAGACCGCTACGGCCTCTTCGTTTGAAGCCGGGTCTGTTTTGTCTGTACGAACCAACTGGGTAGTTACGCTTTGGTACTGGTCTGGCGTATAGGGATTAGCACGCCAGAAAGATCGCTCTACAAGCTCTGCCTTAGCTTCGATGTCAAGGCCGGTTAGAGCAATCGAAAGATCGTTGCGATATCCACCTACTTCATTCAGCGCTACCTTCAAGGTAGCCGGAGGCCGTTCGCCCTTCGCACCCGACAGAAGGACGCGGTCTTCGGAGATCTCTTCTACTTTGATGGTGTCAAATCGGGTTGTTACATCCGGGCCAAAATATTGCACACCCCCAATTTCATACAGCAGTTGTGACACCACTGTTCCAGCGCACACGCGCCCTCCGGTGCCTTCATGCTTACCGATCAGGGCGGAGCCGTCAGCAAACACGTCGGCCCATGGAAACCCGGGCTTATCCAGTCCTGGAAGCTCCTGAAAGAACGAATAGTTCCCTCCAGTTGCCTGAGTCCCGCATTCAATGACATGCCCGGCCACCACAGCGCCAGCCAAGGCATCGAGATCGTCGGCTGACCAATCATGAAACCAGGCGGCAGCACCGGAAATCAACGCAGCATCGGTGACCCGTCCGGTAATGACAATATCCGCACCCCGACGCAAGGCCTCTGTAATTCCCCAACCGCCAAGATACACATTGGCCGTCAAATATTGGGCACGATGGCTACCCAGCGGCTGGCCAGTCTCGAATGATTTAATTTCCTGGCCAAGCTCAGCCATGCGGGGCAGCAAGTCGTCTCCCGTGACATAGGCAATGCGTGGATTCAAACCGAGTTTCGTCGCTACGTCTTTTATTGCTTCCGCGCAGCCTTGCGGATCGAGCCCACCCGCATTCGAGACGACTTTGATTCCTTTTTCCAGGCACGAAGCCAAGACCTGTTCCATTTGTGAAATGAAGGTCGTTGCATAACCCTTGCCGCCCGGTTTCGCACGGTTACGAGCCAGAATAAGCATGGTCAGCTCTGCCAGCCAGTCCCCTGTCAACACATCGATGGGACCGCCCTCGACCATTTCTTTTGCGGCCGAAATCCTGTCCCCGTAAAACCCAGAGCAGTTTGCTATACGCACTCTTTTTTGCATTTGAATCACCAGTTAACACTATAGTTCTAATAATAGAACTATTTACTACGGCGTGCAAGCTCAGCGCGAGTCAGAATTCATCTCATTATCGATATTTGAATTTGGAAAATGCTTAAATCGGGGCCTAAGGAAAGAAAAAACTGTCGCTTAAAAACACCTTAAAAGCGCCATTTAAATCAATAAGACGGGCGGCCCATTGTCAAAAACAATTCAAAATGTATAAATTCATTTCTTAAATGTAATTTTCGAATCATTTAATTACATTACGCCGGTATTTTTAAATCTTCTTTCAGGACTATTATGCGCGGGACAATCACCAAACTAACACTAATTGGCGCTTTAGCCATGGCTTCCTCCAGCGCAATCGCGGCGACTCACGAGGTATATGGCAAGGCTGGCTTTTTGGGCGCCGGGCTGGGGTATTCCTACGGCATTTCCGAAAAATTCACCCTGCGCGGCGATGTAACGACAGCCGGCAGCTTCAGTAAAAATGGCACGTCAAGCGACTTCGACTACAAAGCCAAGCTGCGTAATAACGTTGGCACGATTTACGGCGACTGGTTTCCGATGAACAATGGTTTTCGCCTGACAGCCGGTCTGGGTGTACGCGACACACGTATCACTGCCGACGGACGCGCCAACTCAAGCGGCGAAGTTACCATCGGTGACGCAACTATCGCTTACGGCGGCGACGATACGGCACATGCACGTGTCAAATACCCGTCGGTTACGCCATACCTGGGTATTGGCTGGGGCCATAACGTGGGTCAGCAAGCACAGGCAGGTTGGGGTTTTGTGGCTGACCTTGGCGTGTATTTCGGCAAGCCGAAAGTGGACTTCAACGTCAGCGACTCAGTGCGCACAAAACTTAATGCGGCAACCAACGGCAATGCCCAGGCTGAAATCAATAAGCAGGAAGACGAAATCAAAGACAAAGTTGAAAAATACAAAGTCATTCCCGTGATTTACCTGGGTGCTTCGTACCGCTTCTAAGGCCTGGCCTTGGCAGTAACGGTAAAGCCCTGCGGTTCATTATGAACATGAATCGCAGGGCTTTTTAGTTCAAAGCGGCGGCGCGAACTCTATGCCGCTATACGGACGCCGCTGCAACCGCGGCCAGGGCCGGTTCCGGCGCGGTATCGGGCCCGCTTGCCGCGGTGGGCACGAAGGCATCGCAATAGAAGGCGTCACGATCCAGGCCGCGCTCGTGCACGAACCCCTGACGCGCAGCGTTGATCATGACGGGCGCGCCACAGGCGTAGACCTCATGTTCAGCGAGCGTAGCCATGTCATCCATGGCCGCCTGATGTACAAAGCCGGTGCGG
>DATCVA010000207.1:0-10130 GCA_036567205.1 Eoetvoesiella sp. | reverse complement strand
GTGTTGACCTTGCCCTGGGCGCGGATTTTGGCTTTTTTGTGGCCAAAGGGACGCCCCCGGAGGTAATGGCCAAACTAGAGTCGGCCATTAAGGTGGCGGTCGAATCCGAAGCTTTCCGTAAATCCGTAACCGCAGCCTTATCAAGCCCCGCTTTCCTTGGGTCAGCCGATTACCAAAAGGTTGTTGATGACGAGCGCGAGATCTATTCCCGTATCGTGCCCAAGCTCTCGCTCGGAAGCAAATAACCGCAAGGCAAACCGGCCCATGAATCAGCGGGCCGGGTTTCATACGAAAGAGCCTGGTAACCACCCTCGGTTACCAGGCTCTTTCACATTGCGATTACGAACTGAAACCTTTATGCATACCAATTCCAGGCCTATGTTTTAATTAAAGCTTACGACTTTGGCCGACTCAACATTTAGTTCGTGCTGATAGGTATCAAGGGCCAGTGCATCTGCCGCGTGCTAAATGGCGCTGACCGGAAATGGTAAGCGCTGAATACTTATTCAAGCTGGGAGCAATTCAAGAAGCCGTCCAGGCGCTCCTGGAAAAAAGACCCCCGCAATTTAAGCGTCCATAATTGGGTATCTGGCCAGATACCCAGGTGTCCCCCTTACCCTACCCACGGCTCTTCCAGGGTGGAAAGTAGTCTTGATCTTCCGCCCAGCACATGGCGCTGCGCGGCCGTCCAGGCTTTCTTTGGATTGGCTGAAGCGATCGCCTCATAAATTTTCCGGTGTTCAGCATTCGAGCGGCGCATATTGCCGCTGACGTTGAAATACTTGCGCCGGAACAAATGCAGCTCTTTTACGTAATCGCCATAGGTCTGCTTTGCCCTCTGATTGCCTGACAGATCAAGTATCAGGTCGTGAAAGGCCAGATTCAGCTCGTAATAGGTGGTTCCGTCATTGGCTTTACAAGCGGCATCCATCTCGTCTAGAAGCTGCTCGAACCGGGCAACATATTTCTCGGAAAAATGCTCGCAGGCGCGTTCCGCTGCATAAGCGAAAACCACCGCACGCAATTCATAGACCTCGATCATGTCACGTACCGAAAGTTGCCTGACAGATACGCCCTTGTTTGGCACTGAAGTCACCAGCCCAAGGCCGGCAAGCACCTTCATGGCTTCACGGATGGGGCCCCTGCTGGTGCCCATTCTTGTTGCAAGTGCTGCTTCGTTCAGGCGTTCGCCCGGCATGAACTCCCCGGAATAGATCAGACGCTCGAGTTCGCTTACTACGGTTTGCGAAAGAATCGTGGAACGTGCGGAGGAAGGAGTAGAAGACATGCTGCAATTTTACCTTAATAAGCCCCGGCTATAACCTGACATCTTTAGCCAAGGACTCTGGTTTTTCCTGAAAACCCTCTTAAAACCCTATGGATTATTGTCGACTAATATTGTAAATTGTAGACAATTAAAGTTGAAAATCAACCGCTCAGACACCTCAACAAGCACGCCAGCACCAGGAGAAAAAATGAAAAGCTATTGGATGCAAATGACCGAAACGGACACTTTTCTAGAGTGCCGTGAAACTCCGGCACCCGAGCCAGACTCCCGGCAACTGTTGGTTCGCATACAGGCGGCCGGCTTGAACCGCGGCGAGTTCGTGTTAGGCCATGGCTTGCATGGAAAAGCGGGCAGCTGGAAACAAATCGGGGGAGAGGGCGCAGGCGAAGTGATTAGTGTGGGACAAGACGTGACCGGATTCCAGGTCGGTGATAAGGTCATGGGCCGGTGCGCAGGCGCCTTTTCTGAATACGCGTTAATGGAAGCCGCGGAAGCCATGCCCAAGCCAGACAGCCTGTCGTGGGAAGAAGCGGCTTGCCTGCCTCTGACCTTCCTGGTCGCCTTCGACATGCTTGTACTTCAGGGCCGGCTGAAAGCAGGCGAATGGGTATTGATTAATGGAGCATCATCGGGCGTAGGCGTCGCCGCGCTGCAATTGGCCAAGGCGCTGGGAGCGAACGTAATCGGCACTTCCGGCTCGGCGGAAAAACTGGAAATGCTGAAGGACCTTGGATTGGACGTCGGCCTGCACACGCGCGCCGCAGATTTTGCCGATGGTGTCATGACGGCAACAGAGCAGCACGGGGCGGACCTTATCATCAATGCCATCGGGGGAAGCGTCTTTGCAGAGAATATACGTGCAGCCGCCTTCGAAGCCCGGCTAGCCATTGTCGGCTACGTTGACGGCATGCTTCGCGGCGACCTTGATCTTGAAGCTTTACATGCCAAGCGGCTCTCGCTCTTTGGCGTGTCAAACAAACTGCGCACAAAAGCGCAACGTGCAGCCGCTCTACCCCGCTTTACGTCCGATGTACTGCCGTACTTCAGTGCTGGGACAATAAAACCCCAGGTCGACAAACAATTCAATTTTGAAGATCTGGCGGCAGCCAAGGCCTGCATGGAGGCAGGCCGCCACGCAGGCAAGATAGTACTGCGGGTATCCGCAGCCTGAACACCAACACAACATAGAAATACCAAGGAGACAACATCATGAAAACCGCCCACTTTGTATTCGCATGCAGTTTGAGTGTAATGGCCGCGCACGCCTCTGCGCAGTCTGCTGATTACCCCAACCGCCCCGTCCGCGTCGTCATCGGATTTGCGCCCGGCGGGGCGGCCGATACGGTTGCCCGCCTCATGAGCGAAGCCTTCAGTAAAGCACTGAAGCAGACCGTTGTCGTCGAAAACAAACCGGGGGCCGGATCAAGCATTGCCGCCGATTATGTTGTCAAGGCGCCCCCAGATGGCTATACATTGTTAATTGCCAGCCCCAGCAGCATCTCCATCAACCCTGCGCTAAACCCCAATACCACGTACACGTCGAAAGACCTGAAAGCCGTAACAAAAATCACGACCTCGCCGTTAGTGCTGGCCGTCAACACTAAAACCGATATCAAAACCGTGGCGGATCTGATCAAGACAGCCAAGGCCAAACCAGGCTTTTTGAACTACGCCACTTCGGGCAATGGATCGGCGCCGCACCTGGGCGCCGCGCTGTTCACGCTCCTGACAGACACAAAAATGACTCACGTCCCGTACCGCGGCGGCGCGCCGGCCATCCAATCGGTCATGGCAGGCGACACACACCTTAGCTTTGGCACCGCAACATCGGTTCTGGCCCAAGTGGACAGTGGAAAACTGCGCGCCATTGCAGTCAGCACCAAAGAAAACTCGGCCCTGGTGCCGAACTTGCCCGGCATGCGCGAGGCAGGACTTCCGGAATACAACCTGGAGTTCTGGTATGGCATTTTCGTACCGGTGAACACTCCCGCTCCGGTCGTGCAAAAGATTTACGACGCCGCTGTAATCGCCATGAGCGACCCAAAGGTCAAAACGGCACTGGCACGCGAAGGCACCGAGACATCGGTGTCGAAATCCCCCCAGGACTTTAGCAAGTTTCTGGTCAAAGACGAAGAGTTCTGGGTAAAGCTAGCGAAAAACGCCAATATTGTGGTGAATTAATTTGAAAAATGGACGGATGAGTCGGGGTCGTTCGTCCATCAATTGCCTGCTCCGTCATGCCAAAGACAGGCTGACTGTCGTTGATGTTGGCAATCGGGCCCAGGGTAGCGCTATCTAAGGCTCTGCGTTCAGGCTTAGCCGCAAACACTGTCGGCAGATCCAGGTTGACCAGGGCCGCGCTCGAACTCGGTCATGTGAACGAAGTCCGCGCCAGCATTGGCGAGTGCGCTGAAGATGACTTCAGCGTCGGCCTCACACCCCCGGCCACCTCGGTATTATTTTCGGCGAAGAAACCGCGATTGAACCCCATGGCCGAAAAACCTACGAGTGCGCAGGAATATGGTCAGACACCCACATCGCGCAATACCGGCGCATCAATGACTTCATCAAAGCTCACGGATCTGTTCCGGCTATTCAACTTGGCCACGCTGGCGGAAAAGCGTCCTGTCATGGCGCCCTGAAGAACTGGACCCCGCTTACTCCGGAAAACAGCCCGGCTAAATACCCCCCATGGACGGTGACCGCACCCAGTGTCATCAACCCTTCTCAGCAATGGCCCAAGGTTAAAGAGATGGGCCGGCAAGACATTCGGGCGGTTCTTGCCCAGTGGAGGGAAGCAACGCTTCGTTCGGTCGACGCAGGTTTTGACATTCTGGAAATACACGGTGCCCACGGGTATTTAATACACGCGTTTCTTTCGCCATTAACGAACCTGCGCACCGACGCTTATGGCGGCGATCGTGAAGGACGCATGCGTTTCGCGCTGGAAGTAGCCGAGGTCGTACGCGCGGCCTGGCCCCAATCGCTACCGCTGTTCTTCCGAGTTTCCTCGGTCGACGGCAAGGGAGGAGTTTGGGACATTGACGATACCGTTGCCCTGGCCCGTGAACTAAAAGCTCGGGGCGTGGACGTCATAGACTGCTCTTCGGGCGGTGTTTCGGGCTCGACCTCGATGCCGATTGTGCCGCGCGTACCGGGCTATCAAGTGGAATATGCGCATAGAGTCCGGGAAGAAGCCGACGTTCAGACTATGGCGGTTGGCATGATTACCACGGCACACCAAGCGGAAGGCATACTTCAAAACGGCCGGGCCGACCTGATTGCGCTTGCACGCGAAGTGATGTGGAACCCCCACTGGCCCGCCCACGCTGCCAAAGAACTGGGCGATAAACACGCCTACGACTTATTGCCCCACAGCTACGCACATCGACTGCATCGCCGCGACGAAGAGCGCAACATGCCAGTCAATCGCGTCATATAGCTCACACAACTAAAACTCAAGGAGACCACATCGTGAAAAAAAATTCATTCATTATTCGATCGCTTTGCATCGCAGCGCTTTGCATAAATCCGGTAATGGCTCAAACCTATCCCACAAAACCCATCAATATCGTCGTGCCCTTCGCAGCGGGAGGCGGAGCAGACATTCCAGCTCGAATCATCGCAAAAAAATTATCAGAGTCCCTGGGCCAAGCTGTCGTTGTCGAGAACCGCCCAGGTGCTACCGGTACCATCGGCTCAAACTATGTAGCAAAAGCTAAACCCGACGGCTACACATTGCTGGTCAGCACGCCCAGCAGCCACACCATGGCGCCGCACACAATCAAGCAGCTGCCCTACGACCCTCTTGGCGATCTCAAGCCCATCACGCTTTTCGCATCGGTGCGACATTTGCTGGTGGTTAACCCTGAAGTCCCGGCCAATACCGTCAAGGAACTCATCGATCTGGCAAAAGCCAAGCCCGGCGCACTGAATTACTCGTCGTCCGGTAACGGAAGTTCGGTACATCTGGCCACAGAAATGTTTAACCGAATGGCTGACATCAGCATGAAACAGATTCCCTACGGCGGAGTCACCCCAGCAGCGGTTGCTGTGGTGGGCGGACAGGTCGATCTGAACGTGATACCCGCTGCCCTTGCCCTACCTCACATCCAGACGGGTGCATTGCGCCCACTCGTTGTTTTAACGCCAAATCGCTTCAGTGCCCTACCCAACGTTCCGACCATTGCCGAAGTTGGGCTTAATGATTACAAAGCGGAAATGTGGTTGGGACTACTTGCTCCCGCAAACACCCCAGACCATATCGTACAAACGCTGCAAGCCGAGATCGCCCGTATAGTAGGAATGGAGGACGTAAAGGAAACATTGGGAGCCATGTCCATAGACGTAATCGCTACCTCAACCAAGGAATTCGACGAACGCATCAAGACCGAATATTCGGAATATGGCGCACTTATTAAAGAACTGGGCCTAAACCAGTAATCAAAATCATAGTCGAGGTTTCTTTTTCGTATGTCGTTGCGCGAAACCAGCATCTTATCCTGGCCTGCCGAAGTTCATCGGCAGGCCAGTGCCGACACAGATGATAAGGTTACCCTAACGAAAACAAAGGGAATATGTCCACAGGAAAATTAAAAAATCAAAACCAGCGTTCGCAAAATACAAACAAAAATAGAGCTACAGCCGGATCCATTCTGAGCAACCCTACTTTAATTGAAGGCAGCTGGGCGCTCTTCAGAGAGCTATTACAAGCACAAGTAGAATGCAATACGGATCAGGAAAGAACGTTTAGGATTAAGAGGTAACGGCTACCGTCTCTTTCGAAGCAGGACTGCTGCGAAGTATTTCTACAAGTTGATCTCGAAAATAATTGGGGCTCTCGGGATTACGCTGGACACAAATGTGCAGATCGCGACGCGCCCAAGAATCGGACAACTCAATGACGACCAGACGCTCACTGTCTGCTTCCTCGAGTACCGAGCGCGGGACGATGCCGACGCCCGCACCCGACGACACTAAGCGCGCAATAGCTCGATACCCCGATACTTGCACACGTAGGTCCAATGCAGCACCCAACGCAGCAGCGTGATTCATTAGATAAGTATGCAGCGCCGCGCCATGCTGCAGGCTGATGAAAGGTTCATGAAGGCATTCGGCAAAACTGACTGTTCCTTGCCCGGCAAGCTTGCTATCGAGCGGCGCTACCAGAACGAGCCGATCTTCATAATACGGCAGGAAAATCAAATTCGGATATTCCGTTTCCAGCGCCACGACGCCTACGTCTGCCCTGCCCGCACTGACTGCAGCGACTATATCGTGACTCATGCGTTCCTCCAGGGTAATACGCACGGAGGGATGCCGGCTGAAAAACCGCGCCAGATCGTCCGGAATGTAAGAGCTGATTGAGTTGTTATTGGCGAACAGTTTAATGTGACCCGTGAGCCCTTGCGCGTAAGGCAACAGGTCGGCGTGCATTTGCTCAAGCTGGGCCAGGCAGCGACGCGCATGCTCAACCATTACCTGACCTGCCGGCGTGGGGCCCACCCCCCGAGCCCGACGAACGAGCAGCGGCGTTCCCACCGCACTCTCCAATCCCTTGATGCGCAGACTGACAGACGAAGGAGCCAGATGGCAACGTTCGGCGCCACGCGACAGGTTGCCCTCTTCGACGACAGTCAGGAATACCCTTAAATCGGTAATATCGTATCGCATGTGCGCCTAATGATGTTAAACACCGCCAAGATTAGCACAACCCCTGCCTCCGTTCGTATTTAACAAAAGCTTACTTTGGAAAGCATCGCTTTTCCGGTCCGCGCAGTTTATCTACACTGGTTACATCAGTTTGATGAATGGACGCACGTATGGAATATACATTACTGGTACTCACGCCCATGGGGCACATACCGGAATCGATCATTGACATGATACGCTTGCAAAGCTAGTGGAAACATCCATTCGTTTGATGTAGCAAAGAACAGGACCTTAAAGATGCTGCCGGGGCAAAACAAAATGTCTGCCGACGAGAACCTAGCCATAACGGCAACCTCGGTCGCCCGCTTATCCCTGCTGACCTGTGCGGCCATGCTGGCCTTTGCTGGCAACTCCATACTGTGCCGGCTGGCGCTTATGAATGATCACATCGATCCTTTTAGCTTTACCGTACTGCGGCTCGTTAGTGGCGCATTAGTGCTGTATGTGCTGGTTCGGTTGAAATTAGCGTCAACTCTGCAATCAACACCTATACGACCTTCAGTTCTGGCTCGGCATTCAGGAAGTTGGGCCGGGGCTGTCGCACTGTTCCTATATGCCATCACCTTCTCGCTCGCCTATGTAAACATGGAGTCGGGTGTAGGAGCGTTGATTCTTTTCGGCACCGTACAACTCACCATGCTTCTGTACGGCGTTTTCAAGGGCGAGCGGCTGACGCCGCTGTCTATGTCCGGTTTGCTCCTAAGCCTCGTCGGCCTTGTATACCTGTTGCTCCCCGGCAGTAGCGCGCCGCCCTTGGGTAGTGCGTTCCTCATGACCGTCGCTGGTGCTGCTTGGGGTTGGTATTCCGTGCTTGGCAAAGGAACTTCCGACCCGTTAGCCGCCACCGCGGATAACTTCATCCGGGCAATTCCCTTTGGCTTGCTCGCTATAGTGCCATTTTTTGCCTCACTTAAATGGGATGGTTTAGGCGTGCTTTGCGCCGTACTTTCCGGCGCGTTTGCCTCGGGTCTTGGGTATGCAGTCTGGTATGCCGTCATAAAGCAACTTTCTGTGCTCAAGGCCAGTTCGGTGCAACTATGCGTACCCATCCTTACTGCACTAATTGGGACTGCGTTCCTAGGCGAAGTGTTAACGCTGCGAATTGTATTAGCATGCATAGCAGTGCTCGGCGGTATCACGTTGGTGTTGGTGAGCAAACGGATGAAAATTGCAAGCTCTTATGAATAACGAATAACTATCATGCATAAATAGGTGCTTGGCTGTCGTCAAGCCGCATTACTTAAACACAAAAGACGGGTTATCACATCATGAACGCTTCGTCATTCCACGCTCAAATCAACCGCCGAATCGAATCGCATCAATAACCAGCCGTAATGCAAAAGAAGACTGCCGACGGCTTGGATAGTAAGCGTACAAGCCAGGAAACTTTGGGCACCAATCTTCCATTACGCTACGCAGACGCCCTGCTTTTACATGCGATTCAGCGATATCTTCCGTCAAAAAAGCCAGCCCGCTACCGCTGATCGCGGCATTTAGCATCTGGTACACACTATTGAACGTGGTTTGGCCATTGACACGCACCTGCTGCTTGCGCTTTCCATTAGTCAATTCCCATGCATAAACGCCACCGCTACTGGATAGCCGAAGGGTAATGCAGTTGTGCTTCAAAAGATCTTGTGGAGTGACTGGCACCGGATGCGTTTCAAAATAGCCCGGCGACCCAACAATCATCAAGCGGACGTCAGAAGTCAGCCGCACGGCAATCATGTCTTTTTCAACTTGGTCGCCCCAACGCACTCCAATGTCGTAGCGGTCGGCGGCAATGTCAACCATACGATAATCGGCGTTTATCTCTACGCGCAAATCCGGGTATTTCGCCAGCACGTTTACCAAACGCGGCCATAGCACGTTGTCGATCACGTGATCTATGGCTGTTATGCGAATTGTTCCCGAGGGTTTAGCGCCAAGCTCACTGACCGCCGCAATTTCAGCTTCGATTTCCTGCAACCGTGGGGCCACCGTCTGCATCAGTCGCTCGCCAGCCTCTGTGGGCGAGACGCTGCGGGTCGTGCGTGTAAGTAAACGCACGCCCAGCCTTGTTTCGAGAGCACGAATAGTGTGGCTAAGCGCCGATTGGGAAACTCCCATTTTGGCAGCCGCGCGAGTAAAACTGCCCTCGCGTGCTACGGCCAGAAAAGCAAGAATATCTTTAATGTTGTCACGCACCATCTAAATTACCAACCAAGTTAATTTCATGGACCATCAACAGTGATTACCGCTGCAACGATGCATTATCTGAACAGGATGGAAGTACATGGCGCCCACCAGGCGATACGCACAATCATGAGCAATATTCATAAGGGCATGCAATTATCACATATTGCTCCATGCCATGCCGGAGGTTACCATTGATCGCCCGCGGCGATTGTCATCGCTCTGCGACCGTCCCACCTCAAAAATACAGGAACTTTTTTCACCATGACACGCCTCCAAGTCAACGGCCAATCCAAAGACGTGAACGTTCCCGAAAATATGCCCCTTCTATGGGTTCTGCGCGATGAGCTGGGCATGACCGGCACTAAGTTCGGCTGTGGCATGGCGCTGTGCGGCGCCTGTACTGTGCACATGGACGGCCAGCCCATCCGTGCCTGTGTCACGCCCATCTCGGCCGTGGCCGGACGTGATATCTCGACCATTGAAGGTATAGAAAGTGATCAAGTCGGCCGAGCCGTGCAGCAGGCCTGGATTGAGAACAATGTTGCCCAATGCGGCTATTGTCAGGCGGGGCAAATCATGTCGGCCGTAAGCCTGCTTAAGGCTACGCCTGCGCCAACGGAAGATCAAATCGAGGACGCCATGAGCGGCAATATTTGCCGCTGCGGCACCTACCCGCGCATCCGCTTGGCCATCCAGCAAGCTGCCAACCACCTGGCCCAAGGGGAAAAATAATGGTGACGACAACGCAAAACCCCTCCCGCCGCACGTTTCTGCAAGGCAGTCTGGGCGCGCTGTTTCTGGCCGTAAGCGCCAACGGATCGGTATGGGCGGCGAACGCCAAAAAATACGGTGCCGATACGATGCCCGGTGGGGTAGTAGACGATCCGTTGGTGTTCGTCTCTATCGCGCCTGATGGCATGGTGACCATTGTCGCGCACCGCGCCGAGATGGG
>DATCVA010000206.1:0-4775 GCA_036567205.1 Eoetvoesiella sp. | reverse complement strand
CTCGTACCGGGGGGCCAGCGTAATTGAGTTTTTACCGAAAGCCCGGATTTTTTCTGTTTTAGGTGAGCACAGCGCGGCAAGAGCCCCAAGCAGTTGCACAAGAGCTTCGCCTAACTGTGTAGCCCCCAGCCCTGTCTTTTCAAGAACGGCGTACAAGTCAGCATCAACGGCGTCCCGCGGACGATCCGTATGCAGCCGATCGGCAAATTCCATCAAGACTCGCGGTGATACAGACGAAGCAGCCCCTTGTTGTTCACTGCGTCGCTTCATAGTTTGAGCGGCAGCCATCAGGGCCAATGATGCCGCCACAAACGCGTTGACATGCCGAATGCGGCGGTAACCCTCGATAGAGCCTGCCAACGCCATATCGGCGGCAGCCTCTACCTCGGTGATTTCAGCCAGAATACGCTGTTCAGATTCATCGTGCTCGTTACGTTGAAGCACATGCGCGACGTAGCTGACCACCTCTGCGGCCAATAGACGCACCCGTCCATAAAATGCATCGCGCTGCGAATTGGGAGTGACCAGGCCCGTAACAATCGTGACAACAACAACGCCAATAAGCGTGCACTCAACCCGCGCAACCGCAAGTTCCAGGGAATGCTTGGCCGACAACAAAGAAGGCAGGACAACAACAGCCGCCGTTATGCCCGCCATTAGCGCAGCGTAAGAGTTAGCGCGGCGAAGCATATGCGTCAAACCTGCTGTAAGGGCGATCCAGACGCACAAAATCGCCAACGCCAGAAAAGGTTCATGAAGCAGTGTCAAAATCGCGAAGCCGGCGGCCGAACCAACCAGCGTACCGACCACGCGAAAAACTGCGCGCTCGACCATAAGGCCGCGCTGCGCTTGCGCTACGACCCAGATAGGCATAGCCGCCCAGTAGGCGTTTTGCACATGAAGCTGGGAAGCAATGCCAAATGCCAGGGTGGCAGCCAGAAATAAGGCCAGTGCATAGCCCACTGCCGGCCGGTCTAGACCCAGAAAACGCCCTGCACTACGAATTACGCGCGCTGTCACACCAAGACACCAATGGACACATGGCTCGTTATGGGTCTTGAAAAAACAAGTAAGGTCAGCTCAGCGTCGTGGGACATAGTCAGTCAAGGCTTACTCTTTGCCCAGGTAATCCTTAAACAAGTGCCCCATTTTAGCGGCTTTGGTATTAAGGTAGCCTTCATTAAAACGGTTGCGATTGACCTGCAGGGGAATACGCTCTACGACATCAATACCCGACTTTTCCAATGCCTGAACTTTACGAGGATTGTTAGTCATTAACCGCAGCTGCGTAATGCCAAAATGTTCCAGCACCGCCTTGCAGGTATCGTAACTGCGCAGATCGGCAGCAAAACCCAGCTGCTCGTTGGCCTCGACGGTATCGGCACCCTGATCTTGCAGGTTATAGGCTCGAATTTTATTGATTAAGCCGATACCGCGTCCTTCCTGGCGTAAATAGATCAGGACTCCGCGCTCTTCGGCCGCAATTTTCATAAGGGCGGTTTCAAGTTGCGCGCCGCAGTCGCAACGCTGGCTGAATAAACCATCGCCGGTAAGGCATTCAGAATGGACACGCGCCAGCACCGGAGCGCCATCGCCGACATCCCCAAGCGTTAAAACCACGTGTTCTTTACCCGTTTTGCGCTCGACAAAGGCATGAAGCTTGAATATCGCCCACGGTGTCGGTAACTTGCAAGATGTGATGTAATCCAATTTGTGTTTCTCTGAGACACGTGACTTAGCATCGTACGGCGGTCGCATACAAAACTTCATCAGCTAAATATTAGCCTGAAGGTTACCACCTTTTGGCCTTCGCCTTGCGTATCCGGCGTGTCGACCGATGGCCCTTTTCAAGCTGTAGATGGCCTATACTGTGCTGCCCGCCACACAGCACGTTACGTTGTTTTTTTCCACTGACTGGAGCAAAAATCATGAGCAAAAGCCAAGACGCTAAAAAAGCGACAAAAAAAGAACCCACCCGGACTCCTAAAGAAAAAAAGGAACTCCAGCGTGAAAAAAAGGAAGCCGCCAAACGAGGCTAACCTGAAGTAATTCCGTTTTCAATCAAAAAAGGCTACCAGGGGACCGGTAGCCTTTTTTGACTCTCGGATCAGTAAAAATATACGTCTACAGCAATGTCTGGAACTCGGCTTCGCTGGGTTTTTCGTGCCAGACGCTTTGCGCCAAAGCCGCCCTGATGCGAGCTACGGCTTGCGAGCGCAATTGCGAGACGCGGCCTTCGGTAATACCCATTACGGCGCCAATTTCTTTTTGATTAAGATCCTGCTCGAACTGCAGCGAAAGCAATAACTGTTCACGCTCGGGCAAGTCTTTAATAGCCGTGACCAGGGCCTCACGCAATCCCTGAGACACCAGCTTGTTTAAAGGATTGGCCCATTCGCTCTGGTCTTGCGGCTGAAGCTGGCTATGATCCAGAATATCGCCGCTATCAATTTGATTGCGAGCCAAATCTTCGTAATGGATAATCTGAACGCCACGTGCCTCTTCCAGAAGATTCTGATAGTCGGACAAAGGCAGATCAAGCTCGGCGGCTATCTCGGCCTCGGTGGCCGGCCGCATTAAACGATGACCCAATTGGTGTACCGCGTGCTCGATACTTTTGGCTTTGCTGCGTACGCTGCGGGGCAACCAGTCCTGGCTGCGCAATTCATCAAGCATCGCACCACGAATCCGTGTAACCGCGTAAGTCTCGAATTGCGCCTCGTCGGTTGGCTGGTACCTGCGCACAGCATCCAGCAGGCCCATCATGCCTGCCTGCATCAAGTCATCGAGCTCAACGCTGGCTGGCAGCTTGGAAACAAGCTGTAGAGCCAAACGGCGAACCATAGGAGCGTACTGTCCGACCAATTGGTCTTCAGAGGTAGGCATGCGCAAATACACGGGACAAAAATGCAGACCCGCCATTGTCACCTGTTTGCAATGCCCGGAGCGGGCAGATCAGCCCGGGAATTTATTGGCTATTCCTTGATTTAACAAAAAATACTAAAGTTTTTTGATCGAAAGCCGTTAAGACCTTTGTCGAGGCTTCGCTTAACCCCGCTGCCTGCCTAATCTATTTCATCTAAACGGCGCGCTGACGGTCGTGACATTTGCCTGACGCCAGCTTACAAAATAACAATGGAGTAAGTCTAATGGTTAATCCACTTGTGTCCAATGTCGGCTCAGTTCCTGTCAGCCCTGTTGGTATCGAGCCAGAGCGCCCGGCCAGGCTGCCCGAGCCCGCCATGCAAGTTACGGCGACGGCCGAAACCATAAAGGCCAACAATGCGCTAAGTTCGCCGCGGCAAGGTGACAGCGATTCTCAAAACTCGTTGGAAAAAGCGTTGGAGCTGGTTAACAGCAGCATGGAAGCATGGTCTACCGGCATGCGCTTCGATGTCGACCCCGAAGCCCAGCGCGTGGTGGTGTCGATCATTGACAGCGCTACTGGCGAGGTGCTGCGCACGGTACCCAGCGACGCCGTCATACGCGTAGCGAAAATGATAGTCCAGCTTCAGGGACAAAGCGTCAACACCAAGGCTTGAACTTTTAACTTTAAAACCCGCCCGCAATAAATTAACCCGTTTTGACTCCGGCAAAATGCCAAACGCTCAAAATAGCAAGATATACCACGACTGTCGCGGCGACTAAGCTCAGCCGAAATGCAAGACAATACAGTTAATCAGGAGAATTTACTTATGGCAGTTTCATCAATCGGCGTCGGTTCAGGTTTACCACTGGAAGAGTTGCTTAATAATTTGCGCAACAGTGAAAACAATGCCCTGGTACTTATTCAGTCCAAGCAAATCAACGCTGAACAGCGCCTTTCCGCGTACGGAACGCTTAAAAACGCGCTCGAAGAGCTGAACAAAGCCGGCCAGGCGTTGGGCAAGGCTGAAACGATGGGCGCGCTAAAAACCAGTGTAACCGGCGACTCCTTCACAGCCAGCTCAACCAGCGCTGCCATTCCCGGCAAATACAATGTCGTGGTCAATCAACTGGCCACCTCCCAAAGCCTGGTGGCAACGCGCCAAAGCGATCGCACGGCAACCATTGGCACTGGCGGCGTCATTACGTTCAAAACAGACTCTGATGCCGAGCCCAAAACTCTGGACCTGACCGGCAAAGGCACATCGCTCAACGACATCGTTGCGGCCATCAACGGCGACCCCAAGCTCGGCATCAACG
Organism: Eoetvoesiella sp.; assembly: GCA_036567205.1. Classification (GTDB taxonomy): domain Bacteria; phylum Pseudomonadota; class Gammaproteobacteria; order Burkholderiales; family Burkholderiaceae_B; genus DATCVA01. Next base: position 590 of record DATCVA010000206.1, on the reverse strand, counting down.
CCACCGTCGTCAATGACGGCGACACTTTTCAACTGGTGCTGACGACTGCGGCCACCGGCGCAAAAGCGGCCCTGACAGAAATTTCCGTGGCAGGCAATGACAATCTTCGGGACGTCATGGGTTTCGGCGCGGGCGCCCCCCCGGCCCCGGCCAGCGGCATGCAATTGACGGGCCCTCCCGCCCAGAACGCGTTGATCACCGTTAACGGCATTGAAGTCAAAAGCCAGACCAACGTCGTAGAAAACGTGCTTGACGGCGTCACGCTAACCCTGAATAAGGCCGATGCGGCAGACGCCACCGGCAACTCCCTGTCGATTACCCGCGACGACGCCAGCACAACCAAGGCCATCAACGCGTTCGTCACTGCTTACAACAGCCTGCAAGGCACTATTAAAACGCTGACGTCCTACAACGCCGACGCACAGAAAAGCAGCGCCTTAACCGGCGACTCGCTGGCGCGTCAGATGCAAAACCAGGTTCGCAGCGTGCTCAACGTCAGCGGCGAATCGGGCGACATTCGCTCGCTTGCGCAGTTGGGCATCAGCACAGACCCCGCCACAGGCCTGCTTAAAGTCGACAACGACAAACTC